>NZ_CP034570.1:1544710-1853652 GCF_003970695.1 Maribacter sp. MJ134
ACCCAAAACACATATCAATATCAGCACTAACAAAGTCCTGATGAGTATTTTCCTTAGTTTTTTGATAGCGCTTTATGTTTTACCTTTATCATCCAATTTTTATTCCAAAAATGCTAGAAAGCAAAAATATTTATATCCTCGCCATAGAATCTTCTTGTGACGACACTTCGGCTGCAGTACTTCAGAACAATATTGTGCTAAGTAACGTGGTTGCCAATCAGAAAATACATGAGGAATATGGAGGTGTGGTTCCGGAGCTCGCGTCTCGTGCACACCAACAAAATATAGTTCCCGTAGTAAATCAAGCTTTGGCTAAGGCAAATATCGATAAAAAACAGTTATCAGCCATAGCATTTACAAGAGGCCCGGGTCTAATGGGTTCACTTTTGGTCGGGACCTCTTTTGCGAAATCTCTAGCATTAGGTCTGAATATCCCATTAATAGAGGTAAATCACATGCAAGCCCATATTTTGGCGCATTTTATTAAGGAAGAACACATGGCTGCACCCAGTTTTCCATTTTTGGCATTGACCATTAGTGGAGGGCATACCCAAATAGTCAAGGTAGAGGACTATTTTAAAATGGAAATTCTTGGTCAAACATTGGACGACGCCGTTGGAGAAGCCTTTGATAAGAGTGCGAAAATCTTAGGATTACCCTATCCAGGAGGACCCTTAATAGACAAGTACGCTTCTAAGGGAAATCCTTTGCGTTTCGAGTTTCCCCAACCAAAAGTGGATGGTGTAAATTTTAGTTTTAGCGGACTAAAAACAAGCATCCTGTATTTCATTCAAAAGAAAACGAAAGAGGACCCCAATTTTATCAAAGAAAATCTAACGGACATTTGTGCCTCCATACAGTATACCATAGTAAAAATATTGATGAGTAAACTTAAAAAAGCGGTGAAGCTAACGGGTATAAAGCAAGTTGCCATAGGTGGCGGGGTATCCGCTAATTCTGGAATTAGAAGGGCCTTACAAGAAGCAGAGGAGAATTTAGGGTGGGTAACCTATAGTCCTAAATTTGAATACTGCACGGACAACGCGGGTATGATAGGAATCGTAGGGTATTTAAAGTTTTTGAACAAGGATTTTTCAGCACAGCATATTACTGCGAAAGCCAGATATATTATCTAATTAAAATAAGAAATTATGCAATTGTTTTTCAACGCCGAATTGACCAAAACCACCACAAGTTTTGAATTTGATGCCTTGGAGAGTAAGCACATCATTAAAGTGCTTAGAAGAAAACGTGGTGACCAATTGCAGATCACCAATGGAAAGGGCGCTATTTTTGAGGCAACTATAACCGATGACCATGTTAAAAAGTGCACCGTTACCATAACCAAGGTATCACATACCATTCCAAGAAGATATTGGCTACATATGGCAGTTGCTCCAACAAAAACAAACGAGAGATTTGAATGGTTTTTAGAAAAGGCTACTGAAATTGGCGTAAATGAAATAACACCCATAATCTGCGAAAGGTCCGAAAGAAAAACAGTGAAAACAGAACGCTTAAAGAAGGTGGTGCAAGCTGCTATGAAACAGTCTTTTCAATCCTATTTGCCCAAAGTTAACGAACCCGTTTCCCTTAAAGCATTTTTAGAACGACCTAAAGAAGGCTTACTGTTTGTTGCACATTGCGAAGATGATGTAGAAAAGTATGAACTTAAAAGAAGGGTGGCGCCAGACAAACCGGTAACCATCTTAATTGGGCCTGAAGGCGATTTTAGCTCCCAAGAAATCAAACAAGCCACTACGAATGGATTTCTACCCGTTTCCATGGGTAGAAATAGGTTGCGAACAGAAACGGCCGGCATCGTAGCATGCGCTACCATAGCCATGATTAACAATGGCTAATTGCCAAGGGCTAACTTAGCTCCTCCCGTAATATCAAGATTATGGTCCTGTACCAGTAGAAAGACAGAAACTTTATCTTTACTTGTAACCATATCTGGAATCAAGACAGCACCTTCTCCATTTTCAGCTGTTAAGGGAATTGTCTTCTCGCCTACCACTATGTTCGCGTTTTTTAGACTTCTATTTCTATTCTCACCCCTTTTTACCTGAGTAATACGTTCATTCAAAACCGTAACAAGTCGTAATTCCTTATCCTTCAAATTACCCTCAACTTCGTAACTAAAAACAAATTTATCATCTACCCTTTTCCCTTGAAAACTGATCGGATTTATTTGCTCTAGGTTCTTATACGAATCTATTTTATTAATGATTTTCGTTTTATGAGACCCTACGAGATGTTCCTTACCATTAATGACCAATTGCGGTGTATAATTACTTCTACTTCTAAACTTGATATTATAATTGCGCTGTTTTTGCGTATAATCACTTGAGCTAAAAGGGTCTTCCCAGCCGATGTAGTTCCAATAATCTACGTGATAGGAGAGCGCCAGCACATTGTCCGGATATAAATTTTGAACATCGTGCAGAAATGCATCAGCTGGCGGACAACTAGAGCATCCCTGAGAGGTAAAAAGTTCTAAGACCACAAGACCGTTGGCCGCTTCAGAACTTTTCCATTCCTTCGTAAGAGTAGCCGTTTTTTCTGTATTGTACTCTTTAAACGCCATTAGCACAAGGACTAAACTGAATATGACCGGAAGTATTAATTTTCTCATAACTGAATATTTAAAACTTGAACTATTTTAAAGCACTGGTCCAATTATCAACCGTACTTTTGATTTGTTTCAAAGTGATTATATGTAAATTTGATAAAGGATTATTCGAACGGACATGAAACACCTTACAGCCATTTGCATTTTTTGGCTTTTATTTATGAATTCGACAACGAATGCTCAGGATATTGCAATTTTAAAATATCCCGGCGGTGGAGACTGGTACGCCAACCCTACGGCATTACCAAATCTAATTAAGTTTTGTAATGCCAATATCGGTACACAGATAAATGAAAAACCTGGAACTGTAGAAGCAAACAATAGTCTCATTTTTCAATACCCACTGTTACACATGACAGGACATGGCAACGTAGTATTTACCGATGTTGAAATTGAAAACCTTAGACAGTATCTTTTAGGAGGCGGCTTTCTTCACATAGATGACAACTACGGAATGAAGCCTTACGTAATAAGGGAAATCGCTAGATTATTTCCGAGCAAGTCTTTGGAGGAATTGGGAGCCGACCATCCCCTATTTTCTCAAGAATTTAAATTCAATCAAGGGCTTCCCAAAATTCATGAGCACGACGGTAATAGACCGCAAGCGTTAGGTATTTTTCATAATAATAGATTGGTGCTCTTACTTACGGTTGAGTCAGACCTGGGTGATGGCTGGGAAGATCCAGCTGTACATAACGATTCCGAAGAAGTTAGAGCTAATGCGCTGAAGATGGGAGCGAACATAATTTCCTATGTTTTTAAAAGTTAAACTATGACATCGAAGATTATTGCCAATGGCATATTAAAAGCAGTCGGGATTATCACTGGGGTTTTACTTCTTTTATACTTCCTCTATATCATTCGCTCCGTAATAGCATATTTGGCAATAGCCGTAGTGATTGCTTTGATAGGAAGACCTATTGTTATATTCTTGAGAAGAAAACTAAAATTCCCGAACATTTTGGCCGTTGTCCTGGCCATGCTTATTATGGTAGGAATTTTAGCGAGTATTGTGGCCTTGTTCATACCTCTGATTTCCGAACAGGGCAAGAATTTATCACTTCTAAATATAGACGAACTTCAGGACAGCATCAATAAATTGTATGACCAAATAACCCAGTATTTGGGGCTATCTTCTGAGGTGGTGGAAGATGTTATTGAAGATGCGAAAATTGAGAAAAATATCCTGGAGGGACTAGACCTGGGGTTTATACCAGATTTTTTGAACTCGTTTTTAGATGTTTTAGGAACAGCGAGTATTGGTCTATTTTCCGTTTTATTTATTTCTTTCTTTTTTCTTAAGGACAGTAAACTTTTTCAGAATGGACTTTTAACTTTTGTTCCAAAAACAAAAGAAGGAGGTACTATCAATTCAATAGATAAAATAAACAATTTACTTTCCAGATATTTTCTGGGTCTTCTCCTTCAGATATTCATTTTGTTCGTTATCTACACCATAGTCCTCTTGATTGTAGGTATTGAAAATGCAATAGTAATCGCTTTCCTATGCGCCTTATTTAATGTCATCCCGTATATAGGGCCAATTATTGGAGGGGTCATCATGATTATGTTGACCATGACCAGCAATCTTGGTTCGGATTTCAGTACTATAATCCTTCCGAAAACAGGCTATGTACTCATAGGGCTAGTCATTGGTCAGTTAGTGGATAACTTTTTCTCTCAGCCTTTAATTTTCTCCAATAGTGTTAAATCACATCCGTTGGAAATATTCTTAGTGATTATCATTGCCGGACTTCTCTTTGGTGTGGTAGGAATGATAGTTGCCGTTCCTGGTTACACGGCAATTAAGGTCATTTTAAAGGAGTTTTTATCGGATAATAAAATAGTTAAATCTCTTACAAGGAATTTATAGCGTTAGAGTGAATTTAAACTTACTTAAACCCGAAGTACAAGACTATATAGAGGATCATCTTTATGACGATGTCACCAAAATAGTTCTCAAGAAGTCGCCCTTCCCAGGCTGTACATCGCAAGAAATAGCGGTGCAAATTGAAGCAAAATCTAGAATCGCCAAGAAGCTGCCTTCTTGGTTTCACAAGAAAGGAATCTACTACGCCAACAAGTTGAACCTATCACAGACTTCTTCTGAAGCTACGGCAACCTACAAGGCGAATATTGTAAAGGGTAGAACTCTTTTAGATTTAACCGCAGGTTTCGGGGTAGATAGTTATGCATTTAGCAAAAAAATGAACCAGGTTTGGCATTTAGAGAAAAATACGGAGCTTTCTCAAATTGCCACGTATAATTTCAAGGTACTAAATGCAACCAATATTAAGTCGATACCTGAAAATGGTCTAAATTTTTTAAAAAAGACTAATCTCGTTTTTGACTTCATTTATCTAGACCCTTCAAGACGCAATGAATCCAAGGAAAAAGTATTTTTCCTCTCCGATTGCGAACCGGACGTCACCGAACATTTAGAATTTCTTTTCACCAAATCCAATAATATCCTCATAAAGACCGGACCATTGTTGGATATTAAGGCGGGGCTAAATCAACTTAGTTGTGTAAATGCAATTCACGTGGTAGCATTGGATAATGAGGTTAAAGAAGTCATCTGGGAGTTAGAAAAAGGCTTTTCGGGCCAACCTGTGATCAGAGCCGTCAACTTAAGAAAAAATAAGAGCGATACCTTCATATTTAAGGAGCAGGAAGAGAAAGATGCGTTAGCTTATTTTTCTTCACCCTTAAACTATTTATACGAACCTAATGCAGCCATACTGAAATCAGGCGCCTACAAATTAATCGGTAATCGTTTTAACATCAATAAGATTAGCCAACATACTCATTTATATACCTCTAAAAGTTTAGAAGATTTTCCAGGAAGAAGCTTTAAGATACTTAAAGTCTTGCCCTATAATAAAACTGAACTAAAGATACTTCGTTCTACAAAAGCCAATATTACCGCTAGAAATTTCCCTGAATCCGTTTCGGAAATAAGAAAAAGATTGAAAATAAAGGATGGTGGGGAGAAATACCTATTTTTTACTAAAGATGTAAATGAAGGGCTTATTGTAATATGCTGCATTAAAACGGCTTCTTTCTAAAGCGGATGAAGCAGTAAAAAATTAACATAAAATTTCAAAAAAATCAAAGCGTTCTATAACGTTATAGTAGGGCTTACTCAAACGTTATAGAGACACCCTTGAGGCCATAAATCGATAACATTTTATCCGGCAATTGTTAAAAAAAGTAAATTGTCGAAATGACAATATTCTCCTTACGAAATAACAGAAACTTATATTTTATAGGCACTACAGTGGTAATCCATTAAAAATTTAAGATATTATCTATATGCCTCCATTATAAAAAATCAGTTGAAGTTGTCACTATTTTCACTTAATTGTATTATAATTATGCTAAATTTTGTTTTTTTTAACACATCTGAGTGGTCAACAGATGAGGAAAAAATGGCAAAATTTTAAAATTTTATTTTTAAACTAACAAACAACAAAAGATTATGAATCAAGAACATGATTACAAATCGGTAAAATCCCGAAGAAGAGGATTTCCTCTCAAGATGGGTCTTTTATCGATGCTTATTTGTCTAGGTGCTCAAATAGCACAGGCAAATGAAGGAACTATTTTTCTGAACGAAACACTTGACGTCAAAATGCAGTCAACGGTCACTGGAACGGTTACTGATGACACAGGCTCCCCATTGCCTGGTGCTAGTGTAGTAGTAAAAGGTACCACTAATGGTACTCAAACTGACTTTGATGGTAATTTCACCTTGGACGTAAATGGTGATGCCACATTGATATTCAGCTATATTGGTTTTAAAAGTCAAGAAATTGCAGTTAACGGTAATAGCGTAGTGAACGCGACTCTTTCAGAAGATGCGGCTGCATTAGACGAGGTTATTGTAACGGGTTATTCTACTCAAACTAGAGGTGACTTAACAGGTTCCGTAGCGTCGGTAGACATTTCGGAAGCTACAAAGCAACCACTTGTTAACGTAGCGGAGGCCTTAGAAGGTAGGGTAACTGGGGTAACCATTACCAACGCAGGTACGCCGGGTGGAAATCCAGTAGTACGTATAAGAGGTTTTGGTACGCCGAACAACAATAACCCGCTTTATATAATTGATGGGTTACAGACCACTGACCCTGGTATTTTGAATAACATAAACCCTGCGGATATCGCACAGATGAACGTTTTAAAAGATGGTGCAGCGTCTATTTATGGTGCAAGAGCTTCTAACGGTGTAATCATTGTGACTACCAAAAACGGAGCTTACAATCAGAATAAACTATCTGTAAACGTTGAATTTTCTTCGGGATTTGCTACGGTAGCAAACCTTCCTGACCAAGTAAATGCACAACAATTGGGAGATGTTATCTTTGAGAGTAAATTAAATGATGCCATTAGAACAGGTGGTGATGTGAACGCCATTACACATCCGCAATATTTCCCTAATGGAGGTGCTCCAACAGTACCATCGCAATTATTAGGGGTTAGCCTTCAAGGTACTGGTGAAGCAGTTACTGCCGTTGTAAGACCTGGCGGCACAAGATGGTTAGAGGAAATTTTTAGGGTTGCACCGGCACAAAATTTTAGTGCTACCATATCAAACGGTAACGAAAGCGGTAAATATTCTTTTAGTGCGGGTTACATTAATAGGGACGGTATTCAATTAAATACTGGCTTTAAGAGGGCACAACTTCGTTTTAACTCCGAGTACAAAATCGGTGATCGCCTTACCGTAGGTGAGCATGCCAATTTATCCTTTAGTAACCAGAGAGTAGGTAATGTTACCGAATTGGCCCTTCGTATAAGTCCACTTGTTCCGATCAGAGATAGTGAAGGAAGATTTGCAGGAACTTACAATAATGCAAGAGGTCTTTCCAATGCGGAAAATCCGGTGGCAATATTAAATAGGGATGCGGACGATTTCAACAAGCAGACCCGTATTTTAGGGGATGTTTACGCTAACCTAGAATTGGCAGACGGTCTTAATCTAAAAACTGTTATCGGTGGAGATATTAGCCTTAACAATCTTCGCGATTTTAGAGCTACTGACCCGGAATCTGCGGAACCAAGAGCTACGAATAGTTTAAGGGAACGTAACGCTCAATTCTATAACTGGACGTGGACAAACACCTTGAACTATGTCAAAACTTTTGGCAAGCACAATGTTAATGCCTTGTTAGGGTATGAAGCTAACAGTGTTACCGGTAAATCCTTAGAGGTATCCGCAACGGGCTTCTTGTTTGAGACACCGGATTTTTATCAATTAAGTAACGCGTCTGGTGCGCCAATTGTCAATCCTGGTGAAACTTTCGATTTTGAAAACACCTTATCTTCGATATTTGGTTCTGCCAATTACTCTTATGATAACAAATACCTAGTTACTGCTACGGTTCGTAGAGATAGATCTTCACGTTTCTTAGGAGATAATCAAAGCGGTGTTTTTCCAGCCTTCAGTGCCGGTTGGATCATGAGTAACGAAGGCTTCTTCCCAGAGGATGGTATTATGAATAGATTAAAGTTTAAATTTTCTTGGGGTGCATTAGGTAATCAAGAATTACCTGTAAGCAATCCTACACAGAATATTTCTTCGCTGAACAATCAGCAGGCAAACTTTGCTTTTAATGGAACCGGGACAGCAGCAACTGGTGCTATTCTTTCTCAGGTAGGTAATCCTGATTTGACCTGGGAAACGAGTGAAACCTTAAATATTGGTGCAGAAATGGGCTTTTTTGATAATGCCTTGACCATGTCAGTTGAATATTTTAAACTGACCACTAATGACCTCATTGCACAAGATTTTACGGTTATTGGAGATACGGCTATTGATGCCAACCCTCCTTTTGTAAATTTAGGTTCGGTTGAAAACACTGGTGTAGATTTCAGTATTGCTTACCAAAATCAGGCAAATGATGATTTCAGCTACGGTGCTGCATTGAATATATCTACTTATAAAAATGAAGTTACGGAACTGGCAAGTGAATTTCAGTTAGGAAATGGTTTTAGAACGGGTGTTTTTAACAGAACGCAAGTAGGTCAGCCATTGGCATCTTTCTTTGGTAGGGTCGTAGATGGTATTTACCGTTCAGAAGCGGAAGTAGCTGCAGGGCCAGACCAGGGCTTTCCAAATGATTTGGCCGGTGTGGGTCGTTTAAGGTACCGTGATTTAAATGGGGACAACGTTATCAACGATGACGACAGGGATTTTATCGGAAATCCGCACCCAGATTTCACTTTAGGTCTTAACTTAAATGCGAATTATAAAAATTGGGACTTTAGCGCATTTTTCTCTGGTCAAGTAGGAAATGATATCTACAACTTTGACAGAATCTATACCGATTTTGGAACCTTCCCTGACGGAAGCAGAAGTACGAGAGTGTTAGATTCTTTTAATCCAACGACTAACCCCAATGGTAACGCACCAGCCTTAAGCTTTGCTGTTTTGAACAGTGAGACGAATCCGAACTCCTTCTTTGTAGAAGATGGTTCTTTTGTACGTTTAAAAAACCTCTCTATTGGTTACAGCTTTCCAAATACTTTAACCGATAAGTGGGGAATAGACAACGTTAGGTTATATATAAACGCCACGAACCTATTTACGATTACGGGCTATAATGGGCTAGATCCAGAGATACGTCCAGGTAACGTTAATAATGGTTTAACTATTGGTGTTGATAATAATACCTTTCCTTTGTCTAGAATATTCTTATTTGGAGTTAATTTAAAATTGTAAAAAAATGAAAAAGAAATTTATTTATGTCCTTGCCGCCTTTATAGGATTATATTCCTGCGGTGATGACTTTTCAGAGACCCCAGCAGTGGGTGCACTAAGTGATGATGCCTTGGCAAACACCACCGGTGTAGATTTATTGCTTACCGGAGCTTATTCCGTATTGGATGGGCAAAGAAATAATAGCCCTGGAAATCAATTTGGCGTAAGTGGCGATAATTGGTGGACAGATGTAATGTCTGACGATGCACACAAAGGAAGTAACGATGCGGATCAAGAAGAGTTGTTTCAAATGGAGACCAACGACATCAGAACTGGAAATGGGTACTTTAGATCTAAATTTGCCGCCTTGTATGCAGGGGTGAATAGAGCAAATGCTGCGCTTAATGTAATACAGAACATCGACACGAGCACCTTGCTGGAAGCGGATGTGACCAAACTAGCACAACAAGAGGGTGAAGCCCGATTTTTAAGAGGCCATTATTATTTTGAATTGACTAAAATATATGGAAATGTTTCCATTATTTCAGTAGAAAATTTTCAAGAGTTGGCGTTTAATCAGCCCAATACTGGTCCGGCATGGGATCAAATCGAGTCAGATTTTCAATTCGCAATTGATAATTTACCTGCTACAAGGGCAGATCAGCCAGATGCAGGAAGACCAACAGCCGTAGTTGCTAAAGCTTTCTTGGGAAAGGCTTTGTTATACCAACAGGATTTTGGTCCTGCACTGACACTTCTTAACGAGGTAATCAATAGTGGTGAGTTTGCTTTAGCTCCCGAATTCTTGGATAATTTTACTTCTGCCGGCGAAAACGGTCCAGAATCTGTATTCGCTATTCAGTTCGCAGCTGATGATGGTTTTTCTTTCAATGGAAATATTGGAAGTACACTGAACTTTCCAGGTGGTGGTCCTTTCGGTTCTTGTTGTGGTTTTTATCAGCCGACTATTGATTTGGCCAACGCCTTTCAAGTTGATGCTGATGGTTTACCATTCTTGGGCACAACGGACATACCTGTTTTCAAAAATGACTATAACATTCAGTCAGACGAAGCTTTTGACCCTGATACCACGACTCCTGTAGACCCAAGATTGGACTATACGGTAGGAAGACGGGGGATAGACTATAATGGTTTTGGCGTACATGTCGGAAAAGAATGGATACGCGCAGCTCCTATAGCTGACATCTCCGGTCCTTACCTTCCAAAAAAGAGCGTGTATCAAGAAAGCGAAGTAGGTGTAAGCCGCGGTCAAGGAGACTGGGGACAAGAACGTTCTGGAATCAACTATAACATCATGCGCTATGCCGATGTACTTCTAATGGCAGCAGAAGCTGCGGTTGAGACCGGTGATTTAGCTACGGCTTTAAATTATGTCAACCAAGTTAGAAATAGAGCCGCTAATACCTCCGTGGTACAAGCTGTAGACGGAAGTGGTCCTGCTGCCAACTATGTGGTAGGTCTTTATCCTTCTTTTCCAGATGCGGAGTTTGCAAGACAGGCAGTGCGATACGAGCGCAGAATAGAATTGGGTATGGAAGGCCATAGACTTTTTGATTTAAGAAGGTGGGGCGTTACCACTACCGTATTGCCGCAGTATTACACCAATGAAACCAGAGTTATCGAAAACTTTGGTCCAAAGGTATTACCGTACCAAGCCACATTTGATTTAATTCCAATTCCGGTAGATGCTATTGATTTAAGTCAAGGCGTACTTACCCAGAACCCGGGGTATTAAATTGAAGTAGTTCATTAAATTTCAAAATTACTTGGACAGAGCGTTATGATAACGCTCTGTCCTTTTTTATAGCATTCCTACTTAAGTACATTATCACGGCTATTATACCTGCCATATATTTTTCTTTTAACTGCGTTTAACATACATTTATACGTCAATTATCCGCTAAGGATACCGAACTTCAATCACGATTTTATCTTAAATATGATACATATCGCTATGCGAAAAATACATCTAGGTTTTCTATTCTTATTCATACTGGTAATTCTTTCCTGCAACCAAGAGGAAAAGAAATTATTTACAAGGATTTCCTCAAATGACACCAATATTCAATTTAACAACAACATCATAGAAACGGACAGTTTCAATATCCTCAATAGCGAGTATATTTTTAATGGGGGCGGTGTAGGAATTGGCGATTTCAATAATGACGGTAAGCCAGATATATTTTTTAGTGGCAACCAGGTAGCAAATCAACTTTATTTAAACGAAGGAGACTTCTCCTTTAAAAATATATCGAAAAAAGCAAATATCCAGGCAGAAGCTAGCTGGAATACAGGTATCGCCGTTACAGATATTAATTTGGACGGCTTTTTGGATATATATGTGTGCTCTGCCATGCTTCCTTCCGACGAAGAGCGTAAAAACCTACTTTTCGTCAACCAAGGTTTGGATAAGGATGGCGTACCCATTTTCAAGGAAATGGCCGAGACATATGGAATTGCTGGTAGCGCAAATAGTATGGGAGCAACTTTTTTCGATTATGATAAAGACGGGCTTTTAGACCTCTACGTCCTTAATAACGTTGATATACATTTGCTTCCGGCCAACTACCGTAAAAAAATAACCGACGGTACGGCAGATAGCAATGATCGGCTGTATAGAAATAATGGGGATGGTACTTTTACGGATGTAAGTAAAGAGGCTGGTATTCTGATAGAGGGTTATGGACTTGGCTTGGCAATAGCCGATATAAACTATGATGGCTGGCCAGACATTTATGTAAGTAACGATTACTTGAGTAATGACCTACTCTACATCAACAATAAAAACGGAACGTTCTCCAATAAAATCAGTACTAAAATAAAGCACCAAAGCAAGTTCTCTATGGGGAACGACATCTCTGATTTTAATAACGATGGTTATGTAGATATTATCACCTTGGATATGCTAGGAGAAACAAACCAAAGAACAAAAACTACGATTCCCAATACCAAATACGCCAACTATATATTTAATGACAAATTTGGCTACGAATACCAATACACTCGTAATATGTTACAGAAGGGAAATGGTCCTGATGTTCCTTTCAGTGAAATAGGTCTCATGGCCGGGATTGCAAGAACAGATTGGAGCTGGTCTCCCCTATTTGCCGACATGGACAATGATGGCTACAGAGATCTTTTGATAACCAACGGATTTCCTCGAGATATTACGGATTTAGATTTTGGGGATTTTAAGTTTAATGTAAGTCGATACTTAAATGAAAGTCAAATCCTAGATTCCATACCACAGATAAAAATACCTAACTATGCTTACCAGAACACTGGCAAGCCTAAATTTAAAGATGTTAGTGAAGATTGGGGACTAGACATCCCATCATTTTCTAACGGAGCGGCCGTAGTAGACTTGGATAATGATGGTGATTTGGACTACATCGTCAATAATATAAATGATAAGGCATTTGTTTTCAGGAACAACAGCAATGAAGTCAAGGAGAATAAAAATAACTTTTTAAGAATCTCTTTATATGGTCCAGAAAAAAATCCTTCGGGAATTGGAACGAAAATAGTGGTTTGGTTTAATGACGGCACATTCATGTATCAAGAGCATTATTTAGGTAGAGGTTATATGTCCACCATTGAAGGTGGTATTCATTTAGGACTTGGCAACAAAAAGGAACCGACAGTTATAGAAGTAGTATGGCCCGATGGAAAATATCAAAAATTAAATGACCTAGAAAAGAATTCATTTATTAAAATAGATTACGCCTCATCTGGTTCTATTTCGCCAGAACTATTAAAATTTCCGTTAGTTCCTAAAAAAGTAGAGCCCTACTTTACTGAGGTTTCGAATACGGTCGGAGTTGACTTTTTACACCAAGAAGAAGATATCGTAGATTATAGCGTTCAACGCATACTGCCACATAAACTTACCCAAAACGGTCCAACGATTGTCAACGGAGACTTGAACAACGATGGCATGGAAGATTTCATTGTTGGTAGTTCCGCTGGGTATTCGCCAAGCATATTCTTTCAAAATAAAAATGGGGAATTTAATGAGAAACCCCTATTTAGAGAGGAAAACCTTTTAAAGTATGAGCAGGAAGGAATGGCGCTGTTTGATCTAGAAAACGATGGTGACCTCGATTTATATTTAGTTTCGGGAAGCAACGAATTTATGGTCAAGGATAATGACTTTTATACGGATATCCTGCTGATAAACGATGGTAAAGGAAGTTTTAAAGTGGCACCTAATTTGCACCCTAGAATAAAAGGGAGTGGTTCGGTTGTTAAAGCCATGGACTTTGACAAAGATGGTTACACGGATCTTTTCGTTGGAGGTCGTACACCCTTTGCGAAATACCCCTTGCCAGAAAAAAGCTATCTACTTAAAAACAATAATGGAAAACTGACAGACGTAACCGAAACAGTGGCCCCTGAGTTTAAAGAACTAGGTATGATTACCGATGCAGTTTGGAAAGATGTTACCGAAGATGGGTTAGAGGATTTAATCGTAATAGGTGAATTTATGCCAATTACCATATTCCAAAACGAGAAAACCGGCCTTAAAAAGCTAGAGAATACTGGCTTAGAAGAATTATCGGGTTGGTGGGAAGTTATTGAGGGTGCAGATTTTGATAACGACGGCGACATAGATTTTGTTGTTGGTAACATGGGATCCAATAATCAATACCAACCGTCAAAAGAACGACCTGTTCATCTCATTGCTAAAGATTTTGATAACAATGGCAATATAGACCCCATACTATTTGCTCATAATCGTAGAGATTTTAATGACAATATCTATGAATCTTTTCCTGTACATTTTTGGGGCGACCTTTACGGACAAAGCACGCTTTTCCGTTCAAGATTCAATTCTTACAAAAATTATTCAAAAGCCAATCTGCAAACTTTACTTTCGAAGGAGGAACTAGATGGAGCACTTACGCTAACGGGCAATTACGATAAGAGCATCTATATAGAAAATTTAGGCGAGGGCAATTTCTCCTACCAAAGCTTACCTTGGCAAGCACAAGTGGGTCCCGTAAACGACATAGCAATTTCAGATTATGATTCCGATGGGTATTTGGATATGTTGTTGGTTGGAAACGACTATGGCAATGAAACCTTTGTAGGGCGATACGATGCCCATAACGGACTATTTTTAAGGGGTGATAATAAAGGAGGTTTTGAGGCAATAGAAAGCAAGGATAGTGGTTTTCTAGTTCCGGGAGACGCCAAGAACATTGCTTTAGTCAAGAGTGCAAGGGGGGGCAAACCGTATATCATAGCCACTCAGAATAGAAATAAGCTCCTCGTTTTTCAGAAAAAATAGGCTTTACGATATATTGAAAGTAAATATCAGTTTTAAAAAATTACCAATTCTAAAAGCATCAAGAACAATGGGGTTTATTTTTTCAGAAAACATATATTCATATTGTTTTCTATTTCTTATTCTTTTTGGTTCGTGCGCTCCTAATGAGGAAAAAAGGGCAGCCAAACTATATACAACCCATTGTGCTAGTTGTCATGTATTACCGAATATAGCAGACTTACCCAAAAATGTATGGGAGGAAGGTGTCCTGCCAGAAATGGCGGCGAGAATGGGCGTTATCTACGAGGGAAATAATCCGTATTTAAATCTTACCTTTAAAGAGCAAGAAGCTAGAATGAAATCGGGCGTTTATCCCGCCAAACCTATAATTTCCATGGAGGATTGGGATAATCTTAAGAGCTACATCCTTTCCATGGCCCCAGATTCCTTAATCAGTAATAAAACCAAGGCCCCTAAGGAGCTTGCACAGTTTCAAACTAAACAGGTAAACTTGGATAATAGAAAAGGAACCCTCGTCACCTTTCTAGAGTTCAACAAGAGTAATAAGAGCATTATTACTGCGGATTTGAATGGAACGGTTAATAAACTAAGCGCTCAGTCTGATAGCGTAAGTCAAACGTTTCAAACAGAGAAAGCGATAACCTCCTATGTTGAAAAAAAGGAATTTTCCTATACCACCAGTGTAGGCTATCTAAATCCTTCGGAAATAGCTAGAGGCTACCTTGAGATATCAAACATAAATACAAATCATCGGCTACCTTTTACCTTACATAGGCCCGTGCATACTTTAGTAGAGGATCTTAATGGAGATGGACGCGATGAAATAGTGATATGTGAATTCGGACATTTGACCGGAGCGCTATCCCTTTTTGTAAAACAGGATAGCTTAAATTATAAAAAAGAGATACTCTTGGGTGTTCCTGGAACTACACGAACCATAGCAAGGGATATGAATGGCGATAATAAGTTGGATTTGGTGGTACTCAGTTCTCAGGGAAGAGAGAATATAACCATACTTTATCAAAAAGACAATCTTACATTTACCCCCGAAACCGTTATACAATTTAATCCTGTATATGGTTCAAGTTGGTTTGAGCTTGTGGATTTTGACAGTGACGGTGACGACGATATACTAACCGTTCACGGAGACAACGGAGATAAAAGCTATATCCAAAAACCTTATCATGGATTACGAATACATCTAAACAACGGGGAAAATAAATTTGAGGAACATTTTTTCTATCCACTGAACGGAGCTACCAGATTAGTCACCAATGATTTTGATGAGGATGGCGATTTAGATATAGCTTTATTAGCTACTTTTCCTGATTACGAGCATAAACCTAAATCCAGCTTTGTTTATTTGGAAAATTTGGATACAGAAAAATTTCGTTTTCAAGATTTCACTTTCGAGGATGCCAATTTAGGGCGATGGTTACTGTTAGATTCTGGGGATGTTGATCAAGACGGAGATGAAGATATTATACTAAGTGCTTTTACATACGGCTTTACTCCGGTTCCCGAATACTTAGCAGATATTTGGGACAATAGCGATACGGATATCATGATATTGAAAAATAATTTATATCAGAATTGATTCTTTAGTCCATTGTTTCCTGTAAAGAAGGCTTAAATTGACTATAAATTCAATTTCCCGGTAACTTCTGCGCTACAAACCAATCATACAATTCTTCAGTGTTATAAGCTTTGACCCATGAATTATGACCTATCCCGGGATACTTAGTGAACCGAATGTCATATCCCATTTCTTTAAGTCTGCTAACCATTGTTTCAGATTCCGTGACAGGAATGGATTTATCTTCTTCACCGTGAAATACCCAGATGGGCATATCTTTATTTATCCAAGAAGCATAAGGCACAGGCGTCATACCACAAACTACGGCCATTGCCGCAAAAGTCTCCGGGTACTGCACAGCAAGTTCCCAAGCGGCGCCACCTCCCCTACTTAAACCGGTTAAATATATTCTTCTCTTGTCCACTCTATTATTGGTGACAACAGTGTCCAAAAGCTGTTTTACCGCCCTAGTATTCCACCATTTTTTTTGATACGGATTTTGTGGAGCTAAGATTAAAAAAGGGAATTTTTTTCCTTGCACAATAAGCTTAGGAGGTCCGTTTCTTTTAATGGTGACCAAACTATCTCCAGATTCTCCACCGCCATGCAAGAAAAGAAGAATTGGGTATTCCCTATCGGGTTCTTCCAGATAATCTTCAGGATAATATAAATAATAACTCAGGTTTTCCTTGATGGTAGTTTCCATCTCGTCATCCACTAAATTTGGTTTAACTTGGGAAGCGCAGCTGGTTACTATCAGCACGATTAAAATATACCTTAAAAAATCCATTAATGAATTTAAATTTATTAATGGCTCCAATATAAAGAAATCCGTTGGTTCTTTCTCCTTTCTATGTAGAATAAACAAATAGCCATTTCATAAAGCTTGGGTGTCTTTTTCATTCCCGAAAATGCACAAAAAAAGGAGACTCTTTATTTGAGCCTCCTTTAGTATATTAAAAGATTCGTTTATCTATCTGTACAGTGTAAAATGCCCAACATAACGTTGTTGGCTTTTATCGTTGGCATTAACAACGTACCAATAATCTCCTGTTGGTACTTCCTTGCCCTCATACGTACCATCCCAATTGGTAATTTCATTAAGAATAGCCACTACCCTTCCATACCGATCATAGATTTTCACTTCTATGTTTGGAAAGAACTCCCTATTTTCCGGTGACCAAACATCGTTCAAATTATCTCCATCTGGTGTAAAGAAATTAGGTATTTCCAACATACCCGTAAATTCGAAGGGCACTTGAACCATGGCAACACAACCATTGGAATCTACCACTCTAACATTAACCACACCACTATCATTAGTAGTGAATACGGTTTCTTCTCCATAAGACTCACTATTGAAGAAATACTCATAACCTCCAAATCCGCCCTCGGCAAGTGCCGTTAGTTCATTAGGACCTGTTTTTGTCGCCGTCAGCACCAATGGGTTATACGCATCAATAGAGAATTCCACAAAGTTGGTACAACCATTTTGATGATATATATATACCGTATGATCACCAGCTGGCAAATCGCCCCAAGTATTCTCAACTCCTGCATTGGCAGTAATAGGGTCGGTAGGGTCCAAAGGATCCAAAGCGAACATTAAATCAGACATTAGGCTGTTATCCAATACCTGAACGGTTACCGTACTGTTCGGGAAAATTCCTTCACAACCGTACTGTACTATTGGCTCTGCGGTTAAATCAACACCTATTCCTATAGTGAATACTGCGGTAGACGGGCACAAGTTAGCGTCTTGCGTGTATATAGCATAGGAAGCTCCTCCTTGCAGACCAGATATAACTTGACCATCATAAGGTGCAAAAACACCAGTGCCTGTTTCATCAATAGGATCTATCATCTCTATTTTATATTCAAAATACGGAGTAGGACTTACAAGTGGGTCTACAAAAGGTGTTCCTCCTGTAATATCAAAAACCACGGTTCCGTCGTTGGCACCTATACATAATTCTGGTGTTGTCTGGATATTGACTATTTCTACCACATCCGGCTCTGTAACCGTAATAAAGTCTTTCTCAAAACAGCCATTTTCATCTTGAATCAATATCTCATAAGTACCCGCAGCAAGTTCATCAAAAGTGTAACTTCCCGGGGTGCTTGGCTCACTAAAGAATTCATTAAAATTAGGACCTATTGCAAATTGAATTAAGCCTATGCCTCCTGATAATACCTCAACGGTAATCGTTCCGTCTTGTTCACCATTACAGCTTACAGGCGTAGGACTAGCATCAAAAGTGATGGGTTCTGGTCTTATAATTTCGAACGGTCCAGCAATATCCATACAGGTTGCCCCACTGGTAACAGCGATGTAATATGCCGTTCCAGCTGGTAAGCCTTCAAATGTTCCGTTTGGTTGAGGGCCTCTAAAAAGAGTTGCCGAAGCAGCCGGATTAAATGCGTCTATGGGATCACCAACGTACAAATAAAACAAATCATCGCCAACGCCACCATTTACGAAGGACTCTATTCTACCGTCCAATTCCGAAGCACAGGAAATATCGTCCGGTAAATTAGGCAATAGGGTTATTCCCGTAGCATTGGTCATTGTTATACCATTTGACCTTACTGGTGAACATATACTCAATGTTGTAACTTTTCTAACATCGAATTGATAGGTTATTCCTTGAACGCCTGGAATTAAAACCGAGGTGCCCGCCATAGTTTGGTAAGGTCCTACCACTACACCATTTTCGACCGGTGCATACTCATAGGTAAATAAAGGGTCAGGATTTTCAATAGATAATCTCATTTCACCGTCGCCACCACATCCTGGCACCCTAGTCTGCACCAATAATGGAGCTACTGGTGGTGGTGGGTCTACAAAATAGGGCTCCGTAACGTATAGACAATCAAAACTTGACGATACTTCTATAGCATACCATCCGGCACTTATAAAACCACCGCTTGTGCCAATGAAGGTTGGCGAATTCTGAAGCCCGCTGCTGGAAACTACATCCGTACGGTCATTACTGTTTAAGTATAATAATCTATAGTTGTATCCAGCTCCAGGAAATCCGCCGGTAGCACCCGCTGAAGCAGAAAGTGCATCACCCGTGGTTGGATCATAAGCTTCTAAGACAGCATTATTTCCGTTGGGGCAATCCAAACCTTGCGGCTCACGAATACCAGCGTCAATTTGTGGTACCTCTTCCAATTCAATATCAACACTATTAATACAACCTTCTATATCCCTAATCTCAACTTGATAAAAACCGAATTCTAATCCCGTAAACTCGTTCGTATTTGAAAATGGGACTACTTCAGTAGTATACGTAGCACCACCATCGGTACTGAACAATAATCTATAGTCGTAAGGGAAAGTATCCCATCCGCCTTGCCCAATAGCTTCTATCTCTCCGCTATCATTACCACAGCCAACATTTCCGACAGGGGTTGCAGTCACTATTAAATCACCGTTAGGAGTTCTAATGTTAGCTACATTACTGTCATTTGAACAAAATGGCATAGCATCAGCAACTACTTCTACTATTAAATTGCCACCTGGAAGTCCTGTAATTCTGGCTTCATCACCATTGATATCGGGAAAATCCGTAGTCGCAAAACTACCTGTCGTTATTGGGGTAGATTTGGTGGTATCATCGGCCATATACACTGTATAGGAATAATCACCTACATAATTGGTTACTTCTATAAATAATTCTCCATCGTTTCCAGGTGTAAAACAGCTTACCGGTTTGGCTTCCGTAATAGAAACAACTGGTTGTTCCGGTTCCAGCACCGTATGCGCGGGTAATGGATAGGTACAACCTCCTATATTATCCGTTATTTCAAATAAGTAGTCTCCAGATGCCGGCAAGAACACATCTATATAGTTATTTCCGGAAGTATTTGTAACCGGAGAAACAGGAGTCACTGAAACCGTAGAAACTGTAAAATCCGTTGTTCCGATAACTTGAATACGCACCCTTT
The DNA here is from genome assembly GCF_003970695.1 of Maribacter sp. MJ134. NCBI lineage: Bacteria > Pseudomonadati > Bacteroidota > Flavobacteriia > Flavobacteriales > Flavobacteriaceae > Maribacter > Maribacter sp. MJ134. The sequence continues at coordinate 1,564,893 of NZ_CP034570.1, forward strand.
CATCATCTCTACAGTTCAAAGGGTCTACCTCTATAATAGAAGGAACGACATCGGTTGGTGGATTTATCGTCGGTAAATCAAAGGTAGTCCTACAACCATTGGCGTCCATGGCGTATACGGTGATGTTCTGCGAGACTCCGGTATCCACGATTTCAAACGTATGACCTGTAGCGGTATTCCCAATTTCATAATTCTCAAATCCAGTTATACTAAATTGATAATCCGTGTTTAGCGTTCCAGTTCCCGGATTTGTAATAGTGACTACAATATCTGTTGAACTAAATCTGTTGGCACCCGGCTCACAAGAAAAATCCGCTGCAGTAGCAGAGATAGTGAAGTCTAGAGGTTCAGTAATAGTAACATCTACCTCATGGGTACATCCTTTATCCGAAATCACTTGGGCGATATAGTTCCCAGGTGGCAAATTGTCAAATGATCCCGAAGTGTTGGTGAACAATGCCGTTGGTGAAGGAGGTAGCGGAAGACTTCCAGTATAAATATTGTATGCAGTAATACCATCGATATCCGTTCCCGGTGATAAGGTGATATTGATACTACCATCATCTGCACCATTACAACTTACATTTGTTGCGCCATCATCTACGATCAAAGGTGCCGTAGGGATGGTACTAATGATATCCTGTACGAGAAAAGTACAATTATTCGTGCCATCAGTAACCTGATTATCAGTAACCAAAACCTGATATTCTCCAGCCGCTATACCATTAAATACACCGGTAGCATTATTGGTTATGGCAACCCCGAGGTTGTCCTGTAGTTCAAAATCAAAATCCCCACTACCACCATTTGCAGTTATGGTAATGATACCATCCGGGTCTGTACAATTGGGTTCAAAACTAAATCCGCCCGAAGCCGATAATACTTGAAAAACCTCTGGCTCCGAAAATCCTGTACAGCCGTTCGCATCTATGACATCAACTCTATACGTTCCAATACTCCCTACCGTAAACACAGCTTCCCATCTATTATCCCCGGCATCGAAAACACCAGGTTGGGTCAACCCTCCAAGAGTAAAGCTAGGCGTATCTATATTCGCGGGCATATGAACCTCAATAGTAAAGGTTGCCGCTAAAACATCGCACTGATTACTAACATCAAAAGTTGGTGGTGGCAATGGTGGGTCTTCTGTAATTACCGCAGCCGAAATTCGATAGGCACAATTTCTGGAATCCCTCACCCAAATGTCATAATCTAGACCTGGAGCCGGAGCACCTGGCAATATTACGGTGGATGCATCAGTAAAATCATCCGTAGGGTCACTCGGGGTAAGTGTTCCATCCTCATCCACAGGATTTCCTGAAGGCACGTAGGCATATTCATAAGGGCTGTCCACAGCAAAAGGAGTTCCGCCGCTACCACGAACGGTTAACTGACCATCGGCATTACAATTGGCATTTATATTTTCAATAACGTCTACCCTAGGTTCATTTAATGTTGCAACAGCATTGGCTCCGTCTGAACAATCGGTCCCGTTATCATATACAAGAATACTATATGCCCCTTCGGGTACTTGATATGTTCCCGTAGTCGAAGCGGTAGTTTCCGCTATAAAAAGGGCCCCAGTATCCGTATTCCTAATCTCAATATCATAAGGTCCAACGATAGCTGTTCCACTGATTACATAGTCCAAGTCCACCAAATTACCTGGAATACAGGAAGCATTATCTATGGTCAGTGCCACATCTAAATCCGAAGGTCCGTCAGGAACCTCGATAACTTCTTGGTAAATACAGTTCGTAGCCGTATCAACCACCTCAACGGTAAATGTTTCTCCAAATTGAATATTACTGAAGCAGTATCTTCGTACTGGAGGAGCTCCACCTAAGGATATGTAGGTAAATGGAGGGGCACCGCCATCAACCACCCTAATATCGAAAGGACCTGTTCCCCCTGTAATATCTACACAATACGTGAAACCACCAGGAGTACAAACTAAAGGTAAAGTTGTGTTGTCCGGTATGATGTTTACTGCCGTACTTCCAACAGTTACCAAATCGGTTGTACTACAACCTCTAGCATCAATCGTGATAACATTATAGTTGCCGGGAAATATGGCTACATCGTAAATATCAAGTGGATATGTCGTAGCACCGTCTGTAGTGATTCGTGTAATTTCTGTTCCAAACGCATCTTCAACGATATATGTATATTCTGGAACACCATTGGTTACACCCGTAATTTGAATCCCGCCAGAGACTACACTGGCACTACAAGAAGCGTCCAATGGCAGTACAGCGGCATCGGGAGCTGGGTTCGTATCCGGCGCAATGACAACATCTACAATTCCCGGTATTAAACAGCCCCTACTATCTTTTACAAGATACTCATAGGTTCCCACGGATAACCCGGAGTACACGGTTTGAGAAGAATAGGTAAATGCACCATCATCTCCCACGCCGTATGTAAGACTTCCATCTGGTCCAAATTTTATTTCGAACGGTGGAATACCCCCCGTAGCATCCGGTATTATTTGAACGAAACCACTATTAGGGTCACCACAGCTAGTACCTGTTGCGTTGTGTGTCGCAACAATATTAGTAGGCTCATCAAATGTTATGGGTTCAGAAGTATCCGTACAAGTATTATTGTCTACGACAGACACGGTATAATCCCCATGCTCGCCGAAAGGAACGGTATAGGTAAACGTGTCCGATGGTAATGGTAACCCAGTAAAACCAGGTACTGCAACGCCTTCCTTTACTATCGTATATGACGTATTGGACAAATCACTTATGTTCCCACCTGAAATGGCTATTCCCAAAGTTCCGTCACCCGCACAGGGTATCTCATCAACAATGCTAAGTGTTACGTTTATAGCAGGTGGAATGGTAATCGATACTTGATTTGTACAATTATTATCATCCTCTACCTCAACGATATAAGTTCCAGGAACTAGATTGTTAAAGGTTGGACTTGCTTGAAGTGGTCCATTATTAATTCGATATTCATGACCGGGTCCGCCACCAGAAGACGTTACGGTTACCGAACCATTAGTGGTAGCCGAAAAACATAAATCCGAACTAACGATACTAATTGATGGTGGTACTCTTTCTTCTAAATCGAAAGTAAAGGTCGATGTACAACCTTCTGAATCTTCAACAGTTAGGGTATAGACATCAGATGGGTCTAAAGCATCGGTAGCTTCCGTTAAATTTCCGAAAAATCTACCGGATTTTGGTCCCACGGTGAGGCCAGAAGGGTATTCCAAACTATATCTATTACCACCCCAGCCGCCAGTGGCGATGGCCTCTACCCTACCAGTATTATTATTATCACAGGTCATTGGGCTAACTGCACTCCCACTTAAATCCAAAACTGCCGCCTCGTTAATATCAAAAGAGGAGGTATCCGTACAACCGGTATCCGCATCCGTAACGGTAATAGTATATGTTCCTGCCCCGGACAAGGGTAAGTCTATCTCTGCATCGTTTTGAGGTCCCCCTGTATAAAGTCCGCCATTGATATCGTAGGTATAATTATTGGCAAAACCATCCACTATAAAAGTACCTGTGCCATCAGTAGCACCATTACAGACTCGTAAATCTCCGCCGGATTTTACTCTTACTCGAATAGAACTGAGCACCGCTGGACTAAATCCTTCTGTATAAATACAACCGTTAGCATCCGTTATCTGAAAAATATAGGAAGTACTTGTACTCAGACCTGTTATAACATTGTTGGTATTGTCCCCGTCCGCATCAAAACCAGGCGTGGGACTAATGACTTCATATCTCACTATGGCCGCATTTGACGTAGGTGTCAATGTAACGTCAGAAGTACCTGCCGCACAATTGACATTGCTCTGGACAAAATCAATATCCGTTGGTGGGTCAACGTCAAGGATATCTATAGGGGTCAGTTCTAAACGGCATCCCCCGCCATCTCTAATAATAGGCGTATAGGTTCCTGCCGATAAATTAGGATATGAGGTAATGGTCGTAAAATTAACTCCATCAATACTGAATACATAACCACTCCCGGAACCACCAGAAAATGGTCCAACAAAATCGATTTGTCCTCCAATGGTTCCACCAGAACCGTCACAGGATACGTCAGAAATTTTATTTGCCCCACCAGAAATTGCACCTACATTGGCAACGGTCACACTTGGCAAGTCCAAAGTACATTCAAAACCACCCTGTTGGTAACGAACTGCAATGTCATTATAACTACCTGCAGCAACCGATATTTGAGGTGTGGTAACCCAAGGGTCTCCAGTATTAACGCGATAGGACAGATTATAACCTCTTGCGTCGTTCACCGTAAATTCAATCTGCGCACCTCCATTACTGCACGTACCGTCAATACCACTTACATTTATATCCGGAGGCAGCAACTCCTCTACGTTAGAAGATGCAGAAATAGTACATCCGTTACTATCCGTTATAATAAAGTCATAGGTTCCAGCGACGCTAACCGTATGTGTAGTCGTACCTGTATTACTTACTGTATCACCGAAAGATGGTTGAACGGGACCTCCATTAATGGTAAACGTATAAGGCGCTGAACCACCACTAGCATTCAATGTAATATCTACACTAGAAATTGTAGCACAACCAAAACTACTATTAACCTCCGTGGAGGCATCCAAAGCGTTTAACCCGGCACCGATGATGATTTGGTTTCCGGAAGTGTCCAGACTTTGTCGTGGAGGATCTATCCCGTTCAAAGGGTCACCTGTACATTGTTGTGTTTCTACCTGAACGGTATACGTTCCAAAACCTACGGCAGAAAATGTATACGGATTGTCAGGTATAAAAGCGGTAAATTCTTGGGCTACACCACTAGAATTAAGGAGCGTATATTTATAGGGACCTGGAACATTGTTCGCAGTTACCGTTATACTACCGGTATCCCCACTACATTGGGCATCTATAAAAGTCGCTTGGATATCAATATCCAATTGGTCAATTGTTATGGGTTCATAAGGATACTCACAGGTATTAGCGGTATTTCGTAACCGTGCCAGTATATTGTATGTCCCTGAGCTAAGGTTATCAAAAATTGGTCCCTGCCATGAAGTACCTCCATCAATACTAAACTCGTAAGCACTAGACAGGTTGGTAATCTGAATTCTTCCAGGTACTCCGCAAATATTATCCTGCTTAACAAAGGTTTGGGTAATGGTACTCTTCTTTACTTTAAAATAAAAAATCTGACCATCGGCTACTACTCGGAACTCCGCTCCGGTCGTTGCTGGTAATGTACTCGCGTCTAAAGAAAAAGTTTGACCCGAGGCCAAAGAACTATAACAGGATCCGGTATTTGGACAATCCTCATTGATATCTGGAGTACAGCTACCGCCTAGAACTTCCCAAGAAACAGAACTGTAAGGTCCTCCGGAAAGGCTTATTGTTCGATCATCGAAATCTCCGCATAGATTAAATCGGGCAACGGTAAATCCATTATCACTACAACCTACCTCTTCATCGGCACCTTGTATGATGGTCGTAAACATTGCTGGCGCTAGGGCACTATTCTCTTCATTGGTAAAAGAATAGTTGCTTATGTCGGTATGTTCTTCACCTGTATTTGTATTCGAAGATGTCTTTTCAACAGTTTTTTCAAGCACATGTACAGCCTCAACAAATAGTACGGGAACATTTGAGTTTGCTATAGCTGTGGAACCGATTACCGATAAAACTACCAGTAATAGTGTATACAGCGTATACCTCGGTTTTTTTGAGAGCATAGGTTAAGTTGAGTTTTGGTAAAAACAATGAAGACTTGGGAATCCTCACTATTCTTTGGTGTAATTGTTTCTACTTATAAATTCTATTTATCTTTAAACAAATATTTTCATTACCATATAACATATTTCTAACGTAGACCTATGAAAAAAAGTGTCCTTTGTCTTCATATTTTCGTTGTAATGCTTAATTTTTCTTGTGGGCAAAACATTGAAAATAAAGTAATTACCCCTGAAACGGTTCCATTTACAAGCGTGTTGTACGTCGATGAGCTACAGATACCATGGGGCTTTACCTTTCTTCCTGAAGGAGGAATTTTAATTACAGAGAAATCGGGAAAATTAATCCATTTTTTAAGCGGGAAAAAGACGATTATCGGTAATATTCCTGAAATTTATCAGAGAGGTCAAGGCGGATTATTGGATGTTGAACTACACCCAAAATACAAGGAAAACGGATGGATATATCTTACTTATGCTTCTCAAGAGGGAGATGAAAAAGGCGGTCATACCGCCCTAATGCGTGCCAAAATTAAGGACAATGCCTTGGTAGAAAAACAGCTATTGTATAAGGCGGGTCCTAATACCACAAAAGGACAACATTTTGGTTCTCGGATAGTCTTTGATGATAAGGGATATCTCTATTTTTCCATTGGTGAGCGTGGTGCCAGAGATGTAAATCCACAGGATATTAAAAGAGACGGTGGTAAAATATATAGATTGTTTGATGATGGACGTATTCCACCGGACAATCCCTTCGTAAATGAGAAGGGTGCAAAAACCGCAATCTACAGCTACGGACATAGAAATCCACAGGGATTGATAAAACATCCTGAAAACGGACAAATATGGGACCATGAACATGGACCTAGAGGTGGCGATGAAATCAACATCATTAAAAAAGGTGCAAACTATGGTTGGCCTTTAGTAACCTATGGCATTAATTATAGTGGAACTACAATTACGGACAAACAGGAGATGCCGGGTATGGAAGGACCGATTCACTATTGGGTTCCGTCGATAGCTCCAAGCGGAATGGCGTTTGTGACTTCGGACAACTATCCCGGTTGGAAGGGTAGTTTATTGGTCGGTTCCTTGGCATTTCAGTATTTGGAAAGATTAGAAATCGAGGGCACTAAGGTTATCCGCAGAGAAAAATTACTTGGAGGAGAAGGAAGAGTACGTGCGGTAGAACAAGGACCGGATGGCCTAATTTACGTTGCCGTCGAAGGTAAGGGTATCTATAAACTTGTTCCTAAATCATAACCTCCAATGAAAGCTACCCTAACCGTATATTTTTTAGTGGTAATATCCTTGGGATTTTCTCTTGTTCAAGAGTCACAATTAAAAGAAAGTATGCAACGTGGAAGTGAAATCTATGCGGATTTCTGCGTTACCTGTCATTTAGCCAACGGCGAAGGTGTGTCTCACGTTTTCCCTCCTTTGGCCAATTCAGATTACTTGGTCAAAAATAGGACTGCAAGTATTAAAGGAGTGAAATACGGACAGCAAGGAGAGATTACCGTCAATGGTGTAACTTATAATAGCGCTATGGCGTCTTTAGGCTTAACGGATGACGAAGTTGCCGACGTGATGAATTTTGTCCTCAACTCTTGGGGAAATACCTCGGATAAGATGGTTACCACGGCAGAGGTGAGTGCAATTAAAAAATAAGGTGAATCTACTTTTTCCTACCCGCCTCTAAAGCCCTTTTAACGGAACCATGTTCCTTTAATAATTTTTCAGCTTCCCCATAGGTAACGCCTAAACCTTCCACGATATATCTAGTGCCTCTATCCACAAGCTTGTCATTACTAAGCTGCATGTTCACCATTTTGTTTCCCTTTACCCGACCAATACGTATCATTAGAGCGGTAGAAATCATATTAAGCACTAATTTCTGCGAAGTTCCACTTTTCATTCGTGTACTACCCGTTACAAACTCCGGCCCAACGTTTACCGCTATTGGAATATCGGCCAACTGGGCTAATGGAGAGCCTGGGTTATTGGTAATACCTCCAGTCAAAATACCTCTTTCTTTCGCATCTTTAAGTCCTCCTATAACGTAAGGTGTTGTACCTGAGGCTGCTATTCCAACAACCACATCATTGTTGGTTATCGCATGTTCTTCCAAATCTAACCAAGCCTGCTTTGTATCATCCTCTGCGTTTTCTACTGCCTTTCTAATGGCGGTATCTCCACCGGCTATCAATCCCACTACGCGTTCGTGCGGCATTCCAAAAGTTGGTGGAATTTCCGAAGCGTCGAGGATACCCAAGCGGCCACTCGTTCCTGCCCCTATGTAAAACAGCCTACCTCCTCTTTCAAAACGATTGCTTAGTTCATCCACTAAAAGGGTAATTTGAGGTATGACTTCAGCCACTGCATCCGCTATTTTCTTGTCCTCATTGTTCATATTAACCAAAATAGTATTGGTATCCATGAGTTCCAGATCATTATGATTAGAAGGAGTTTCGGTAATCTTTTCGTATGCCATGTTTATAGTATTCTAATATCGTTGTTCTTAAAAGCGGTAAGCAGCTTATCTTCCGGAGCGAGCTCCGTAATCATGGTATTAATCGTGTTGATGTCACAGGTTTTATAGCGATGTTGGGAATTCAATTTTTCAGAAATCGAAAGCAAGACCGTTTTTTTTGATGCCTTGATAACCGCCTTTTTGATTTGAACAATATCCCAATCAAATTCCGTAAGACCATACAGCGCATCTACATAACCGGTACCTATGAAAGAATAATCTACCCGAATTTCAGATAAGTTATGTATAGCGTTTGCGCCAATTGAAATCTGCGCCTCTTTAGCTATCTGTCCTCCAATGGATATTACCGTAACGTTAGGTTTATTGGAAAGCTCCATAGCCACGGGTAAACTGATGGTAAAACAGGTAAGATGTAAGGTATCTGGAATAAGTCTTGTCATTTCCAAACAAGTAGTACCTCCATCGATAAAGATAACGGCACCGTCTTTTAACATGGTAATCGCTTTCCTTGCAATCGTCGTTTTATCCTCTAGCGCGTATATGTTATTGTTTCGTGCACTGTTGGTAGTAAAACCCAAAGAAATTGCTCCCCCGTGAACTTTCCTTAACTTTTTCTCCGCATCCAATTCTTTAACATCCCTCCTAACGGTATCAATAGAAACATCTAGGGTCTCTGCAATGTCCGTTAGAAGAATTCTGTTGTGCAGTTCAACTTCGTTCAATATAGTCTGCTGTCGTTCTTCTTTTAACATTTCTGGGGTCTTGTTCTTTACACTTATGCAAAGATAATCAAATAATTTACTTGCAGTTTTATACAGTTCTATATAAACAAATGATTAAATTATTTTTAAATAAAGCAAAAAACAGCAATTTAAATGGCAAAAAACAGCAAAATTTAAATTTATTGCCTATATTTGCCTGAATTTGATTTATAACTAATCCGTTACGTATCTGGCATGAAAAGTATTGAAACTAAAGACCGTATTGCTATTGCTTATCAACCTGTAGGCCAATTCGAGGAGACTCGCTTTGAGAAAATACACAATGTGATTTTTTCGGATTCTAACGAGGCATCCATTAGAGTTGCTGAAGAAATAGCCGACCTCATCAGAAAAAAACAGGCGCAAAATAAAAATTGCGTACTGGGTTTGGCCACAGGCTCCTCCCCTATTCGTGTGTACGAAGAACTTGTACGCCAACACAAAGAAGAGGGTTTAAGTTTTCACAACGTAATCACCTTTAATTTAGATGAATACCTACCCATGGAGAAAAGTAATATACAGAGTTACTATTACTTCATGCATGAGCACTTGTTCAATCATGTAGATATCCCTTCTAAAAATGTTCATATCCCGGACGGTACCGTTTCCAGTGATGAAACAGTGGCTTACTGCCTGTCCTACGAAAAGAAAATCAAGGAACACGGCGGACTCGATTTTCAACTCTTGGGAATTGGGCGTACGGGCCATATCGGTTTTAACGAACCGGGGTCTCATTTTAATTCCGGAACCAGGGTAATTACCTTAGACCACATCACCAGGGTTGATGCGGCACCATCATTTCTTGGGATTGACAACGTTCCGAGAAAAGCGATCACGATGGGAATTGCGACCGTAAGAAAAGCCAAACGTATTGTGCTTCTAGGTTGGGGGGAGAATAAGGCAGGAATCATTAAAAAAACGATTGAGGGCACCATATCATCACAAGTTCCAGCAACCTATTTACAGGAACATAAGAACTGTACGTTTGTTTTGGATAAAGGAGCGGGAAGCGAGCTTACTAGAAACAAGACGCCTTGGTTAGTGGACACTTGCGAATGGACAGAAGAGCTCATTTCAAAGGCTATGGTCTGGCTTTGTGAAAAAACCGGGAAGACGGTTTTGAGTCTAACCGACAAAGACTATAACGATAATGGCATGGCCGATCTATTGGCCTTGGAAGATTCTTATGATTTGAATATAAAAATGTTCAATAAGTTACAACATACCATCACAGGTTGGCCGGGAGGCAAGCCAAACGCAGATGATAGTAAACGTCCGGAAAGAGCTACCCCGGTAAAAAAACGTGTAATCATATTCAGCCCACATCCGGACGATGATGTCATATCCATGGGAGGAACTTTTGATAGGCTTGTCGAGCAAGGCCACGATGTGCATATTGTATATCAGACGTCCGGAAATATTGCCGTATCGGATACCGATGCACGAAAGTATGCCGAAATAGCCATGCAAATAAATCCCTCTGAAAAAGCACAGAAAATTATTGATGATATCTCTCAAAAAAATGAAAGCAAGCTAGATTCTAAGGAAGTTAGGCGGTTAAAGGGAAATATCAGAAGAGGGGAGTCTTACGCCGCAACGAGGTATATGGGACTAAAAGATGCCAATGTGCATTTCTTGGACCTCCCCTTTTATGAAACGGGTACCATCAAAAAAAATAACCTGTCCGAAGATGATATCATCCTTATGATGGATGTTATACAACAGATAAAACCGCATCAAATTTTTGCCGCAGGAGACCTTGCGGATCCGCACGGAACGCATAAAGTGTGTTTAGATGCCGTTTTGGAAGCTATGAATAGATTAAAGACAGAATCCTTTATGGACGAATGTTGGTTATGGCTGTATAGAGGCGCATGGCATGAGTGGGACATCAATGAAATTGAAATGGCCGTACCCATGAGCCCTAGCCAGGTTATGAAAAAAAGAAATGCCATATTCTGCCACCAATCGCAAAAGGACGGGGTAATGTTCCAAGGTGATGATTCCCGTGAATTTTGGATGAGGGCAGAAGAACGCAACAGGGATACCGCAAACAAATACAAGGCACTCGGAATGGCTTCTTATGCAGCTATGGAAGCATTTGTAAGACACAAGTTCGATTCAGAATAAAACCATTTTAAAAAGGCTTATTTTAGTGATTAAATAGGCCTTTTTTATACTATGTCAAGACATTTTCAACTCCTTCTTTTCTTCCTAAGCCTTAGTTCCTGTGGTATTTTCAATTCTTTTGAAAAAAAACCAAAAAGAGAGTTCAGGGGGGTCTGGATAGCTACCGTGGTCAATATTGATTGGCCTAAAAACGGTAATGACAACGCTGAAAAGCAAAAGGCAGATTTTTTGAACATACTGAACTTTTACCAACAACTGAATTACAATGCCGTAATTGTACAGGTAAGGGCGGCCGGCGATGCGTTCTACCCATCTGAGTTTGCTCCGTGGTCTAGGTTCCTGACAGGACTTGAAGGTAAGAAGCCAGATTGGAGCGAGAACAATTTGGAGTGGATGATCTCAGAGACCCATAAAAGAGGTATGGAATTTCACGCGTGGCTCAACCCATATCGCGCTACTTTCGATGAGGATTTTGAGGTATTGAGTGAAACCCATGACTATTGTACCCATCCGGAATGGATGGTGCATTACGGTAAGAAAAACTACTATAATCCAGGACTTCCCGAGGTAAGAGCTCACTTTTCGAAAATTATTGCGGAAATAGTCTCAACTTACGATATAGATGCCATTCATTTTGATGATTATTTCTACCCTTACCAAATAACGGATGTAGTTTTCGATGACTCTTTGGCCTTTAAAACCCATGCTCTAGCAAACCAGTCATTAGACGACTGGAGGCGCAGTAATATAGATTCCTTGGTAAAAGAAACACATCGGACTATAAAATCCATTAAACCGTGGGTGCAATTTGGAATTAGTCCGTTCGGTGTTTGGAAAAACGATACAACCGACCCCAGAGGTTCCGACACTAGGGCCGGACAAACCACTTACGAAGACCTCTATGCAGACCCCTTACTTTGGATGGAGGAAGGTTGGATAGACTATTTGGCCCCGCAAGTGTATTGGAGTATGGAGCTTCCCGTGGCCTCGCACAGAAAAATTGTAAACTGGTGGGCGAAAAATAATCATAACACCAATCTATATATCGGTAACGGAGCCTATAAAATTAGGAATAACAGTGATGAAGCTTGGGAAAATAAAAAGGAACTACCGAATCAATTTAAACTGGCCAGGGAGATTCCGGAAATATCGGGAAATATAGTATTTAGCGCAAAATCGTTACTGAACAATAACCCTGATGTAACAAAATACATCAAAAGAAAACTATATAGCGAACCCTCCCTTACCCCAATCACCAGCAAAACCAACGAACCACCGCAGACCGTAAAACTAATGCTGCAATCACAAGATTCGGAAAATGTAAATTTTACGATTATTGACCAAGAAAAGTATAAATATGTCTTATGGTATACATCCGGACGAAACGTAAAATCTGAATATCATATAGAAAAATTACAGGGAAAAATGCTGATTAACGAGAAATCTAAAATTATACAAATTCCAAAAAGTAATATAAAGGGAAATTATTTTGCCCTATCATTTTTAGACAGATATGGAAGGGAAACCAAACCAGTTGTTTTACATTTAAAGGAAATTATTTACGATGATTCAAAAAAATAAATGGGCATGGGCGTGGGTCCCGTCACTATACTTCGCGCAGGGCTTGCCTTACGCTTTGGTGGTGACGGTATCCGTTATTATGTACAAAAGACTGGGTTTTAGTAATTCTGATTTAGGGCTATATACTAGTTTGTTGTATTTACCGTGGGTAATTAAACCCTTGTGGAGTCCGTTTGTGGATATAAAAAGTACCAAACGAAATTGGTTTTTGGGAATGCAACTTTTGGCCTCGGTAGCACTTTTAGCTATCGGATTAGCATTGCCTACAAACATTTTTTTCGTAACCAGTTTAGCGTGTTTCTGGATGGTGGCCTTTGCATCCGCAACGAACGACATTGCTACGGATGGTTACTATATGATAGGCCTTACGGAAGACAAACAGTCCTTCTTCGTAGGGATGCGGAGTGTATTCTATAAGCTGGCCAACGTTACGGGCCAGGGACTTCTTGTAGTACTAGCAGGATTTCTCGAAAACAAATATGGAGATAATACCAGGGCATGGTCATATACTATGATATGTGCAGGCTCAATTATGTTGCTCATGACGCTGACCAACTTCATCGCTACGCCAAAATTTGAAAGTTCTGATGCCATAGTCCTAGACAAACCCAAGGGTTTTTGGGAGGTCTTTGTTTCCTTCTTTAAAAAACCGGGAATGGGAATTGCCATCACATTTATTCTTTTTTTTAGACTTGGTGAATCGCAATTGGTTAAAATGGCCTCTCCTTTTCTGTTAGACCCGACATCGGTTGGAGGCTTGGGATACAGTACTTCTGAGGTGGGAACAATTTACGGGACCATAGGTGTTATATTTTTGACCGTTGGCGGTATTCTAGGTGGTATTTTAATATCAAGACATGGTTTAAAAAAATGGATGCTACCGATGCTTATTTCCCTCAACGCTCCAAATGCACTTTACGCACTACTAGCAATAACTGGGACCACGGAGGCCTGGGCGGTAACCGGTACCGTAATCGTGGAACAGTTTGGCTATGGTTTTGGAATCGCAGGCTTTATGGTATATCTCATTTATATAGCAGAAGGGAATTCTAAAACTTCGCACTATGCCCTAGCCACTGGTTTTATGGCCTTAGGAATGATGTTACCAGGGTTAATAAGTGGTTTTATGCAAGAGTGGCTTGGCTACGACGGATTCTTTATTTGGGTAGTATTAGCTGCCCTACCTGCGTTTATTTTATTGAAGTTTATTAAATATCCCCCGAATTTTGGCAAGGTCAAAGTAGAAGCGAACTAGTTATGATGGATTTTATTAGTGCGAAAAGACAACTTTCATTAGAAGAAAAAGTAGGACAACTCTTTATGCCGGCCGCATTTATAAATGATACGGAAGCGGAAATACAAGAGCTCGAAACCCTAATAAAAAAACATGACATAGGAGGAATCTGCTTTTTCCATTCAAGAGCTAGTGCGGCCACCAACTACGAAGGAAAAAAGCCTGTAGTGTATAACGAGAATAGTCTCGAGGTGCTAAAATCGCTGATTAACAGATATCAGAAAATTTCAAAATATCCCTTATTAATAGCCATTGATGCGGAATGGGGACTGGCCATGCGTGTGGAAAATACCGCCCAATACCCTTATGCCATAACGCTCGGAGCAATCCAAGACGACGCATCGTTACTATTTGAAGTAGGAAAAAATATTGCCCAAGATTGTAAAAGCGCCGGCATTCACTGGAATCTTTCACCTGTTGCAGATATCAATAATAACCCGGATAATCCGGTAATTGGATACCGTTCTTTTGGAGATGACAGGGAGCGTGTCACCTCAAAATCCATCGCCTATGTGAAGGGCACCGAAAGTGAGGGAGTGTTAACCAGCGTAAAACACTTTCCCGGTCATGGAGATACCGCAACGGATTCGCATTTGGGGCTGCCGATTATCAATAAATCTAAAGAGGAATTGCTTAAAAACGAACTCTATCCGTTTCAAGAATTAATAAATGAAGGAGTAGATAGCGTTATGGTGGGTCACTTGGCCGTTCCTGCACTCGCCAACGGAGAAAATACCCCTTCAAGCATTTCAAAAAAAATCATTAAGGGCGTACTAAGAGAAGAAATGCGGTTTAAGGGCGTAGTCATTTCCGATGCACTGAATATGCATGCTGTCTCCAAAAACTATCCTATACCTGGCGAGTTGGAATGGTTGGCCTTTGACGCCGGAAACGATGTATTATGTTTTGCAGAGCATACCAAAGAGGGCATTGAAAGGATATTGACCGAAGCCAACAGTAATCAAATTGATGAAAGTTTTGAACGTGTTTGGAAACTGAAGGAAAAAGCCCTAAAAAATCCAAAAGACCACAACAATAACTCCGCCCCTAATTGGGAGGCCAAAAACCTAAATTATGCAATCGCGGAAAAATGCCTGACCATACTCAAGGGCTCGGACAAGGATATTGCTGAATTTAGAACTACGGATTTCTGTACCGTAACCTTTAAACGCTTTGTGGAAAATGAAACCCGCTCAGAAATCTTAGCGTCTTTAGCCTTACTGGAATCGGAAGTTTCGGAAGAGAATGAAGTACTGCTATTGTTAACACCCCCTAACGTAAAACCTGCTAACAATTTTGGTTTTTTAACTGAAGAAATCGAATTTATCAACAACTTAATGGATGAAAAAAAGGTAGTACTCTATCACTACGGAAATCCGTATGCGCTACAACATTTAAAATTTGACAAATCATTGGTAACTGTGGTGGTATATCAAGATTTTACTGAATTTCAAGAAGTGGCGACCGCCCATTTTTTAGGCAAGACCAAAGCACTTGGCAAATTACCTTTTGAATTAAAAACTGACGTAATTTAAATAGCCCTGACTCGTATGAAAAATTATAAAATTCTAGGATTAATGTCGGGCACTTCTTTAGATGGGTTAGACCTTGCCTATTGCCATTTAGAGGAAGTGAACGGGGAATGGCAATTTAAGATTAAGAATACTAAAAGTGTAGACTACACCCAAGAAATGCAGTTGGCGCTCAAAGATTCCATTCATTTATCGGCGGAACGTTTACTAGAGTTTCATAATACCTACGGTACTTGGCTCGGCGAACAGGCAAAGAATTTCATCGACGAAGCAAATCTGGAAGTAGATTATATTGCTAGTCACGGACATACCTCCCATCATAGACCGGAATTGGGGCTAACTTTTCAAATGGGTTCGGGTCAGCATATGGCCAATGCCTCCGGAGGAAACGTAATATGTGATTTTAGAACAAACGACCTGGCCTTAGGCGGTCAAGGAGCCCCCTTGGTACCCATCGGGGACCAACTTTTTTTCAGCGCCTATGATTTTTGTCTAAATCTGGGGGGTATTAGCAATATTTCATTTCAACTAAAAAATAAGCGTATTGCCTATGACATTGGTCTTGCTAACATGATATTAAATTATATTACACGAAAAATAAACCTGGATTATGACAACGGCGGAGAAATGGCAAAGGCAGGAAAAATTAATTCTGCCATGCTAAAAGAGCTAAATAATCTAAGATATTATGCACTGCCACATCCAAAATCTATAGGTTATGAGTGGTTTTTAGAGGAAGTAGCACCAATCGTGGACCGCACAAAAGATAAAATGGAAAATCTTTTACATACTGCGATACATCATATTTGTGAAAAAGTTGCGCAACAAATACAAATCAACTCCAAGAAGGACGAACAACGTGTCTTGGTTACTGGCGGAGGAGCTTTAAATACTTTTCTTATTGATGTTCTAAAGGAAAAATTAGGAGACCGGACCGCCGTAGTTGTGCCAGAGCCAATTTTGATAGAATTCAAAGAGGCGCTCGTATTTGCATTGATGGGTGCCTTGAGGGTAGAACGACAAATAAATGTCCTAAGTTCGGTCACCGGAGCAAGGAGAGATTCTTCCAGTGGAGTAATTTATCTTCCCAATTGAAGTATTTTAATTAAATTCCAAATTCTAAAAAAATTAAATGTCAGAAAAACAAAAAAAGGCAACAGCCTATTGGAAAGAAAACGTGAGGTATCTTTTTATACTGCTGACCATTTGGTTTTTAGTTTCATACGGAGCAGGTATTCTATTTAAAGAGGCTTTGGACGGTATAAAACTAGGAGGCTTTAAATTAGGTTTCTGGTTTGCACAACAAGGATCAATTTACGTCTTCGTCATACTAATTTTTGTTTACGTCCGGTTGATGAACAAACTCGATAAAAAATATGGTTATAACGAGTAATTGACGTTTAGCAAAATAAATAATAATCAGCGAAGATACAGGATACGAACCTCGAACAACCCACTTATAGGCGCCAACCAAAAACGAATTATAAGCAACAACCAACTAAACCAATACCATTATGAGTGTTCAGACCTGGACGTATTTACTTGTCGGAATAACCTTTGCTCTTTACATAGGAATAGCAATATGGTCAAGAGCCGGTTCTACAAAGGAGTTTTATGTGGCTGGTGGTGGAGTATCCCCATTGGCCAATGGTATGGCTACCGCAGCGGATTGGATGTCAGCGGCTTCTTTTATTTCTATGGCTGGGATTATCGCTTTCGCCGGATATGACGGTTCTGTTTATCTAATGGGTTGGACCGGAGGTTACGTACTCCTAGCATTACTCTTAGCTCCGTACCTTCGTAAATTCGGAAAATTCACCGTTCCTGATTTTATCGGTGATCGGTACTATTCTAAAACGGCGCGTATCGTTGCTGTTATTTGTGCGCTTATCGTCTCCTTTACCTACGTAGCAGGACAAATGCGCGGCGTAGGCGTGGTATTTTCTCGTTTTCTTGAAGTGGACATCAATACGGGTGTCATCATTGGAATGGTTATCGTATTGTTCTATGCGGTTCTTGGTGGTATGAAAGGAATTACATATACCCAAGTAGCGCAATACTGTGTGTTGATTTTCGCCTTTATGGTGCCCGCTATTTTTATTTCAATCCAAATGACCGGTAACCCTGTTCCACAATTAGGTATGGGTGCTACTCTGTCAGATGGTTCGGGAACTTATTTATTAGATAAACTGGACGGACTTTCTACAGAACTCGGATTCAACGCCTATACCGATGGTTCAAAATCCGTAACCGATGTATTTGCCATTACCTTGGCCTTGATGGTGGGTACGGCCGGATTGCCACATGTCATCGTTCGTTTTTTCACGGTGAAAAGAGTAAAGGACGCCAGAAAATCAGCAGGACTAGCACTTTTGCTAATCGCGATTTTATACACTACGGCACCAGCTGTTGCCGTGTTCGCCAGAACCAATATGATAAATACCGTAAGCAATAAGGAATATAGCTCCATGCCAGAATGGTTCAAAAACTGGGAAACTACAGGTTTACTGAGTTTCACCGATAAGAATAATGATGGAAAAATTCAATATGTGGCCGATACGGAAAAAAATGAACTAATCGTAGATAGGGATATCATGGTATTGGCCAACCCGGAAATTGCCAATCTACCCGCTTGGGTAATTGCGCTGGTGGCAGCTGGGGGACTCGCTGCGGCATTATCTACGGCGGCCGGGTTATTACTAGTGATATCGGCATCCGTTTCACATGATCTGATAAAAAAAGTTTTCCGTCCTACTATTTCAGAAAAGGGAGAACTCTGGGCGGCAAGAGGAGCAGCTACCGTTGCCGTGGTCATTGCCGGATATTTCGGAATAAACCCGCCCGGTTTTGTCGCGGCAATAGTAGCCTTGGCATTTGGGCTAGCGGCAGCTTCCTTCTTTCCGGCTATTGTGCTCGGCATCTTTTATAAAAAGATGAACAAAGAAGGAGCTATTGGAGGAATGGTCGTGGGCATTGTATTAATGCTGTTCTATATGACCAAGTTCAAATTTGGCTGGTTCGGTGGTGGAACGCAGGCAGATTGGTGGTTTGGCATATCGCCCGAAGGTTTTGGCAGTATAGCCATGTTAGCCAATTTTATTGTTGCGGTGGTTATTTTACAATTCACCCCGAGTCCACCTGAAAATGTACAGGATATTGTAGAAAATATAAGAATTCCCAGTGGTGCGGGTGAAGCATCCGACCATTAATTATTATTTTAGTTGAAACCTTTGTTGAAAGATGAGTAATTACCATATAAAACACTTAGAAGAATACTATCAAGTATACCGCAAATCGATCAGAAACCCTGAAGCATTTTGGGAAGAAATAGCCGAGGAACACTTTGTTTGGCGCAAAAGGTGGAACAACGTACTGAGCTGGGATTTCTCCAAACCTGAGGTAAAGTGGTTCGAAGGCGCACAGTTGAATATTACTGAAAATTGTCTAGACCGGCATTTACCGACGCGAGGCAACAAAACAGCTATACTTTTTGAGCCTAATGACCCAAAAGAAGAAGCAGAGCACATCACCTATCATCAATTACACGAACGGGTCTGTAGAATGGCGAACGTACTTTTGGAAAAAGGTATTAAAAAGGGAGATCGTGTTTGTATATATCTACCCATGATTCCAGAGCTCGCGGTATCCGTTTTAGCCTGTGCACGCATCGGTGCCATACATTCGGTTGTTTTCGCGGGATTTTCGGCAAATGCACTGTCTACGCGTATCAATGATTCGGACTGCAAGATGGTCATTACCTCTGATGGATCTTTTAGAGGTGCAAAAACCATCGATTTAAAAGGAATCGTAGATAAGGCGCTTGAAGATTGCCCAGGTGTAAATAATGTATTGGTAGCAAAAAGAATCAATAGCACTATTGCCATGAAAGAAGGCAGGGATGAATGGCTGCAGCCTCTATTGGATGATGCCTACGCCGACCATGTTGCTGAGATAATGAATGCGGAAGACCCTTTGTTCATTCTATATACTTCCGGGTCTACTGGAAAACCAAAAGGAATGGTGCATACAACCGCAGGTTATATGGTGTATACGGCATATACCTTTAAAAATGTTTTTCAGTACAAAGAACAGGATGTATACTGGTGTACAGCGGATATAGGCTGGATTACCGGTCACTCCTACATTGTTTACGGACCTCTAGCCAACGGAGCTACAACGGTAATGTTCGAAGGTGTCCCCTCCTACCCTGATTTTGGAAGGTTTTGGGAAGTAGTCCAAAAACACAAGGTTACCCAGTTTTATACCGCACCGACCGCCATACGGGCACTAGCAAAGGAGAATCTGGATTTTGTAGAGAAATACGACTTGTCCAGTCTAAAAGTTCTAGGTTCGGTCGGGGAACCTATTAATGAAGAAGCATGGCATTGGTACAATAACAATGTTGGGAAGAAAAACAGTCCTATTGTAGATACATGGTGGCAAACAGAGACTGGTGGTATCATGATAACACCTATACCCTATGTAACACCAACGACCCCTACCTATGCCACACTACCCTTTATTGGTATACAACCTGCACTAATGGATGAGCATGCGCAGGAAATCAAAGGCAACCAAGTAGACGGTAGGCTTTGCATTAAATTCCCATGGCCTTCCATGGCACGTACGATATGGGGTAATCATGAACGCTACAGAGAAACCTATTTTTCAGCTTATGAAAACATGTATTTCACCGGTGACGGTGCCCTAAGGGATGCCGTTGGTTATTATCGGATTACAGGGCGCGTAGATGATGTCATCATTGTATCCGGTCATAATCTGGGAACAGCGCCGATAGAAGATTCCATCAACGAACACCCGGCTGTGGCGGAATCTGCAATCGTAGGGTTTCCGCATGACGTTAAGGGAAATGCACTTTATGGTTATGTGATTTTAAAGGAAATCGGGGAAGATAGAAATAGGGATAACCTTAGGAAAGAAATCAACCAACAAATAACGGAACAAATAGGGCCTATTGCCAAGCTCGATAAAATTCAATTCGTGCCTGGATTACCTAAGACCCGAAGTGGTAAAATCATGCGCCGTATTCTACGCAAAATAGCCAGTAAGGATACCTCCAACCTAGGAGATACGAGCACACTTTTAAACCCGGAAGTGGTCAAGGAAATTATGGATAATGCACTTTAAAAGTTTAACGAATCATGGGTGCTAAGCATTAGTTTGCAGGTGGTATATGTTGTTTACGATTAGCAAAAACAATGAATATCAAAAGTGCCAATAATCCACAGCTACCAAGTCCAACAAAAAGTGGCCATACCGTATCTTGTACAAAACTACCAACATATAAGGAAATTGGTATGGACAGGATGGTGGATATAAATCCGGTTATCGCTGCGCCTATTCCGGCAATATGTCCAATAGGCTCCATTGCAATGGACCTTAGGTTGCCCCACACAAATCCGAGACAGAAAAACAAAAAAGAAAGAAACAGCACCAAAATACCGATACTAGGGTTGGCTTTACCCCAAAAGACCAGCACATAACTTAGTGCAATAAAGGTAAAACCGGACAATGCGAACAAAGCCAACTTTCTCATTCCAAATCGAAGCACTAAGGTGCCGTTTAAAAATGTAGATAGACCAATCGCAATCGCGAGGCCCGCGAATATATAAGGGAAGGATTCCTTCAACTGATATTGATCTTCAAATACATGTTGTGCCGAGCTTAAATAAACAAGAAAGGAACCCGTAATCAACCCCGAAATTATGGTGCAGGACACGGTTTCCTTGTGCTTAAAAATCTCCTTGGTGCCTACTAAAAAAATAGCTCCGGTAAAAGGAACCTTGTATTCCGGCTTTAGCGTCTCCGACTGTCTTTTCCAAAACCAAATCCCGATTAAAAGTGCAAAAAATAATTGCATGTAGAATATGGCCTCCCAACCCATACTGTCCAGTATCAATTTGCCAATAGCTGGGGCAACGACCGGAATTAAAATAAAAAAAGCCGTAACAAAAGACATGATGCGAGCCATGTAATCACCGCTGTAAGTATCCCTGATGATGGAAATACTAATGGTTCTAGGTGCGGAAAGGCCAATGCCCTGCAAAATACGTCCTACAACCATCCACTCTAAAGAAGGTGCCAAGACACATAGCATACTTGCCAAGGCAAATAAGACAAAACCAAAATAGACCACTGGCTTTCTACCATAACTATCAGATAAAGGACCGAAAAACAATTGACCAACACCAAGGCCCAGAAAAATCATGATAATAAGTAACTGATTGTCGGTAGGGTCTAAGCTATTGATAGAAACCCCAATCTCTGCAATAGCCGGTAATAGCGCATCTATAGCGAGTGCTACAATAGACATCAAAGAAGCCATTAAAGCTATAAATTCAAAATTTGGTCTCACCTGTTCTTTTTGCATTGGGCAAAAGTAATTCTAAACCCTTGAAAGGAGTTATAAAAGTTCATTTTTAAGTTTAGTAGAAAATTGTAGCGTTAATCTGTATTTTTGTTCAAAATAATGTTGGATGCTAATTATAGGAATTGCAGGTGGCACGGGTTGCGGAAAGACTACTGTGGTAAATCAAATCATCAACGAACTTCCCAATGAGGAAGTCGGTGTTATTTCTCAGGATTCCTATTATAACGACCTCTCTCACCTGAGCCTCGAGGATAGAAGAAAAACCAATTTCGACCATCCAAATTCTATTGACTTTGCTTTATTAACAGAACATCTGAAAAAACTGAAATCGGGAGAATCCATTGAGCAGCCGGTTTATTCTTTTTTGGAATGTAATAGAACAAACAAAACGATTCCCACCCATCCTAGAAAGGTTATGATCGTAGAAGGCATTCTGATCATGACCAATCCAGAGATTAGAAATATGTTCGACATAAAGATTTTTGTTCATGCAGATACGGACGAGCGTTTAATACGAAGATTGAAGCGAGACGTGAACGAACGTGGTTGGAACCTGGACGAAACCTTGGAAAAATACCAGACCGTAATCAAACCCATGCACGATCAATTCATTGAGCCTACAAAAGAATACGCTGATATCATTATTCCTAACAACAAATACAATACCGTCGCCGTTGAAATCGTGCGCAGTATCATTAACGAAAAACTAGCAGAGAACTAATGGGTTTGAAAGAACTTAAAGAGAAAAAATGGTTCAAGGTACTTACCAATATGTATGTATTGGTGCTTACCGCCTTTGTTATTTGGATGGTGTTTTTTGACACCAATTCCCTGCTCATTCATCTAGAACTAAGAAAAGAGATTAAAAAACTGGAGAAGACACAGGACTTCTTAAAAAAAGAGATCAGTAAAGACAAAAAAATCATTGAAAAGCTATCGGACGAACAAGAACTCATGAAATTCGCAAGAGAGGAATATTATCTTAAAAAGAAGAACGAGGAAATTTACCTTATTGAATATCAAGATAGCTTAAAAGCTTCCAAAGAGAACCAATAGTCCTACTTTCAGCTTTGAAAAGACCACTTTTAACACTAAGTAGCTAAGAGCTAAACGTTTAACATCGTTTTTGGAAAAACACATCGGTTATTCACCTAGTGTTAACAAAATCCTTTCCCATACCCCGTAAATAATCGTATTTTTACAACCTAACTTACTATTAACATGAGCAAGATTATTGCTATTGCCAATCAAAAGGGTGGCGTAGGTAAAACTACTACCACCGTTAACTTAGCTGCCTCGCTAGGTGTGTTAGAGCAAAAGGTATTGTTAATCGATGCAGACCCCCAAGCTAACGCCACTTCTGGCTTAGGTATAGACGTGGATGGTGTCGAATTAGGCACGTATCAACTATTGGAACATACCAAAACGGCCAAGGAAACCATCATACAGACGACTTCTCCAAACGTAGATTTGATACCAGCGCACATAGATTTAGTGGCCATCGAGATTGAGTTGGTGGATAAAGAGGAGCGGGAATACATGATGAAGAAGGCTATTGTAGACCTCAAAGAAGATTATGATTATATTCTAATAGATTGTGCACCTTCCCTAGGATTATTAACATTGAACGCGCTGACGGCTGCAGACTCGGTAATCATACCGATACAGTGCGAATATTTTGCGCTAGAAGGTCTTGGTAAATTATTAAATACCATTAAAAGCATACAACGCTTACACAATCCTGAATTGGATATTGAAGGCATGTTATTAACGATGTACGATTCAAGGCTACGCCTATCGAATCAGGTAGTAGAGGAAGTTCGCAAGCATTTTGGCGATATGGTTTTTGACACCATCATACAACGAAATGTGCGGTTGAGCGAAGCACCGAGTTATGGGGAAAGTATTATAAAATATGACGCTTCTAGTAAAGGAGCAACAAATTACCTTAACATGGCCAATGAGGTAATAAAGAAAAATAAGGAGACAGTTTAAATGGCAAAAGCTACTAAAAAACAAGCATTAGGAAGAGGACTCTCGGCCTTATTGAAAGATCCGGAAAATGATATTCAATCCGCTACGGATAAGAATGCGGACAAGGTAGTGGGGAATATCATTGAATTGGATTTAGCCCTAATTGAAGTGAATCCGTTTCAACCCCGTTCAAATTTTAACGAAGAAAATTTGCAGGAGCTGGCAACTTCTATTCGGGAACTAGGCGTTATTCAGCCTATAACGGTTAGGAAATTAAGTTTCAACAAATACCAATTGGTCTCTGGAGAACGAAGATTTAGGGCTTCTAAATTGTTGGGTCTAGAAACTATCCCAGCATATATCAGAATTGCCAATGATCAGGAATCTTTGGAAATGGCCTTGGTAGAAAATATTCAACGCCAAGACTTAGACCCTATAGAAATTGCACTTTCATACCAGAGGTTGATAGACGAAATAAGTTTAACCCAAGAAAAACTTAGTGAACGCGTCGGAAAAAAGAGATCTACCATTGCCAATTATCTGAGGCTTCTAAAACTAGACCCCATCATACAAACAGGTATGAGAGATGGATTCTTAAGTATGGGTCATGGACGAGCACTTGTAAATATTGATACGACCCAAGATCAAATAGCACTGTACGAAAAAATAGTAGGTCAAAATCTGTCCGTAAGGGATACGGAAAATGCCGTAAAGCGTTTCAAAGCTGATAAAGAAGAAGGGAAGGCCGTACCAGCGGTAGAAAAAACGACACCCAGTTATGTG
The DNA here is from genome assembly GCF_003970695.1 of Maribacter sp. MJ134. NCBI lineage: Bacteria > Pseudomonadati > Bacteroidota > Flavobacteriia > Flavobacteriales > Flavobacteriaceae > Maribacter > Maribacter sp. MJ134. The sequence goes on from NZ_CP034570.1 coordinate 1,589,546, forward strand.
CACAAGGGGATGAAGGAATTGGCAGCACATTTGGCCGTTCCTGTAGATATTAATACTTCTGGAAATTCCAAAGGAAAAATAACCATACCTTTTAGATCTAAAGAAGAATTTGAAAGATTAATAAATATTATTACGGGTGAATAGGCTCTTAATAACCATACTCATTTTCTGTACTTTCGCTCAATTGATTTTTTCTCAGGAGGGCAATGAAACAGAAATTCCATCTGAATCAGACAGTTTAAAAACCAATCTTAGACAAAGTGGAGTCATTATGCAAGACTCCTTATTCGAAAAGAAAAAGGTAATAAATCCGTTAGCGCCCAGTAAGGCGGCCTTCTATTCTGCCGCTATTCCAGGACTCGGTCAAATTTATAACAAAAGATATTGGAAAGTCCCTATCGTTTGGGGTGCTATCGGTGGTAGTGTTTATGCATACACTTGGAACAATAATAACTACAGGCGATTCAGAACCGCATTTATAAGGAGAAAGGCCGGATTCACCGATGATGAATTTTTTGACCTCAATGGAGATAACCTTGCCACGGACCCTCCCGATTTAGATGATGGGGATCTGGAAAATCAGCAGGAGCGCTTTCAAGAAGATCGTGACCTTTGGTTGGTTGTTTCCATTGCGCTATACGCTTTGAACATTGTCGACGCCAATGTAGATGCCCATTTAAAACAGTTTAATATAGATGATAATTTAAGCTTTGATTTTGAACCGTATTTAGACTTGAACCCAATTACGAATAACCCTAATTACGGTATGGCACTAACCATTAAATTTTAAGGATGAAGATTGCGCTTTTCGGTTACGGGAAAATGGGGCAGATGATAGAGCGGGTAGCACTCGGCAGAAATCATGAAATCACTGCTAAGATTGATATAGATACAACAGAGATCGATTTTTCCAATATAGACGTGGCTATTGATTTTAGCATGCCCGGAGCAGCGTTCGGAAACATTACTAAATGTATTCAGAATAATGTTCCCATTATATCCGGTACCACCGGTTGGTTAGACGATTATGACAAAGCAGTACGTCTTTGTAAAGAAAAAAAGGGTGCGTTTATATATGCTTCTAACTTTAGTTTGGGAGTAAACCTGTTTTTTGAACTCAACGCCAAACTTGCAAGGATGATGCATCCACAAAAGCAGTACAACGTAAGTTTAGAAGAAATACACCACACCCAAAAATTAGATGCGCCTAGCGGAACAGCCATCACACTAGCAGAAGGTATCCTAGAGAATTCTGATTATAATGGATGGAAATTAGATACCGAAGAACCCGATTATATTCCTATACGATCAAAACGTATCGGAGACACCCCAGGAACCCACACTACGCAATATCAAAGTAAGGTAGATAGTATAGAGATAAAGCATACGGCCCATAATAGAGAAGGTTTTGCCGAAGGAGCAGTCATTGCGGCTGAATGGATTATTGGGAAAACCGGAATCTTCACTATGCGAGATGTGTTAAACCTTGGTTAAAAAAAGTAACTATTTTTACATTATAAGACCTATGCGCCAATAACGTTTTCGATATTTTGACGAAATTTTCCAAAGCGTTTAGCAGCCAAAAACTATAAAAAGATATTTATGAACGGTACCCAATGGATTATTTTTATTCTGATTGTCCAGGTCATCCATTTTTTAGGAACATGGAAATTATATGTAAAGGCAGGTAGAAAAGCTTGGGAGGCAGCTATTCCCGTCTACAACGCCATTGTCTTAATGCAAATTATAAACAGGCCCAAATGGTGGGTCATATTATTGTTCATTCCCATCATTAACCTTCTTATGTTTCCTGTAATCTGGGTAGAAACCATTCGCAGCTATGGAAGAAACAGTCTGTTGGAGTCTTGGCTAGTAGTGTTCACCTTAGGTTTTTACATCTACTATGTAAACTATGCCCTAGATGTAAAATATATTGAAAATAGGAGCTTACAACCTAAAACAGCTTTAGGAGAATGGGTAAGCTCTATTGTTTTTGCGGTTGTTGCAGCAACACTGGTACACACCTATTTTATTCAACCCTACGTCATCCCAACAGGTTCCTTGGAACGAACGCTAAGAATAGGTGATTTTCTATTTGTGAGCAAGTTTCATTACGGCGCTAGAACCCCGATGACCACGATTGCTGCGCCAATGGTCCATGACACCCTGCCTGTGGTTGGAGTTAAATCCTATCTGAACAAGCCGCAACTCCCCTATTTTAGACTACCCGGATTTACAAAGGTAGACCGGAATGATATTGTAGTTTTTAGTTGGCCTGCGGATACCGTTCGCATATTCTTCAAAAAGGAAAAAGGGGTCAAAAAACCAATAGATAAAAAGTCCAATTATGTAAAACGATGCGTAGGTCTGCCCGGTGATTCCCTAGAAGTACGTGACGGTTTTGTTTTTGTAAATGGAAAACAGTTAGACCTCCCCGGAAGTGCAAAAACTCAATACGACTACATGATTTACAGCTCTAAAGGAGTATCCTCTAGACTACTGGATAGGTTAGGCGTTACAGAATTCACTAGAAGATACCTGTCCAATCCGCTGAACCAAGAACAGGCTCAGGCCGTAAATCAGTATTTATTGGGCTATAACCAGGCGGAAAACGGTCAATTAGAACTGTATACGAAAGGCGGGGGTATTCCTGCAAATACCATTAAAAAATATGGTCTTGCGTTAAGAGAAGTTACCGATAGGCAAAGACAAGCTACCTTAACCGCTGAGATGGTAGATGCTTTACGTAAGGAGACAACCATAGACTCTGTAGTGCAACAAATAAGTCCAAAGGGTAAGAGAGGCGTGAATCTGTTTCCTCAAAGTCCGGACTATCCATGGAACTACAGTCAAATGGGCAAATTATATATTCCACAAAAGGGCGCTACGGTGGCCCTGAACCTTAAAGTCCTTCCCCTCTATAAAAAAATTATAAGGGATTATGAAAAAAATGAAATCAGTGTTTCCGGAAACCAAATAAGCCTTAACGGAAAGGTAGTGGACTCTTATACCTTTAAACAGGATTACTATTGGATGATGGGGGATAATCGTGACCATTCAGAAGATAGCAGGGCTTGGGGCTATGTGCCAGAGAATCATATCGTAGGCACCCCTATTTTCCTATGGATGAGTTTTGATAATTTTGTAGATAGTAAAGGTAACCCTAACGGTCCTTTAGAATGGAAACCAAGATGGGACCGGATTTTCACGACCGTAAATGGCGAGGGTCAGTCACAGTCTTATCTTAAGTATTTTCTAATATTATTAGCGGCTTATTTCGTCGGTAATTGGTTCTGGAAAAGAAAAAAATCGGGAAAGTAGATTTTTATGAAACTACTTCATCCAACGTATTTTCCGAACATTGCCTCTTTCAGTGTTTTACTATCGGATGACATTACTTGGGAAGCTTTTGACAACTATCAAAAACAAACCTTTAGAAACAGGGCTCATATTTGCACGGATAGAGGCTTACATGTACTAAGCATACCCATTGCTCATACAAAAGACGATAGTGGCAGACAAAGCTACCAAAACGTGAAAGTGGACAATACCTATCCTTGGCAACGCCAACATTGGAGAACTTTAGAAACGGCCTACAGAACCTCTCCATTTTTTGAGTACTATGAAGATGACATAAGACCGCTTTATGAGACGAATCAAGAGTTCCTTATGGATTTTAACCTAAAGACCATAGCAACCGTATGCCAGTGTTTACAGATTGAGATTTCTGCTCATAGAACAAAGGAGTACATTGGTGAACCTAAGGATATGTTTGATTTTAGATTTTTGGCCAACGCCAAAAAAGTGTTGGATTTTGAGACTCCAGAGTATGTTCAAGTCTTTGGGGATAGACATGGCTTCATTCCTAATTTGAGTATTTTGGACCTCTTATTCAACCTAGGACCAGAATCAATCGCTTACTTAAAAAATTTGGTTTTGAAACCCTCCCATGCTTAGGTTTATTGCACATTACGGCATCCACTTTATCGTCCCATTGATTGTTGCTTACTTCTTTTTTAAGGAGTATCGGTGGAAAGCCACTCTTATACTTCTATTAGGAATCGTACTGGATATCGATCATATATTCGCCAATCCCATCTTTGACCCTTCTCGATGCAGTATTAATTTTCATCCACTGCACAGCTATTGGGCGATTTGCTTTTACGTGATACTGCTATTTTTTAGCAAAACCCGTCTTTGGGGTATTGCTTTTTTAATACACATACTGGCAGATGTTGTAGATTGCCTATTTCTTGCAGGAAAGTTTAATTGAAGCCATAACCGGTTCATGATCGGATAGTTGTAAATCATAGTTTTGATGACCTGTTATTTCTATCTCAGGATCCGCCATAATAAAATCGATACGTAAAGGAAAGTGCCAAAAATTAATGGTCTTACCATACCCACTTCCCTTTTCGGAAAAACTATCCTTCATATCCCCTTTAATAATACGATAAGCGTTGGAAAATTGGGTATTATTAAAATCTCCGCAAACAATTTTAGAGTACTTGGTATCATTGGCGTTCTGTCTGAATATAGCAGCCTGTTCTTGTTGTTTAGAAAAAGAATATCGTAAGCGTTTGAACAACCTGTCCGATCTTTCCTTTTTAAGCATCCTTGGTCTTACTTTTAAAGATTCTAAATGCAAGTTATAAACACGCAAAGTGTCTTTTTTAACAACTATATCGGCATAGATAGCATTGTTACGACTATCAGGAAAATCTAGGAAGCCTTCATGGATGATAGGCTGTTTAGAAAAAATAGCCAACAAGACCCGCTTGTTATCATCCGAACCTTTACTAATGTATTGATAAGGGAATTGATCAAAGTCCTTACCATGTCTCCTTCTAGCATCAAATTCCTGAAAACAGATAATATCAGGGTTCTCCTCTTTGACAAAATTTATGATTGCTTCGGCATTTTTTTCCCTGTCAGCATTGCCGCTACCATTAAAACTTAAAGCATTAAAGGTCATGAGACTTAAGTCGTGGACGGCATCCACTTTAGTTTTCTTTCTGAACTCCACAAAAGAACCTAGCGCAAAATACCCTACTAATAATGCCACTAATGAGGTGGTAAAAAGGAACTTTCTTCTTAGCAGCCAATAACATAGGAATACACCATTAAAGATGACCAGCAAAGGCACCACTAAACTTAAAAAGGAAAAGCTGGGTAACGGTGTAAAAGGCACGATACAGGCTACTAGTAATAATACCGCGATAAGTATATTTAGCCCGTAGACAATTTTACCGAAAAATGAGAGCTTCTTCATGAAGTTTAGTTCTCCCTCCCTGCCTTGAACAAGAAATCCTTTTCCGATTTTGACAAGCTTTCATAACCAGATTTACTGATTTTATCCAAAATAGCGTCAATTTTCTTCTGGTGACTTTGCTTCTCATAAGCCGCTTTAGTCCCTTTTCTAGTATCGCTGTTTTTTCTGTAAACCGTTTTCAGGGGAGCCTTCTTTTCACTCTTTTTAAAGAGATTAGCGACACCATCTATCAACTTTGAGAAACCTACACCAATATCGGTACCGTTCAATAATTGCCTGGCGTACCAATAACCCAGCAAGGCACCACCTAAATGTGCCAAATGACCACCGGAGTTGGTACCATAAGGAAGTTGAATTAAATCCATAAGAACTACGAAAGCTCCAATATACCAAAGCTTAACGTTGAAAAATATGAGCCTTACCTCTTGGTTGGGCATATAGGTACAAATAAAAATTAAAATAGCGCTAGCACCGGCAGAAGCTCCTATTAAATAAGCATTAATATTAAAGAATGCTGGAAAGATATTATAACCCAATACAAAAAAGACACCCCCAAGAATAACCCCTAAGAAGTAAACATTTAAAAAACGTCTACTATCAAACAGGTTCAAGAATATTCTACCCACAAAATAAATAAGCAACATATTCCAAAATAAATGACCTAATCCACCATGAAAAAAAGAATAGGTAACTATGGACCAGGGTTGCACTAGAAAGTCGAAAAAATCGTTCGGCAATTCAAACCATTGTACTATGCTATTCTTGGATATCCCCAATAAGAAGGGGAAAAGACTATTAACGATAAAGACGATAACATTTACGGCGATCAGTTTCTCCGCAATGTTGAGCCTATTGAATTGATATTTTAAATTTCCATCTGCCATCTGCTAATTCCATCTATTTTTATTAAACTGATTTTTTTTCCAGTACCACATCATTAAGAAACCAAATAGGGCTCCTCCAACGTGCGCAAAATGCGCTATACCTTGACCGAACAAACTATAACCCGTAACGCCGGAAAACAAATCCAATCCGATTAAAACGGGAATAAAATATTTTGCCTTAATAGGAACAGGAAGAAAGATCAAAAATAGTTCACTATTAGGAAAGGACATACCAAAAGCGACCAATACACCATAAATAGCCCCAGAAGCACCTACTGCCGGGGTATTATATGAATCATAAAAATCTAGATATTGACCATAATCAGCCCTTACTATATCCCGAGGAATATTCAATAGTCTCTGAATTTGTTCCTCCGGAACACCATTACTTATTAACTCGGTCATCCCTTCATTAAAATGATAGTAATTTACTCCGGTATGAATAAGAGCCGCACCTAGTCCCGCTGAGAAATAAAAGAAAAAAAACTTATTTCTACCCCACATTTGCTCAAGTGGTGAGCCAAAGGCATATAAGGCATACATATTGAAGGCAATGTGCATAAACCCGCCATGCATGAACATGTGCGATACTATTTGCCACAGTCCAAAATTTTCGTTTTTAGGAAACCAAAGCGAAAACCACTGGTACATTTGGTCACCATATAAACTGGTAGCTACAAAAAATAGAATATTAATTATAAGTAAATGCTTAATGGCTTCTGTTAATCTACCCATCTATATAAATTTTCTTTCAATGTCATTTTCATTAATCGTAACATAAGTTCGCTTGTTAAACGGACTTAATGTAGTTTCCTTACAGGCGAACAAATCGTTCACTAAAGCTAATTGTGAAGCTTCGTCTAGCTGCTCACCCGTCTTTACGGACAAGGTTTTGGAAAGCGTCTTGGCCAGCATATCACTTTGAGAGAAACTATGATCTGAAATTTCCATCTGAAAATCGGATATCAACTGCTCCATCACCATTTGAACTTCACTCTCTGCCACTTGCACGGGTACCCCTTTCACTTCTACCGTTTCTTCGGCTATAGCCCCAAAAACAAAGCCAACGGCACATAGATTTTCCTTTATCTCATTTAGAATGGCCAATTCCGCCGCAGAAAAAGATAAGGAAAGTGGAAACAACAATTGCTGACTCACCGCTTCTTTAATCGTAATATTCTTTAAAAATTTTTCGTACAGCACACGTTGATGCGCCCTACTTTGATTGATGACCACCATTCCCGATTTTATGGTAGTGATGATGTACTTTTTTCTAAGCTGAAAAGTAGTGGTAACAGCATCCTGTAATTCCTTATTAGCATCAAAAATAGTACTATTTATATGTTCGGATTCAAACGAAATGGTACTAGCTTTATGATTCGGAGTAGTTATTTCCAGTCCCTCGTACAAGTTTTCCCAACCTTTGGAATCCCTTTTTGCATATGAACTTCCGGCTCTGGTGGCTTTCCCAACACTTACAGCTTCTTTAAACGGATTAAAATCGGCATTTACAGAGACATGAGGAACGTTCGCTTCTTTACTTTTATAGGCGTAGGGCGTATTTAGATTTTGATCTTGCTCAAAATCTAGGGCGGGCACAACGTTAAACTGCCCCAAGCTGTGCTTTATGGTAGATTTCAAATAAGCATATAGGGTATGCTCGTCATCGAACTTAACTTCTGTTTTTGTAGGGTGAATATTGATGTCGATAGTACCGGGGTCCACTTCTAGACATAGAAAGTAACCTGGATGCGTTCCTGGTTTTATGAGTCCCTCGAATGCCCCTAAAACGGCGTGATGCAGATAAGGACTTTTTATAAACCTGTGATTAGCAAAGAAAAATTGTTCTCCCCTACTTTTTTTGGCGAACTCTGGTTTTTGAATAAAACCAGAGATCTTCACTACCTGGGTATCTTCCTGAACAGGTACTAATTTCTCGTTCGTTTTTCTGCCAAAAATATGTACGATACGTTTTCTTAAATCATTAGCGGGTAAATTGAAAACCTCTCCTCCATTGTTAAAAAACTGAAAACCTATCTGCGGATGCGCCAACGCCACTCTATGAAACTCATCTGTAATATGACGAAATTCTACCTGGTCGGATTTTAAAAAGTTACGTCGTGCAGGAATATTAAAAAATAGATTCTTTACTAGTAAAGAAGTACCCTTTGGAACAACAGCGACATCTTGGTCTATAATGGTGCTGCCTTCAATCTTAATATGAGTTCCTACCTCTTGAGCTGCCGTTCTGGTCTTCATTTCAACGTGAGCTATAGCAGCAATCGAAGCCAGCGCCTCTCCCCTAAAACCTTTTGTATTTAGATTAAAAAGGTCCTCTGCCCTAGTGATTTTTGAGGTGGCATGACGTTCAAAACTTAACCTAGCATCTGTAACGCTCATACCTATACCGTTATCAACGACCTGTATCAGTGTTTTACCTCCACCTTTAACAATAAGTTTAATCTCGGTGGCCTTGGCGTCAATGGCGTTTTCCAATAGCTCCTTAACCACAGAGGCAGGTCTTTGCACTACTTCCCCGGCCGCAATCTGATTGGCAACATGGTCTGGCAATAATCTAATTATATCTGCCATGCTTAAGAAAAGAATATAGATAGGTCAAAATCGATAATGTAAAGAAATATAAAAACGAGGACCAAGATAATAACTGCCATACGGAGCTTAATATTACGATCACCTTTTCTCTTGGTATCGTCTAAGACATTATTGATTTTGTTTTTTAATCCCCTTTGATTTGAAAGTGTAGTTCTATATTGGTCAAATTTAGTCTCGATTTTAAAGGGATTGCCCTTTCCTTTGTCGTCAAAATATCTTGGTTGATAACCGTACTGTCTATTTTTCCGTAACCTCGTTATTTTACTAAGAAAACCCATAGTTCAAAGTTACTTAAAATCGAAAAACGCCCATGACCTGTAATGCCAAAATTTGTTAACAGAAAGCATCATTTGCCGGGAATAAGACCTCAAGGCCATGAAAACAGAAGAAAACGCGTCTACAAATCCTTTAAAACCGCCATTTTAATGGCCGCTATAGCTGCTTCAGTACCTTTATTGCCGTGCTTTCCTCCACTGCGGTCTAGGGCCTGTTGCATGGTATTATCCGTGAGCACGCAGAAAATAACGGGGACATCGGTCGCAACGTTTAGGTCCATAATACCTTGAGCGGTAGCACTGCAAACAAAATCGAAATGTTTGGTCTCACCTTTAATGACGCTACCTATAGCGATAACGGCATCCAAATCCTTTTTCTCGATAAGCCTTTTACAACCAAAAGTAAGTTCAAAACTACCGGGAACGTCCAGTCTGTTGATGTGTGAAGGTAAAGCGCCACAATCTACCAAAGCACGATGTGCTCCTTCAAAAAGCCCTTCGGTTATTTTCGGATTCCACTCAGAAACAACAATCCCAAAGCGCAAATTCTTTGCGTTTGGGATTGTTGTCTTATCGTAAACAGATAAATTTTTCGTCGCAGTAGCCATTATGCCCCACTTTTTGCCATTCCTATGAACGCATCTATATTATTCGCTGTATCAGACTTAGAAAACTCGTCCTTAATTCGTTGAAAATAAGTTAACGCCTTTTCTTTATCACCCATTTCCATTGCTGTAACACCTGCCTTGTACAGAAACTTTGGTGTCGTGTAATCGTTTGTACTATGCGCTATGCCCGCCTCATAGTATCCCAAGGCATCCGATGGTTGGTCTAACTGCATAAAAGCATCTCCGAGCCCACCTTTGGCCAAAGCGCCTAATATGGCATCATCTGAACTAAAATCCTCCAGGTAATTAATTGCCTCTTGGTAATTGTTCATATTCAAATAAGACATACCTGCTGAGTAGTTTGCAAGATTGGCCGCTTTTGTGCCGCTGTACTCCGCTATAATATCCAAGAAACCATATTTACCTTCAGCACCTTCCAAAGCTAGCGTAAACAAAGAGTCCTTTGCGGTGGTCGCTGCCAAGGCTTCATCAAAATACTGTTGTGGATAATACATTTCATTAGCGGCATTTGTCTCCCTCGGTTTCTGTACAAATTGATTGTACGCCAAATACCCCAATACCCCAATAGCAATTACTCCGATGATTCCTAAGATGTAATTTTGATTTTTAGAGACCCATTCTTCCGTCTTGGAAGCACCCTCGTCTAAAGTACTAAAAACCTCAGCAGTTGTACTTTCCTGCTCATCAAACTCCTGAGACTCTGCCTTTGTTTTAGGTTTAAATCCTCTTTTCTTATATGTTGCCATCTCTAATTTTATTAATCGCGCAAAAATAAAGTTTTTATTGAAATCCGTTAGGATATTTATTCGTTATTTTTGAATATTTTGAGTCTAATGGTATTATCCGAAACCAAAATTTCAAGAATTTTTAATGTTTCTTAAAAATTTATCCCTTATTAATTACAAGAATTTTGAGTCCAAAAATCTGGAATTCGACTCAAAAATAAACTGTTTTGTGGGTGATAACGGGGTAGGTAAGACCAATATTCTAGATGCCATTTACCACTTGTCTTTCGGTAAAAGTTATTTTAACCCTGTTGCCTCTCAAAATATAAAGCATGGCGAAGATTTTTTCGTTATCGAAGGTCTGTTCGAAAAAGAGAATAGGGAAGAAAAAATTGTCTGCAGTCTAAAGAGAAATACCAAGAAAATAATTAAACGGAACGGTAAAGCCTATGAGCGTTTTGCAGACCATATTGGTCTTTTACCCCTGGTCATTATTTCCCCTGCGGATAGAGATCTTATTGTAGAAGGCAGTGACGTTCGTAGAAAATTTGTTGATGGGGTCATCTCACAATCCGATAAATCCTATTTGCAGGCACTCATCAACTACAACAAAGTGCTATCACAACGAAATGCGCTACTGAAGTATTTTGCGGTCAATCACACTTTTGATGCGAACACACTAGAAGTGTACAATGAGCAGTTACAGGAATACGGAACGGAAATATTTGAAAAAAGAAAACAATTCTTGGATATTTTCATACCCATTTTCAAAGCGCAATATAAAGCTATTACGGGCAACACAGAGGTGGTTAACCTAAGTTATGACAGCAAACTTCTGAACGAAAGCTTTTCTGAACTCTTTCAAAAGAATCTGGATAAGGACAGGGCGCTACAATACACCAATGTTGGTATCCATAAAGACGATTTACGTTTTTCCATTATGGACTATCCCATAAAGAAATTCGGAAGTCAAGGACAGCAAAAATCATTTTTAATAGCGCTTAAGTTTGCTCAGTTCTATTTTATGCAGGAATTATCCAAGATAACACCTGTTCTTATATTAGATGATATTTTTGATAAGTTGGATGAGAACCGAGTATCGCAAATAATAACTTTGGTAAACAACGAGAACTTTGGGCAAATTTTTGTGAGCGATACCCATGCAGAACGCACGGAAGCAATTGTTAAGGAAATTCATCAAACCTATAAAATCTTTAAATTATAGTATGAAACAAAATACCCTTATGTTGTTAATGTTGTTATTTCTATCCTGCGGAAATACCATAGACGAAGATGACCTTACTTTACTTAACGGTTATTGGGAAATAACGGAGGTACAGTTCATGAACGGCGGTAAAAAGGAATACAAGATAAGTCCGGCCGTAGATTATATTCAACTAGAAAATTTAAAAGGATACCGTAAAAAAGTAAATCCTAAATTCGATGGTAGCTTTGAAACCTCCGATGATGCGGAACCCTTTGTTATCCAGAGAGATGGTGCCTTATTTCTTATGAACTATAAAAATAACCTAAGCGAGTGGAAAGAGACACTCATTGATGTATCGGAAAACTCTTTTTCAGTAAAAAATGCTGAGGGAACATTATATATCTATAAGCGTTTTGAACCTATTAATATTGAACCCTAATGGCCAAACGGGAAAATGACAAGTTAAACATGAAAGAGGCCCTTTCCGCATTTATTCAAAAGAATAATCTGCAGGGCGGGATGGACAAAATTGATGTGAAATCAGCTTGGTCCAGACTAATGGGAAATGGCGTTGATAATTATACTACTAGCGTAGAATTAAGGAACGACACGCTCTTTATCTCCTTATCCTCATCAGTACTGCGTGAAGAACTAAGTCTTGGAAAAACCAAGATCATAACGATGATAAATGAAGAGCTAGGAAAAGAACTCGTGAAAAAACTTGTGTTGCGTTAAGCAGAATAGTTGCCTTCGTAACTAAAAAAAGACCCGCAGTAGTAACTGCGGGTCTTTTTTGATATTACAATTGTTCTACCCCTTAAAAAATTTCTCTTCCAGCAAAGTGGAAAGCCCCTTCAATAGCGGCATTTTCATCACTATCGGAACCATGAACAGCGTTTTCCGCAATATCTGTCGCGAATAATTTTCTTATGGTTCCCTCAGCAGCTTCTGCAGGGTTTGTAGCACCGATTAAAGCTCTAAAATCTTCTACTGCATTGTCCTTTTCCAAGATGGCCGCTACTATAGGACCCCTAGTCATGAAAGTAACCAGCTCCCCAAAAAACGGACGTTCTTTATGAATAGCATAAAATTCCTGCGCATCCCTTAGACTTAACTGAGTGTATTTCATCGCTACGATCTTAAATCCAGAAGCAGCAATTTTATCTAATATAGCGCCTATATGTCCGTTCTCAACGGCATCTGGCTTAATCATCGTAAACGTTCTATTCGTACTCATATCTAAAATTTTGCGCAAAAATACGGTTTTCCCTATAACCTACAACAATTAATAACTTTGATGTAGGCTTCCAAGAACCTTACCATTATCCCCGACCATCTTCAAGGTCACGTTATTTTTTTCAAAATTGAATTGTAAAAGTCCAAAACTTTCTGTGCTCACGACTTTACCTTCCCTGAAAGGATTGGACTCGCCCTGAAAACGGTTGTAAGCATGTGTAAGTCCACTACTGGTAAAGTCGATTAAAGGGTAATTTAAATTTTCGACCTCGGTTCTTGAAAATTCAGAAATGTGCCTATCCCCCGATAAAATCAAAACGCCTTTAGCATTAGAATCGGCTATGGTGGTTTTTAGCTTGTCCACTTCATGCGGAAAATTTCCCCAACATTCAAAGCCATGTTCGTTGGATAGTACCTGAATACTGCTTACGATAATATTAAAATCGGCATTGGAATTTTTTAATTGGCTCGTTAACCATTTCCATTGTTTAGACCCAAGAACCGTTCCCTCCCCATACTTGTTTGGCTTGTTTCGCTTCTTGGTTTCGGTATCCGGTGTAAGTGCGGTCCTAAAGTAACGCGTATCTAACACAATCACTTTAATACTACCTTTCGGTGTATTATAATCATGCACGTTATACACCCCTTCTTGCATCCTTCTGGGACTGTTGGCCGGAACCTTCATAAAATCAAGGAATTCCACCTGACTCTCCTTTTTCGCCTTAAACTCTACACCGCCGTCGTTTACACCATAATCATGGTCGTCCCAGGTGCCTATTACTGGAATAGCGGTCCTAAAGGACTTATATCCTGGAACAGCGTCTTGAGAAGCGTACATGGCTTTCAGTTTACCCATATCCTCGGTGTCCGCATAGATGATATCGCCTCCCCAGACCCAAACATCTGGTTTGGCATTCAGGACATCATCCCATAACAAATTAGGCAAAGATGCTTTATTACAAGAACCAAAAGCGAGCGTAAAATCCGCTTGATTCTGCGCGTTAGTAATTTCCTTTGTAGAAGAACAAGCCGTGGTCAGCGCTAAAATGAATACTAAGAGTATGGTTTTCATTTGATGTTTTTTGAGCTCTAAAATTAGTGCTTTCCTGTTAAAGTCTATGTTATTAAATTGTATCTTTGCGCCCATGAATTTTCAGCATATTAAAGCCTTAAAAGAACTGATTTCGTCGCAAAAGACTATTGCTATAATACCACACAAAAATCCTGATGGTGATGCAATCGGCTCTACCTTAGCATTATGGCATTACCTGCAAAATAAAGGTCATAAGGCAACTGTAGTAGCTCCTAATGATTCTCCCAAGTTTTTGAAATGGATGCCTGGGGCGGAGAAAATACTGAATTTTGAGAAGGACAATTCAGCGTCAAAAACGTGTTTAGAGGAGGCCGAAGTTATTTTTACACTAGATTTTAACCATCTAGGGAGAGTAGGCCAAATGACCGAATATTTAGAAAAGTCTACAGCCGTTTTCGTTATGGTAGATCATCATCAACAACCGGCGGACTATGCAAGAATCATGTATTCCGACGTGAACATGAGCTCAACCTGTGAAATGGTCTATGAACTAATTTCCTATTTAGATGATTTAGATGCCATCACCCCTGAAATGGCCAATTGTATTTACACAGGCATCATGACAGATACGGGCTCGTTTAAGTTTAAGGCAACGACCAGCAATACGCACCGTGTAGTGGCCGATTTAATGGACAAGGGTGCAGAGAATACGGCTATACACCATAGAATATACGATACCAATTCTCCCAGTAGATTACACTTATTGGGTTGCGCATTAAACAATATGGTTATTCTTCAAGAGTATCGTACGGCTTACATTACATTGAGCCAAGAAGAACTAGACCGTTTTAACTACCAAAAAGGAGATACCGAAGGTTTTGTGAACTATGGACTTACCTTGGAGGGAATTTGTTTTGCCGTTATTTTTATTGAGAACAAAGAAGAGGGTATCCTAAAAATATCGTTTAGGTCGGTAGGCGATTTTTCCGTAAACGATTTTGCCCGCGCCCACTTTCAAGGAGGTGGCCACACCAATGCAGCTGGCGGCAAGAGTGATATGAACATTACCGATACTATAAATTATTTCACCTCGTTATTACCAACATATAAGAAAGAGTTGACCGCATGAAAAAAAGTGCTTTACTACTACTTTTAGTATTTGTTTTTAGTTGCGATGGTCCAGAGCCAAGAAAACCCGTTCAACGAAAAAGCGGTAGTTTTTTCAAGGCATCCGTTGAGCGAAGCCGCAAGCTGTTAGAACTGGAAGAACGACAAATACAACAAATCATTGAACGGGATTCCCTTAAACACTATGAACATAGTGCTGCAGGTTCCTGGTATCATTACAACAGGGTAAACGACACGGCTACCTATACTCCAAAGACGGATGACCTAGTAGTGCTATCGTATAATATTCTTTCACTGAACAATGACACTATTTATTCCCAAGAAGAAATAGGCACCTTAACATATAAAGTAGACAAGCAGGAACTTTTTCAAGGGCTCAGGGACGCCATAAAACTTTTGAAAGAAAATGAAAAGGCTACGTTTTTATTTCCTTCCTCCTTGGCTTTTGGATATCACGGTGATAACGACAGAATTGATAGTAACCTTCCTATTAAATCTACCATAGAAATATTTAAAATTGAACAAAAACAAGATAAAACAGAAAATTTGAAACCATGATGAATAGAATGTATATTTTAATCGTAATCGCTTTAGTCCTATCAAGCTGTAAGACCAGTCAGCGTGCAGATTTGGGAGATGGTATTTTTGCCGACATTAAAACCACGAAAGGTGACATCATCGTAAAACTTGAGCACGAAAAAACACCGGTAACCGTTGCCAATTTCATTTCCTTAGCCGAAGGAACGAATACCTTTGTCAGTGAGCAATATAAGGGTAAAAAATACTACGACGGACTCACCTTTCACAGGGTTATGAAAGATTTTATGATTCAAGGAGGGGATCCATTAGGAAGTGGCATGGGAAACCCTGGCTATCGATTTATGGATGAGTTCAACGACTCCCTAATTCACGATAAAAAAGGAATTCTCTCTTCTGCCAATAGCGGCCCTGCAAGTAATGGAAGCCAGTTTTTCATAACACACAAACCAACCCCATGGCTAGATGGCGTACACACCGTTTTTGGAGAAGTCGTAGAAGGTATTAACGTTGTGGACTCCATTGCCAACGTAACGGTCACACCAGGTAGTAACAAACCTGTTGAGGATGTAAAGATGAATACGGTGGAAATTATACGCAACGGTAAAGAAGCTAGAAAGTTTGATGCGAATCAGGTTATGAGCGATTATTTTGCCAATGAAGAAGAACGCCTGGCCAAGTTAGAAAAGGAAAAAGCTGAAAAAGCGGCAGCAGTAGAGAAAATGAAGACTGACTTTGCAGCCCAAGTAGTGGCGCAAAAAGAAAAGGCAGAAGCTTTATCATCAGGTCTTAAAATGCTTTCACTTCATAAAGGAGACGGTGAGAAACCAAAAATAGGCTCCAAGGTTAAGGTAATGTATGCAGGATATTTGGAAGACGGCACCTTGTTCGACAGTAATTACGAAGAAATAGCCAAGACATATAACATGTTCAATATTAAACGATTACAAGGAGGTGGCTATATGCCCGCCGAAATGGATTTTAGCCCGGATTCTAGGTTAATAGCCGGCTTTAAAGAAGGTTTATTGACCATGAACATTGGTGACAAGGTTCGTCTATTTATACCTCCTCACTTAGGTTACGGAGAACAAGGCGGTGGGCCCATACCTCCAAACGCCGGTTTAGTCTTTGATGTGGAAATCACCGGATTGGTAGAATAAACTGGTCCACGGCTTTACAAAAACAGAAGAGGCCCCAATTCAAATGTGGCCTCTTTTTATTTAGAAGGTATCTCCTTTAGAATTTCCAACAGAAATTTCCAGAACTTTTGCACGGACAATACACTTACCCGCTCATCCGGGGAATGCGCACCCTGAATAGTAGGTCCAAAGCTCACCATATCCATTTCGGGGTAATTCTGCCCCAAAATACCACATTCCAGTCCGGCATGACAAGCCACAACCCGGGGTTCTTCAGAAAATAAACGGGTATAAACCTTTTCCGTAATTTTCAAAATTTCCGAATTCGGGTTTGGATTCCAGCCTGGATAGGCACCTGAAAATTCTACTTCAAATCCGGCGAGCTCAAAGGTCGCTTTTAAGGCTTGGGCTAAATCCATTTTAGCCGTTTCCACGGAAGAACGCGTTAAACAACCTATATGTATTTCTCCATTAGCTACCTTTACCTTGGCCAGATTATTGGATGTTTCCACCAAACCGGAGATAGCGGTACTCATAGCATAAACACCGTTATGAGCGGCATATATACCTTTTATGAATTTCCCTTGAGCTCCTAGCCCCATTACTTTTTTAGACGGTTTTACTGCCGTTATATCCAGCCGTAGTTCGGGTTCTATATCGTGTAATTCCGCCTTTATATAGCTAGCAGCTTCCTCAAAGGCAGCTAAGAAGCTTTTTTCTTGAGACTTGTTGATATTAATAAGAGCCTGACTTTCCCTAGGAATGGCATTACGCAAGCTACCACCATTCAAGGCTGCTATTCGCATATTATACGACAGTCCGGCAAACATTAAGCGATTCATTATTTTATTGGCGTTCCCCAATCCTTTATGAATATCCATACCGCTATGACCTCCTTTTAATCCACTTACTTTAATTTCAAAACCGATATCTCCATGTGCCGAAGACTTTTGATTATAGCTTCTTTTTGCGGTAACATCTACTCCCCCGGCGCAACCTATATCAATCTCATCATCTTCCTCTGTATCCAAATTTAGTAGGATATCCCCTTTGAGGACGCCCCCTTTTAGACCAAAAGCCCCTGTCATTCCCGTCTCTTCATCGATAGTGAAAAGCGCCTCTAAGGGCGGATGCGCTATATCCGTGCTTTGTAAGAGCGCCATAATGGCCGCCACGCCCATTCCGTTGTCCGCCCCAAGGGTGGTTCCGGCTGCTTTGACCCAGTCTCCCTCTAGGTGCATTTGTATGCCTTGTACATCAAAATCAAACTCCGTTTCCGAGTTTTTTTGGTGCACCATATCTAAGTGAGATTGCAAGGTGACCATTTTTTTGTTTTCGAAACCAGGACTAGCAGGTTTCCGTATGACCACATTACCTACCTCATCTTTTAATGTTTCTAAACCAAGGCCAGAGCCAAAATCCATCATAAAGGCAATTACACGTTCCTCTTTTTTTGAAGGCCTGGGAACTGCATTAAGCCTTGCAAAATTTGTCCAGACCAAAGATGGTTGTAATTGAGCGATTTCTTTATTCATGAAAAGGATTTTTAGAACCTCAAAAATACGGACAGAAAAAGGATTTCACTATTTTTGAAACAATGAAGAAGCATTTAAAATCGGCCATTGCCATTTCACTACTCCCCCAGATTATTCTCGTGAAATGGCTCGGCAGTCACACCGACTGGATTGAGAATTACTACAGCGATGGAATTTACCCCTTCGTCTCTAAAGTTTTCAGGACCGTTTTTGGCTGGGTTCCCTTTTCTGTAGGAGATATCCTTTATCTCATCTTAGGGATTTTAGCAATAACCTATGTCTACAGGAACCGGCGTAGAATTTGGAAAAATAAGCTACTTTTTATGAGAGATATCGTAATGGTGCTTGCCATTGCCTATTTTACTTTTCATCTCATGTGGGGGTTTAATTATTATAGAGAACCTCTTCGGTCCAAATTACAGTTAACGGAAACCAAAGACTATCAAGAACTGGTTGATTTTACGAGAAGATTAATCCAAAAAACGAATGAGGTACAGTTTAAGATTACCAAAGACACGGCCAAAATCGTTACCATTCCCTACACTCAAAACAAAATCATTGAGAAGAGCATAGACGGCTATGGCCAGCTTTCAGAAAAATATTCATTTTTTACCTATGAGCAACCGAGCGCTAAAACATCGCTTTTCAGCACTACTTTAACCTATATGGGGTATGCAGGATACTTAAACCCCTTTACCAACGAAGCTCAGGTAAACGCATTACTACCCAATTTTAGGTTTCCCGTGGTAACGGGACATGAGATTGGGCATCAACTGGGCTACTCCGCCGAAAATGAAACGAATTTTATTGGTTATTTAGTCACGGTGAATAGCGGCGACGATTATTTTAAATACACTGGGTACGCTTACGCACTGGGATATTGCCTCAATGATGTACGCCGAGGTGATAGCGAAATTTTCAATAATTTATTAGGGGAATTAAATGGCGGAGTACAACTGAATTTTCAAGAAATGTCTAATTTCTGGAACAGTTATGAAAATCCTATGGAACCCGTTTTCAAATCCATCTTCAATTCATTTTTAAAAGCGAATAACCAGTCTCAAGGCATAAAGAGCTATAATGCCGTGGTGTCTTTATTGGTAGCGTACCACCGCGAGAATCCCTTGTAGGCTCTACTTTTTAAAAAATTAGGATTATCCATTGCTAAAATTGCCCTCTTTCTATTGAGTTACCTTATTAGACGAATTACAAAAGCCTTATTTAAATTATTTCTAAAAGAGTTTTGTTTAGTGTTAAAATGGTCGAAATTCATTTATAATAGACGCACAAACCTTATTTTTAAAAGGACTAATCCAAACGAACTGAAATGAAAAAAAGCATGCTCCTGCTATGCCTATTCTGGTGTAGCACTACAATTTTCGCACAAGACTACTTTCCTGAAAACGAAGGTGTTAAAGCGAACAACAATAATTACACTGCATTTACCAATGCCAAGATTTATGTAACCCCGACAGAAGTTGTTCAAAAAGGCACCCTGCTTATTCAAAATGGTAAGGTTGTTTCCGTTGGTTCCAACGTTACGGTACCTAAAAATAGTATTGTGGTAGATCTAAGCGGAAAATCCATTTATCCGTCGTTCATTGATGTCTATTCCAAGTTTGGAGTAGAACAACCTAAAAGAAAACCAGGAGGCGGTAGAGCTGCGCAGTATGAAGCAGAACGTGATGGTTTTTATTGGAACGACCATATCATGCCAGAAAATAATGCCATACAACAATTTAAATACGATGACAAATCTGCCAAAGAACTAAGGGAAGCTGGTTTTGGCGTGGTGAACTCTCATATTCATGACGGTATAGCAAGGGGCACCGGAGTTTTGATTGCCTTGAACGGGGACGGTACGGATGCCAATAGAATTCTGGACGATAAATCCGCACAGTACTTTTCTTTGAACAAAAGTGTACTCAAAAAGCAAGCCTATCCAACCTCTGTAATGGGAGCTCTAGCCTTGTTAAGACAGTTGTACAGCGATGCGGATTGGTATGCCAAAGGTAATTCCGACACCAAAGACCGGTCCTTGGAAGCACTGATTGAAAATAACGGGTTGCCTCAAATTTTTGAAGCTAATGATAAAGGTCACGCGCTGAGAGCAGATAAAATTGGAGATGCCAACGGCATTCAATACACCATCTTAGGAGGAGGAAATGAGTTTGAACGTATTGCAGAAATAAAAGCTACGAACGCTAAATACATCATTCCCATAAATTTTCCCGAAGCTTATGACGTATCAGACCCCTATCAGGCAGGTTATGTGTCCTTAAAAGATATGCGCTACTGGAACCAAGCACCATCAAATCCAAAGGTTTTAGCAGAAAATGGGGTTCCCTTTTCACTAACGCCTTATGACCTAAAATCTATATCCAAGTTCAAAAGTAACCTGATGAAAGCCATAGAATACGGACTTTCCGAAACCAAGGCGCTAGAGGCCTTGACTACCGTTCCTGCTCAAATTTTAGGTAAAACAGCCCAAATCGGGTCACTTAAAGCGGGCACATATGCCAACTTTTTGATTACCTCAGGTCCTATCTTCGAAAAATCCACAACCCTATATGAAAATTGGGTTCAGGGGAATAAAAATAGTATAAACAACAAGGATATAAAGGATATCCGTGGCGATTACAAGCTAAGTCTACAAGGTGAGTCTTACGACCTCTCTATTACGGGTGAAGTGGCCAAACCTAAACTAGAAGTAAAACAAGATACCTCAAAATTAAAATCCAAGTTAAACTACAAGGATAATTGGTTGACCATGTCCTTTACGACAGACGAGGGAACAGAAACCTATCGCATGATAGGAGCTGTGACAAAAGAGGCAGCAAACCTATCGGGGAGATTAATACTTCCAGACGGCACGGAAAGTTTCTTTACCGCTACAAAGAAGGCTGATTTTAATGAAAAAGATAAAGAGAAAAGTGAAATGGCCACTCCAACAGTAATGCCCGTTACCTACCCTAACGTGGGTTACGGTTTTACAAAGAAGCCCGAACAAGAAAACCTGCTCATAAAAAACACCACGGTATGGACGAGTGAAGCGGCCGGAATTCTTGAAAATACGGATGTCCTAATCAAGAACGGTAAAATAACAAAAATAGGGAAAGACCTTGGCGCAGGTGGCGCTACCGTAATTGATGGTACCGGGAAACATTTAACCGCAGGTATTATTGATGAACACAGCCATATTGCAGCTTTGGCCATAAATGAAGCAGGGCATAACAGTACTGCGGAAGTTAAAATGGAAGATGTTGTGGACCCAGAACATATGGGCATCTACCGTTCGCTTGCCGGTGGTGTTACCTCTTTACAACTATTACATGGCTCCGCCAATCCTATTGGTGGTCGTTCTGCCATACTAAAATTGAAATGGGGGGAAGAAGCTGACGGACTTATCTACAAAAATACACCAAAGTTCATCAAATTTGCTTTAGGAGAAAATGTAAAGCAATCTAACTGGCAGAGTTTTTCTCGTTTCCCTCAGACACGAATGGGTGTGGAACAGGTATTTATGAACTATTTTCAACGTGCCAAAGAGTACGACACCAAAAAGAAAGCGGGAAAACCTTATCGTTACGATGAGGAGATGGAAGTATTGGCAGAGATTATCAACGGAGAACGTTTTATTAGCTGCCACTCCTATGTTCAAAGCGAAATAAATATGATGATGAAGGTTGCGGAAAAATTTGGTTTCCGAGTAAACACCTTCACCCATATTTTGGAAGGTTATAAGGTAGCGGATAAAATGGCGGAGCATGGCGTAGGCGCCGGAACCTTTAGTGATTGGTGGGCCTACAAATACGAAGTAAACGACGCTATCCCCTACAATGCGGCCATCATGCAAGCGCAAGGAGTTACGGTAGCCATCAACAGTGATGACCGTGAAATGATAAGAAGATTAAATCAAGAAGCGGCAAAAACCGTTAAGTATGGAGGCATGACCGAGCTGGAAGCTTGGAAAATGGTTACGATAAATCCAGCAAAATTATTGCATATAGATAATCGCGTAGGAAGTATCAAAGAAGGGAAGGATGCTGATGTGGTATTGTGGTCCGGCCACCCCATGTCCATCTATACAAAGGCTGAAAAAACCATTATAGAGGGCGTTACTTATTTTGATTTAAAAAAGGACAAACAACAGCGAGAAGCCATTAAGAAAGAACGAAATGATTTGGTGAAAATGATGCTAAAGGAAAAAGCAGGCGGCGCAAAAATGCAAGCTCCAAAACAGAGTGTTAAAAGAAACTTTACCTGTGAAAGCCTTTAAAATGAAAAAACGACTTAAAAGATACAAGATGAAAAATAGTATACTAGTAATCGCTGTCATTGGCATCTTCTTTAAGGGCATAGCACAGCAGACTCCAGCTTCTGAACAAAAGGAAGCCATTTCCATAGAGGGTGCAACTGCACACCTCGGTAATGGAGAAGTAATAGAAAGTTCTTT
Organism: Maribacter sp. MJ134; assembly: GCF_003970695.1. Classification (NCBI taxonomy): domain Bacteria; kingdom Pseudomonadati; phylum Bacteroidota; class Flavobacteriia; order Flavobacteriales; family Flavobacteriaceae; genus Maribacter; species Maribacter sp. MJ134. The sequence goes on from NZ_CP034570.1 coordinate 1,612,215, forward strand.
AATTATGTTCGAGGACGGTAAAATTACCTTTGTTGGAGACAGTAAAATGAAAATTGCCAGAAAAGGTAAGGTCATCGATGCTACGGGAAAACATATTTATCCTGGTTTTATAGCACCTGCTAAGACCTTAGGTCTGGTGGAGGTCAATGCTGTAAGAGCCAGTGACGATCAGGATGAGATAGGAGACTTAATACCACATGTCCGCAGTCTTATCGCTTATAACGCAGAATCCAAGGTGGTGGAAAGCATGCGCCCTAACGGTGTCCTGCTCGGGCAGATAGCGTCTTCGGGCGGTCGTATCTCCGGAACCTCGTCCATAGTGCAGTTCGACGCTTGGAACTGGGAAGACGCAGCCATTAAAGTTGATGACGGTATTCATTTGAACTGGCCCAGAAGCTTTCGTCAAGGCAGATGGTGGATGGGTGAAGATAGAGGCTATCGACCTAATAAAAATTACGGTGAAGAAACCGATGCAGTGGTCACTTTTATGAAAAACGCAATGGCCTATGGAAAATCAGAGCCCAAAGAAGTGAACCCCGCATTTAAAGCAATGCAAGGTATTTTTAACGGGGAACAAAAGCTATATGTATATGCGGACGGTGAAAAAGAAATCATAGACGCCGTAAACACTCTTAAAGCCAATGGTGCTCAGGAAGTAGTATTGGTAGGCGGATATCAAGCCTATAAAATCACGGATTTTCTAAAGAAGAACAACATACCGGTCTTGGTACAGTTTACGCATAACCTTCCTGTTTTTGATGATGACGATTATGACCTTCCCTTTAAACTGCCAAAACTTCTAATGGATGCAGGCTTATTGGTTGGCCTTCAAAATACGAATGCTTCCAATTTTCAAACTAGAAATCTTCCTTTTTATGCCGGTCAAGTCGGTCAACAAGGTTTGGATAAAGAGAAAGCATTGCAGCTAATTACAAGTAATAACGCTAAAATTTTGGGTATAGATGGAGATTATGGCACTTTGGAAACAGGCAAAAGTGCTACTTTATTTATTTCTGAAGGAGATGCGCTAGATATGCGTGGCAATCAATTAACGCACGCGTTCATAGATGGTAGGGACATTTCCTTGGAAACCCATCAAACAGAACTTTGGAAAAGATATATGGGCAAGTACGAAGGAAAATAAATTACCGAATATACTAGAAAACTGTAATTTTAAACCGATTCGTAAGCGACCAAGCTCTTATCCAAAAGCGAATGGTATTGATGCAAGCTCGTATGCGCAAGAAACAAAGCCAATATTTAGTTCGACGTAAGCGTCGGAGTATTAAAATTTTGATTATCGAATAAAAAAATAAAAGCTCGAAGAAATATCGAGCTTTTTAAATACCAACAAATATTCATCTAGAATGAGACATCTATTTCTCTTAAGTATTATAACACTTCTATTTTCCTGTAAAGAATCTCAAAGGGTTAATTCAAATGAATTAATAGTTGCCGGACTTCAAGAACCAGTAGAAATTATTAGAGATGAATGGGGCATTAATCATATATATGCCAAAAACCAGCACGATTTATTCTTTGCCCAAGGTTATGCCGCTGCAACAGATCGTCTTTTCCAGTTTGAAATTTGGCGTAGACAAGCCACGGGCACCGTAGCCGAAATACTTGGAGAACGCGAGCTCAAAAGGGATATCGGCACACGTCTCTTTAAGTTTAGAGGCGATATGACAGCAGAAATGAATCATTACCATGACGAAGGAGTTGAAATTATCACTGCTTATACCGATGGTGTAAACGCATATATTGAGGAAATCCTTAAAACACCCGAGCAGCTCCCCATAGAATTTAAGATACTAGATTTAAAACCTCAAAAATGGACTCCAGAGGTCGTTATTTCAAGACATCAAGGTCTTCTAGGTAATATTGGAGACGAACTGACCATAGGACGTGCCGTAGCCAAGTTAGGCCCGGAAAAGACAAAAGATTTATTCTGGTTACACCCCAAGGAACCCGATTTGAACATAGACCCAAAAATTAATGCTAATTTACTATCGGATAATATTCTGGAACTATATGATGCCTACAGGCAGACCGTAAAATTTAAAAAAGAGGATAATGTTTCCGAATATAAAAATATAGACCTAGAAGAAGAAGTGCTCTCTGTAATCGAAGACAAAAACGATTCTTTGTCCATAGGCAGTAACAACTGGGTGGTAAAAGGTGAACTGATGGCAGATGGCAATACCTATATGGCGAACGATCCTCATAGAACCATAGCCGTTCCCTCACTACGCTACATGGTACATTTAGTAGCCCCTGGGTGGAATGTTATTGGTGGTGGTGAACCAGAAATCCCTGGAATCTCCATTGGTCATAACGAATACGGCTCATGGGGCCTTACTGTTTTTAGAACGGATGGTGAAGATTTGTATGTATATGAACTGAATCCTGAAAATCATACTCAATACAAACACAATGGAGCTTGGGTGAATATGACACAAATTTCAGAAACTATAAAAATTAAGGGCAAAGAAGACTACCTTGCTCAATTAAATTATACCGTACATGGTCCCGTAACCCGTATAGATAAGGAAAATAATGTAGCCTATGCAGTACGGTGTGCTTGGTTAGAACCGGGAGGCTCCCCTTATTTGGCATCCTTACGCATGGACCAGGCCAAAACATGGGAGGAGTTCAGGGAAGCCTGTAATTACAGTCATATACCCGGAGAAAACATGATATGGGCCGATAAAGCAGGTAATATTGGCTGGCAGGCGGTGGGCATTGCCCCTATCCGCGGTAATTTCAGCGGACTTGTACCCGTCCCAGGAGACGGACGCTACGAGTGGGACGGTTACTTACCCATCATTGAGAAACCAAACGATTACAATCCCGCTAAAGGTTATCTGGCCACGGCCAACCAAAACGTAACCCCGGAAAATTACACGCGTTGGGACGCTATCGGGTTTTCATGGTCCGACCCTTATCGTGGTAATCGCGTAGATGAAATTCTAAGTAATCGTACTAAAAAATTAACTATGGAAGACATGAAGGCACTTCAGACAGATTATCTTTCTATTCCTGCACGGATACTTGTTCCTATGTTAAAAGAGTATGATTTTAGCGATAAAGCAGCCGAAGCGAAAACTAAACTAAATGACTGGGATTACAGGTTAGAAACCAGTTCCGTACCTGCTGCCATTTACGTTGCGTGGGAGAATCAAATAAAAAACATGGCCAATTACCGTTTTATCCCCAAGGAAGCAAAAGGTATCATAAAAACGCTGCAGATGAAGCGCATCATGGATTGGATTACCAAACCAGATAGTCATTTTGGAGCCAATCCCATCTTGGGAAGGGATAAGTTTCTAAAAGATGCTTTCATCAAGGCCGTTTCAGAATTAGAAACAAACTTAGGTTCGGATATGAGTCAATGGCACTATGGACAAGCAAAGAACAAGCATACCTATATGGAGCATGCCTTGAGCCATGCCGTCAATGATGTCACCCGTTCAAAGTTAGAACTTGGTCCACTTCCAAGAGGAGGCAATGCTTACACAACCGGTTCTACGGGCGGTAATTTAAGACAAAGTAGTGGCGCATCATTTCGTATGATTGTTAATACGGGAGACTGGGATGCGGCAATAGGAACCAATGGCCCTGGCCAATCGGGTAATCCCGATAGTCCATTTTATAATAATCTTTTTGAACCCTGGGCAAAAGACAAATATTTTCCCGTGTATTATTCTAGAAATAAGATTGATTCTGTTGCCGTAGGTGCAAAAATACTACGTCCGTTAGAATGGTAACTCCCTAAAAATTTGTGACACAAGATAAAGTTGACTGGGCTCTAAACGCTAGTTGGATGTATTTGACCTCTTCTTTACTAACTCCGTCGCTCCTAAAGCACAAGGAGAATTTTAGGCCAGCTTTATACATATTTACTTGTGCCTTAGCCCTACTTACTTCCTGCCAATTTCCAACCCAAATATGCCATTGGAAAGTACGCAACTATTAAATCCAATGCATTAAACCACATTGGCCCTCCTAAGCTGCTAACACTTATGGCTCCACCAATAAAGAAAAAAGCACCGACGATTAAGGCCATGAAAAAATTACGAGAAGCTGCAATTTTAGCAGCAACAAAAGCTCCGACGAGTGTTCCCAATGCATGGGCTAAAAAGGGCATGATAAAATGTTTGGGTTCAAAAAGATGCATCGTGGCTTTTAATCCCTCCATGGTTGTTACATCTCCACCTTCTGGAGGTGGTATTATTGAACCACTAAGTATGACTATTCCCATATTTACAAGGCTACCCACAATAAGACCAGCCAGCACGGCTAGCATATTCTTTAGTACTGGATTCATACTACGCTTGGATTAGTTGAAGTCTAATATATGTATAATATACTTTATTTCAAACACTTACATTTTATATTACCTCTACATTATCTCAAATCCCTAGAGAAAGAATTTTTAAAGAATAAAAAACCAAAAGTTATTTGTGTGTTGTTGTTTCTTAACTATAAAATATACGGAAAGGCAAGTCTAAAAATAACAGACCCTCCTACAATAGAAAAAGGGAGAACAATGTCCTCCCTTTTTCCATTTCTCTTTTCATACCTTAAGAGAACCGAATTAATTTTAATCCGGTATGTCTGCGATGCTCTCTCCAGCTTGAATGTCGGGTCAATGACCTATCTACACTTGTTGTGTTTTTCGAATCTTGTTTTTTATAATTTTTCATGTTTATTTATTTTCTTGATTGTGATGAGTGAAATAATCACTCCTTTTTTCACACGACATAAGACGCTTAAAACCCTGAAATATTACTTTTTTGGCAGGACTTTAACACTCAAGAAATTTATATAAAATACTAGTTATCAATTAATTGAGTAGAATTCTAAGAATGTAACAAGTAGTATGGATTCAAAGATGTCGAAATCACAAAAAACAACGAGCAAGACACAGAATACTGTAATAGTAGCCTAATTAATATAGTTCACCTTGTAGGAACGAAAATAACCAGCTCCCCTACTTTATAAATAGCTTTTCTAGGCTCCAAACAAATAAAACCATCGGATTTTACCAAACTGGTCAAATCCCCCGAGCCATTTTCACTCACGGGCGTTGCATGTAAGGCACCATCTTTCCAGCGAGTCCTTACCTGAATAAACCGGGTTAGTGGTAGATTAATTTGTAGCTCCTCGACTAGTCTCACAAAGGTGTTTTGTATTGGAACATTCCAAGAAGTTTTAAGCCACGGAAGAAAATAAATATGATAATTCGCAAATGTCGACACGGGATTCCCAGGAAAAGAAAAAATAGCGGTATTGTGGTCTTCATGAAAACCAAACCAAAAAGGTTTTCCCGGTCTTTGTGCAACTCTATGAAAGACTTTTTCCACTCCCAATACATCCATGACCTCTGGAATAAAGTCGAACTTTCCCATGGAGACACCACCACTTAAAAGCAGCACATCATTCTCCTGCAACGCGTTTTCCAGTCCTTTTCTTATAGTTGTCTTATCATCCTTTAAATGCAATGCTGACGCTACTATTCCGAGTTTAGACAAAGCTACTTGGAGTGTAATACTGTTAGATTTTCTTATCTGATGTGGTTCTGGCGTTTCGTTTACATTAACCAACTCATCACCAGTTGAAATGGTACAAACCCTCGGTAAAGCTTGCACATTTATTTTATCGGCACCAACGGAAGCCATGACTCCAATTTCGGCAGGCCCTATAACGTGTCCCTTCTTTAAAATCACAGTCCCCTGGGATGTATCACTTCCTTGATAATGAATATTTTGTCCTTGAGTGACCGCTTTGTTGATTACCACCCATTCATCTTCAATAGTTAGATGCTCGTACATAATTACCGTGTCCGTTTTCAAGGGTAACACGGCGCCGGTCATTACCTCTAGGCAAGCATTTTCATCTTTTAAGCATTGTTGTGGCATTCCTGCACTAGCAATACCTTCCATCCTAAACTTGGTAACACCATTCGCAAGAGCAGCATATGAGATGGCAATACCGTCCTTAGTAACTCTATTAAAGGGAGGAAAATCACGGTCGGCCTTTATATCTTCCGCTAAAATTCTACCAGAACTATTCATCAGATTTACCTTTTCCACTCCTAAATTCATAGAATAGGAAAGCACTTTGTCATAAGCTTCTTTAAATGGTATCATACTATAGTTCCAGTCCGTTAATTACTAAAACACGCAAACCTACTATAAAGATAAGCAGTGCGGTAATACGCTTTATTCCCTTTGCGGACAACCGCCTTAAACTCATACGAATGCCCAATTGCCCTCCCATGAAAACAGTGGCCGCCAGACATAAGGTTTCAATCCATGGTAATTCTAAGGTACCGCTATACAATAGCCCAATTAAGCCCGAAACAGAATTCACCAAGATAAAGAAACTGGCTAGGGCGGCAATTTTTATAGCCTTATCCCAGCGTAAATGATTTAAAATGGGTGCTAGAAAAATACCCCCTCCAATGCCTACTAGTCCGGATAAAAAACCGATACCACTACCGAGAAGATAACTTAGGCGATTCGGATAGGTATTTGTTTCTGTTTCTTTCAATTGAAACGTTTGAAGAGCCAAGGACAAAGCAGACACAATTAATGCAATTCCCAATATCATAAAAAAGATATTTTCTTCTAGTCGAAAGGAAGCCCCAAAGAAAGCTAAAGGAATACTGGTTAGCACAAAGGGAAGAAAATCCTTCAAAGTGGCATGATTATTTTTAAAATAGAGATACGTGCTTCCAGATACGACTACTAAATTACATACCAAAGCAATGGACCTTATGGCAAAAAAACCAGATAAGAATATGGTCAGCAATGCCAAATAACTAGAACCTCCACCAAAACCCACCGCGGAGTATAAAGTGGCGATTACAAAAAAGCCTAGGCACAACACTACAAGACTTTCAATGGGTATTTGCATAGGAATCTATCTTATTCATGCCTCCTTCCACTTGTACAAACTCTTTTTCAGGGAATAGTTCTTGCAATATAATCAACGCCTTTTGGCTTCGTTTACCAGATTGGCAAATAAGGTAAGTGACCTGGCCTAAATTTAAGTCATGGGCCTTAGCCTCTAACTCGTGTAAAGGGATATTTGTTGATTTCTTTAGATGATTCTGCGCATACTCCACAGTAGTTCTTACATCTAAAAGTTGGATATCATTATTTTTAAGTAAATCTGGAATTTTGCTAGCAGCAATGGACTTGACTTTTACTTCACAGGTAAAATCATAGCTACTTGCCAAAGTATTTATCCGTAGATTTTTTGGATCTTGCTTAAACTTCATTTTTTGGAAATGTTGCGCTAACCCATCGTACAAAAGCAAAGTTCCTGACAGCACATTCCCGATACCAGCAATCACCTTTATCGCTTCTAGTGCCTGAAGGTTTCCTATGATACCTGGAAGTATGCCCAACACACCGTGCTCATTACAGTTAGGCACTTCATCAGCCTTAGGCATGGTAGGAAACAAACAGCGGTAGGTGGGACCATTTTTATAATTAAAAACACTGACTTGACCTTCAAAACCGTGCAATGCACCGTAAACAAAAGGTTTCTTCAATATTACACAAGCGTCATTGATAAGATAACGCGCAGGAAAATTATCGGTGGCGTCTACGACCACATCATAATCCCTTATGATTTCTAGTGCATTGGATGCCACCAAAAATGTTTTATGAACGATTATTGCTGTATTGGAATTTTGAGCTATTAATTGTTTCTTGGCAGCCTCAGCTTTTGATTCTCCTACCGTGTCTTCATTATATAATACCTGTCTATGTAAATTGGATAGGATAATATTATCATTGTCCACTATTCCCAAAGCCCCAATACCCATGGCGTTTAGATAGGTTAGTACAGGTACTCCCAAACCTCCTGCACCAATAATCAATACCCTAGCATCCGCTAGCTTTCTTTGGCTTTCTTCGCCAAAACCTTTTAAGATTGTCTGCCTTGAATAGCGGTTAAAATTCATTTGTCTAATATAGTGAAAAGCAAAAAAGTTAAGCTTGCCAAACAATAAGCTTTCTGTTAACAAAGTACTACAGCGAATGACTTGTGAAACTCTTAGCCCTTTGCCAGTTTTTCCAAAGCCATTTCATACTCCAACTTGGAGTTGGCGTTGAGTAATATTTCCTTTTTTTGAGGGTAAACCAATTGTACATGGTTATTTATAAGGAATTTTCGTGGACACGTACCGTTCCCGTCTTCCAAATAGTACATTGAAGTACGCAAAGCGCTTGGCTCCCATATGGCGAAGAGCGGCTCCGGAAGCGGGTTTTCAATGTCTGCATAAGCGGTCGCCATCTTGTTCACATCCCTATTGGTAATGAGCTCTTCTAAAGCCATCCTATCTATCAAAGGGAGGTCACAGGCTAATACCAGCCATGCTACATCAGGAAAAGCCTTATGCGCGGATAATAAACCGTTATAAGGACCACGGTACTCATTTTTATCAACTATAGTGTTAACCTCAGATGCAATTTCTTCTTTTTGATTTTCCCGAATACTCAGATATGTGGCGTCACAGACTTGATTGAGCAATTGGTACAAATATTCTCTCTGTGCAATACCGTGATAGGAAATTAGACCTTTATCCTCCCCCATTCGGGTACTTTTCCCTCCAGAGAGTACAAGACCGTATATCTTAGCGTTGGAAATCATTCTTACCTCCTTTTTTTTGTTCTAAACGTACGCTAGAGATTACAATATCCTGAGATAATGCCTTGCACATATCATAAATTGTTAATGCTGCAATAGAAACACCCGTCAACGCTTCCATTTCTACCCCTGTTTTGCCATTACACTTTACCGTACAGGTAATTTGAAACTGATTGTCGCCCGGGGCAATATCCAGATGTATTTTGGTTAGATTAATTTGATGGCACAATGGTATTAGTTCCGCCGTTTTTTTAACACCTTGTATACCGGCAATGACCGCTGTCTGCAGGATACTGCCTTTCTTTCCTAAAAAATCCTGATCGGAAAGTGTTTGAAATACACTCGCAGGGAATGTTACACTGCCACTTGCGATAGCCACCCTAGCGGATGAGGTCTTATCGGAAACATCTACCATGGCCGCATTACCTTCCTCGTTTATGTGTGATAAGCTTTTCATTATTACCCTCCTATTGATGTCATTGAATTGGAAAATACGTCTTTATATTTTTCCTGAGCCTCAAATCCCGTTTTAGCCCTACTACCTACAGCTTTTAAAATTTCATCCTTTATTCTTTCTTCAGAATTGGCTCCTCTCAAAATTTCTCTAAGATTTGCACTTGCTTTAGCGTAAAGGCAAGTAATAACATCTCCTGTAGCCGATATTCGTAAGCGATTACAGCTGCCACAAAATGTTCTGCTAAAGGAAGGAATTACACCAAAGGAACCTTTAAAACCGGGAATCTTGTAATTAATGGATGTAGACGTTTCCGGGGATATCAGCTTATAATAATCTGGATAGGCCTCTCTGATATGTTCTAAGATGCGTTTGTAATCCCAAGTAATGGACTGAAACTTCTTAGAACCACCATTAAATGGCATTTCTTCTAAATAGCGAACGGCGACATCGTAATGCCTGGTAAGTTCCAAAATCGGTAAAATATCTTGCGTGTTTTGACCATCCAGTGCTATAAAGTTAATTCTGACATTGAAACCTTCCGTTATTAAACGTATCAAATTGTTATGAACTACATCATATTGATTTCTCCTCGTAATACGCTCAAAAGTAGCTTTGTCAATGGCATCCAGGCTTACATTAATATTCTTAATACCCAATCCCTTAAGTTCATCAATATAGGGACCGATCAATGTAGCATTTGTGGTTATGGAGATATCCTCAAGGCCTTTCATACTGGCGAGCTGCGCCAACAAGACCATGACATCCTTCCGTACGAAAGGTTCGCCTCCTGTAATACGAATTTTGTTGATACCCTGCGACACCAAAATAGCACTGAGTTTTGATAATTCCTCGATAGTGAAGAGTTTATCGTTCTTAGCAAAATTAATACCCTCAGAGGGCATACAATAATTACAACGCAAGTTACACCTATCGGTCACCGCTAAACGTAAATAATTAATGGTTCTATTATGATTGTCTACTAACATTTATCTCTAGTACAGGTTCAGAAATCAAAATAACGGAACATGATTTCTACTAATCACAGTCTTGTTCATGGATGGGCCGAAACCCATACCGTTTTATTTTTAAAAATTTCTTTTTTCCAGATAGGAACCGTTTCTTTAAGGGTATCGATTAAAAAGCGGCAAGCCTCAAAACATGCTGACCGATGTGCAGATGACGCACCCACGATAACCACTGGTTCTTCTACACCTTTATGTCCTACGGCATGTTTCATTACAACCTTGTTCAGTTTCCATTTTTCAATAGCTTCATCTGCAATTTTCTCCATTTCCTTCAAGGCCATCTTTTTATACGTCTCAAACGCTAATGCCACAACTTCTTCGTTCTGGGTAAAATCTCGTACGGCACCTATAAAAACACAAATACCTCCACTGTGCGGGTCCGATAACTCGGTATACACTTGGGAAGTATCAATGTGTTCTACAATTTCTATTCGCTTCTTCATTAGCCACCACTTACTGGAGGAATAATGGCTACTTCATCATTCCTTTTCAAAGGTACATTATCTTGGGCATATTCACTATTAACTGCCACGGCCATAGTTGTTAATCTAGAAAATTCCGGATACGTATGCACTAAATGTTTTTTTAGGGCCCCAACAGTTTCCGGAGCTTCAGATTCTGATGAAAATGCCATTTGTGAGGCGCCAACGATATCCTTTGCAATTCCAAAAAATAATACCTCCATATTATCCTAGAATTGGTTGAGCATTCATATTACTCACAAATGGTTGCTTGTACAGCCTATTACCGGTAGCTTTTTTAATCGCAATGGCAACTGCGGCCCCGGCAGGTGGTAATGTGGGTTCTCCCAGCCCCGTTGGGCTCAATGTATTTTTAATGAAATGGGTTTCCACCACTGGGGTTTCGTTCATCCGTATCAACCTATATCCGTCAAAATTCTTACTTTGTGGTTCGCCATCTTTAAAGGAAAAGTCTCCGTACATAGCATGACCAACGCCGTCAATGGCACCTCCTTCAATTTGATTTAATGCACCTAAGGGATTCACCACTATTCCACAATCAACCGCTACCGTAATTCTTTTCACGACGGGCGTATTCCCTTCCATGACTACATCTGCAACCTCAGCGACGTGGGTATTGTGACAATAATAAGCACAAATCCCTTGGAAAACTCCCTCCTTATCCGTTCCATAACCCGATTTTTCAACAGCTAGTTGCAGCACATCCTGCAATCTTTCCGCAGAATACTGAATACGGTCGTCAGTGGTGCCTTTTACCTTTTCTAACAAATCCATGCGCATTTTCACAGGGTCTTTCTCGGTCAGCTCTGCCAGTTCGTCCAAAAAACTCTGCTCGGCATAGGAAAGGAAGTTGGTGTATGGCGCGCGCCAGGCACCTGTTGAAATATTACTGTCGTAACTTGCTACATCTACTTGATAGTTCTCAATGGCACCCGCAGGGAAAAAGTTAGGTATCAGTCCGTACATGTTACCGTTCACAGCGGCTTCTTTTAATTGATATCCCGTAATTTCACCATCCTTTACACTTGCTTTAATTCTGTATTTTATTGCAGGGCGATAGACTCCCGTGGTCATATCATCCTCTCGTGTAGAAACCATTTTAACCGGTTTTCTGATAGCATCCGAAATTTCAGCAGCTTCGTAAACGAAATCGCCATACAGGCGTCTTCCAAATCCACCGCCCATTCGCGTCATTTCTAAATGCACCTCTTCCATATCACGGCCTAGTAATTCGGCCACGGTCGAGGCCGCATCCGCCGGAGTTTGAACCGGACCTACCAAATGAATTTTCTCGTCCGTCACATCCGCAAAGAAATTCATAGGTTCCATAGTGTTGTGCGGTAAAAAGGGGGATTCATAAGTGCGTTCTAGGATGGTATCCGCAGCTGCAAATGCCTTTGTTACATCACCATCTTTACGTAATGTTTTAAATTCTTTCCCATCTAGTAGTCCCGTAAGTATTTTATCATGTGCCGCTGTGCTTTCTAATGGCGTACCATTTGACCACACCGCTTTAATCGCCTTTTTGGCTTTTATGGCACTCCAGGTATTTTCGGCGATTACCACAACTTTTTCCGTTGGGGCCAATTTTGCCGTCCAGTTCACCTGCTCCCCACTTAATAATTTTTTAGCTTTATCCCCTATTTTGATAACGTCTACAACACCCGGCATCGCCTTAGCATCGGTTGCATCAAAAGATTCCAATACTTGTCCGAAGGCAGGAGGTCTGAGTACTGTAGCATACAACATACCGTCAACCTTATAATCCAGACCAAAAAGAGGCTTACCGGTAATAATCTTATCAATATCAACATTGCCCCTGTCCGTACCGATTATGCTAAAATCTTCAGGGTCCTTCAAAACAATCTTTTCTATCGCTTCCTCGTTAGCGTCCCCTTCCACAATTTCGGCATAACTAGCGGCCCTTTCGCTCTCGAGAATTGCCGCTTCGTTGGCGACATCCCCATAGGTTAATGTTTCACCTTTCGAATTCGTGATAACACCCTGCTTTGCGGTACATTCAGAAGGGTCTACCCCCCAACGCGCCGCCGCTGCATTAACCAAAATCTGACGGGCCGAAGCTCCTGTTTCACGAAGCGCATCCCATCCAAAACGAATGGACTGACTTCCGCCGGCAACTTGCCTTGTAAAATTCTTTGTATCCAACGCACCTTGTACTACATTCACGTGTTCCCAGGGTACGTCCAACTCTTCGGCAATAAGCATGGGCATTGCTGTTTTAACACCTTGGCCTATCTCTGGATTGGGAGAAAATATGGTCACCATACCTTCATTGGATATTTTAATGAACGCATTAAAATTATTATAGTTTAAAGACGCTATATCCACCGGCATCTTTACATTATCCTTACAAGCTGTAAACAAATTAAAACCGATAAGCATTCCGCCACTAGCCAATGAGGAAGTTCTTAAAAACGACCTTCTACTAAATTTTGATGGGATTATTGTTGACATGATTTACGATTTTAGATTAGGTCAGTTTATTTTCAGCTGCCAAGGCGACCGCTTTTTCGATTCTATTGTAAGACGCACAGCGACAAATATTACCGTGCATAGCCCCTCTTATTTCTTTGCTTGAAGGATTGGGATTTCTTTCTAAAAATGCCGATGCGGTCATGATCTGACCAGCTTGACAGTAGCCACATTGTGGAACATCTATTTCTTTCCAGGCTTCCTGTACTGGATGGGAACCATCTTCGGAAAGGCCTTCTATAGTAGTGATCTCCTTGCCATCTAATTGTGAGACCGTAAGCTGACAGCTACGTGCAGCATTACCGTCCACGTGAACCGTACAAGCTCCGCATTGGCCTATTCCACATCCAAATTTGGTGCCGACCATATTCAATTGGTCGCGCAAGGCCCACAGCAAGGGCATATCATCCGAAGCCTCAAATTCTCGGGACTTCCCATTAATCTTTAAATTGTAAGTTGGCATAATTGTGTTGTTAGATGAGTATGTTGTTATCAATACTATTCCTAAAGAAAAGGAAATGTTAGGGTAAAATAAAAGCCCTTGTGTTCACAAGAGCTTCTAAGGTACTTATAATATTTCAGGATTTGATTTTCTCTAGAATTGATTTAACCTTTTTTTAAGTTAAATTTTAATACTCTTCAACAAAAACTATTCTTTAGTCACATAGGCCGCTTCCTCAGGTTTTTGATAGAAAGTAGCTCCCTTCTTTTGAGTACTAAGTTCAACATTTTCAAAAGTCACCGTGCTTTTTTCTTCTTTGATGGTTTTACCTTCGTAGTTGTGCCATGTTATTGACTTTGGCAAAACAATTCCGTTTATATCCATCCAATCGGCGTAACGAATCCATTTTACATTATCCGAAACTTCACCACTACGGTAAGTAACAGTATAACCTAGCCATTGCATTTGAAAGGTTTCCGGATGGTAGTGAAGGTAGTACTCATCCTTAGAAGAAGCGCCCACATCATTATCATAGCTGATGCGTATACCTGGGTAGGAGACACCTTCGAATTTTAAATCCTCCGTGGCACCATAATTAATTCCGTCATCCGCCAAAACAAAAGGCATAGCATAAAAATAAAACATCAGATTATGATAAAATACGGCATCCCCGTTATAGCTCTTATCCATATCTAACAACCATACATGCTGCCCATCAAAACCTATAGAAAAGTTGGTCGTGGTAATTTTATCTTTCCTCGAAATAAGATCCACGGTATGGGTTTCTCTGGCATCGGGTTTAGGTAAATCAAAAACCAAAGTTCTTTGCTTCTCCCAGATATTCAATCCGCCGTGGGCATCAAAGACCTTTCTCAATTCTTCTGGAAAATCATTTAAGACAACCGTTTCTTCTTTTTGCTCTTCTTGTTTTTCTACTGGCTTTACCTGCTCTTTACAAGCCAAGAAAGTCAGAAATAACACTACATAAACTAATTTTTTCATTTTGGTTGGATTTTTTATTAGAACATCTGTCGTTACTTTTTAAAATACTTAACATATTCCATTATTTTTACGGGCGATGCCAGAAATTAAACATATCTCCAGTACGCAGAATACCTTGGTCAAAAAGATAGTGCTTTTGCGAGACAAATCAAAGGAACGTAAAAACACAGGACTTTTTATATTGGAAGGCAAAAGGGAGTTAGTACTGGCCCTACAGCGCAATTATAGTTTAGATACGCTCTTATTTAACGAAAAGTTAGTAACGGCTTCCACCATTCAAGAGAACATTGATCTTCATGCTAAAACCGATTTGGTTTCGGTTTCACAAGAGGTTTATGATAAAATAGCATACAGAAATACTACAGAGGGTATTATTGCTATTGTACAAGGGAAACCTCACCACCTTGAACAGTTAAAATTGGGAACTGAAAATCCACTTATTTTAGTTGCCGAGGCTCCAGAAAAACCAGGAAATATTGGTGCTTTACTAAGAACAGCCGATGCCGCCAATATTGATGCGGTGCTCATTGCCAATCCTAAAACAGATTTGTACAACCCTAATATTATACGTTCTAGCGTAGGCTGTGTCTTTACGGGTACTATTGCCACTGGCTCCTCCTCAGAGATTATTAGTTTCTTAAAGGCGAATAACATCGCTATTTTCTGTGCCGCATTAACAGCCTCTATAGACTATTCCAAAATAGATTACAAAGGCCCCACGGCAATAGTGGTAGGCACCGAGGATAGTGGATTAAGCGATGTATGGTTACAACAGTCCACCCAGAATATCATCATACCTATGGAGGGCCATATAGACTCTATGAACGTATCGGTATCCGCAGCAATACTTATATTTGAAGCGAAAAGACAGCGAAAAAGCCAATGACAACAAAAGAGCTAATCTGGCGTTTGCTTTTTAAGTTCAACCCAACCTATGAATAACACTCTTGTTTTTTACTGTATTTTAGGAATACTTATCCTTGAATTTGTAGTCTCTACCGTCTTAAACTATTTAAATTCAAGGCATTTCAAAGACGAGGTTCCTGAAGATTTGAAGGATGTTTATAACGAGGAAGAATATCAAAAATCACAAGCCTATAAACTAACCAACTACAGGTTTGGAATATTCACGTCGATTTTTTCCTTAACGCTTATTCTTTTGTTTCTGATGCTGGGGGGTTTTGGATGGGTAGACGATTTTGTGATGGACAAAACTGAAAATCCTGTCCTCCAAGCACTTCTATTTTTTGGTATTATCATGATCGGTAGTGACATTCTAAGCACTCCTTTTGGTATCTATCAAACATTTGGTATCGAGGAAAAATTCGGATTTAATAAAACTACCGTCAAAACCTTTATACTTGACAAAATAAAAGGATGGGCAATGACCCTTATTATTGGAGGTGCCCTACTTGCTTTGGTGATATGGTTCTTTCAATTTGCAGGAAAAAACTTCTGGTTATATACTTGGGCCCTAATTGCAGTTTTTACGCTGTTCATTAACCTATTCTACAGCAAACTCATAGTTCCACTTTTCAATAAACAGGAACCCTTACCAAACGGGAGTTTAAAGGAGAAAATAGAGGGCTATGCTCAAAATGTAGGTTTTGACCTGCAGCATATTTTTGTAATTAATGGATCTAAACGGTCAACCAAAGCCAACGCCTATTTTTCAGGATTTGGTAAGGAGAAACGCGTAACCTTATACGACACCTTAATCAACGATTTGGATGAGGACGAAATAGTCGCAGTGCTAGCCCATGAAGTGGGACATTACAAAAAGAAACATATCATCTTTAATCTCATTACCTCTATCCTACTCACTGGTGTAATGTTATTTATACTCTCTTTGTTCATCAATAATCCTGATATCTCTTTGGCCATAGGTGTTAATAGACCTAGTTTCCACGCGGCCTTAATAGGTTTTGGCATTCTTTACAGTCCTGTTTCAGAAATTACAGGTTTACTCATGAACCATTTTTCAAGAAAGTTTGAATATGAAGCGGACGATTACGCCAAAAACACATTTGCCGCACTCCCCTTGGTAAGCTCTTTAAAGAAGTTATCCAAAAATAGTTTAAGCAACCTCACCCCTCACCCAGCATATGTTTTTATGCACTATTCCCACCCACCTTTAATAGACAGAATTAGGAATTTAAAGGCTTAGTTTTTGTTGTATAGCAGCGTATATTGTGGTAATTTTAATCTAGAATGACACAAACCGCTATAGAAAAAGAAAACAAACTAATCGCCAAGCAATACAAAGAATTGCTGCGCATTAGCTACCAAACATTAACGGATGAGGATAAAAAACTTATTCGTAGTGCTTTTGAGATAGCGGTAGATGCTCATAAAGATCAGCGTAGAAAGTCCGGGGAAGCCTATATTTTTCATCCTATAGCAGTAGCAAAAATAGTGGCTTCCGAAATTGGTTTGGATGCTGTTTCCATAGCTTCGGCACTGCTGCACGATGTGGTCGAGGATACGGAATATACCTTGGACGATATTGATCGTATGTTCGGGGAAACCGTGGCAAGAATCGTCGATGGTCTAACAAAGATATCGCACCTTAAAAAAGATATGAATATCTCCCAGCAAGCGGAGAACTTCAGAAAAATGCTCCTTACACTGAATGATGATGTACGTGTCATCATCATAAAAATTGCGGATAGATATCATAATATGCTCACCATGGACTCCATGCCAGAGCACAAGCAAGTTAAAATCTCTTCAGAAACTCTCTACATTTATGCGCCCTTAGCGCATAGAATAGGGCTTTACAACATCAAGACCGAGTTAGAAGACTTGAGCTTAAAATATACAGAGCCAGAGGTTTACAACGCAATTAAAAATAAGATTGAAGAAAGTAAAGAAGAGCAACAGGCTTATATTGATTCTTTCTCGGACGTCATAGATAATTCCTTGAAAAAGGAAGGTTTAAACTACACCATAAAAGGCCGGATGAAATCTATTTTCTCCATGCGGCGGAAGATGAAAGCTCAAAATGTATCTTATGAAGAAATTTACGACAAGTTTGCCATACGTATCATTTACAAATCGGATGCGCAGAACGAAAAGTTTCTGGCTTGGAAAATATACTCCATTGTAACGGATCACTTTACGCCTAACCCGGTAAGATTGCGAGACTGGATATCCTCCCCGAAGTCCACAGGTTATGAGGCGCTTCATATCACTGTAATGGGACCGGAAGGAAAATGGGTAGAAGTACAAATACGAAGTGAGCGCATGCACGAGATTGCCGAAAAAGGATATGCAGCTCATTTCAAATACAAACACGGCAATCAAAAAGAACAGGGTATTGAAATTTGGCTCAACAAACTGCAAGAAGCCTTGGAGAACGCTAACACCAACGCGGTAGATTTTGTAGAGGAATTTAAATTAAATCTATATTCTAAGGAAATATTCGTTTTCACGCCTAAAGGAGAATTAAAATCCTTGCCAAAAGGAGCTACGCCGTTAGATTTTGCCTTTAGCATTCACACAGAAGTAGGTATGCGCACCCGCGGCGCAAAGGTGAACGGTAAATTAGTGCCACTTAATACTACTCTTAACAGTGGGGATAGATTGGAAATTATTACCTCCAATCAAGCAAAGCCAAATCAGAACTGGTTAGACTATGCAACTACGGCAAGGGCAAGGTCTAAAATTAAATCCGTCCTAAGGGAAGAAAAAAAGTCTATCGCAGAGGAAGGAAAAGAGATGCTAAGGCGAAAGTTGAAATCTCAAAAAATTACCCTGAACGAGGATTCGGTGAATAAGATGGTTACCTTTTTTAAGCTAAAGACCAGTTTAGACCTTTTCTACCGTGTTGGGATGGGCTCTATTGATAATCAAATGCTTAAGGATTTTGCATCCAATTACAATAATGCTTTTATAAGCTTCTTTAAAAATAAAATTAGAAGAACGCCGGCTCCCGAGGACGTTAATAAAGAAGAGATAACTTCCAAATACGACATGCTGGTATTTGGAAAAGAAGAAGAAAAATTGGACTATAAACTTTC
The DNA here is from genome assembly GCF_003970695.1 of Maribacter sp. MJ134. Taxonomy (NCBI): domain Bacteria; kingdom Pseudomonadati; phylum Bacteroidota; class Flavobacteriia; order Flavobacteriales; family Flavobacteriaceae; genus Maribacter; species Maribacter sp. MJ134. Next base: position 1,630,805 of record NZ_CP034570.1, read on the forward strand.
TCAGTGCTGCAACCCTATTCCTGGCGATGAGGTTTTTGGTTTTGTAAGTGTTTCCGAAGGAATCAAAGTGCACAAAAAAAACTGTCCTAACGCCATTTCCTTGCAATCAAACTACGCCTATAGAATCATAAGTGCTAAATGGGTAGACTCAACACAGGAAGAGTTTAAAGTAGACATACAACTTACGGGCATAGATAACCTTGGGTTGGTCAGCGAAATAACAGAAGTTATATCTGGAAATATGCACGTAAACATGCGGAACTTAAACTTTAGCACGGATGGCGGAACTTTTACGGGTCGCATAACAGTGGTCGTAAAGAACAACCATATTTTACAGAAACTGATCGGCCACCTAAAGGAAATAAACGGTATTGACAAAGTGGGTCGACTTTAGAAAATGAATTAAAATTTAAATGTACATTTGCACATTAACGCAATACATATGGCTTCCGACAAGAACCAAGAAATTGTAAAGAACGTATTTACTAGCTTTTTAGAGGATAACGGGCACAGAAAAACGCCAGAACGTTACGCTATACTTCAGGAAATTTACGAAAGTGATGATCATTTTGATATAGAATCGCTCTACATTAAAATGAAGAATAAAAATTACCGTGTAAGTCGGGCTACGCTATATAATACCATTGAACTTCTGCTGGATTGTAAACTGGTAAGAAAGCATCAATTTGGAAAGAATCAGGCTCAATATGAAAAGTCTTATTTTGACAGGCAACATGATCACGTTATCCTTACGGACACCGGTGAGGTAATGGAATTTTGCGACCCTCGTATACAATCCATAAAAAAAACGATAGAAGAAGTGTTCGACATTAAAATCAACACGCACTCGCTGTACTTTTACGGAACAAAGAATAAAACAGAAAAAACGAACGACTAACCAAGTATATTTTAAATGGCAGTAGATTTATTGTTAGGCCTACAATGGGGTGACGAAGGAAAAGGAAAAATTGTTGATGTATTAACCAAAAACTATGATATCATTGCACGCTTTCAGGGCGGTCCCAATGCCGGGCACACCCTAGAGTTTGACGGAATAAAACATGTCTTACACACCATACCCTCCGGAATTTTTCATAAAAATGCAATTAATGTAGTTGGTAACGGGGTTGTTATTGACCCGGTTATTTTTAAGAAAGAATTAGATGCGTTAAAAGATTTTAAATTGGACATTAAATCCATTTTATTAATCTCTCGTAAGGCTCATTTAATATTACCTACCCACCGCCTTTTGGATGCGGCTTCGGAAGCTGCAAAAGGAAAAGCCAAGATTGGTTCTACGCTTAAGGGTATTGGTCCAACGTACATGGACAAGACCGGAAGAAATGGCATGCGTGTCGGTGATCTTGAATTGAGTGATTGGAAAGAAAAATACCGTTCTCTCGCTAACAAGCACGAAGCCATGATAGACTTTTACGATGTGGATATCCAATATAACTTGGCGGAGTTGGAGGCTGATTTTTTTAGTGCGGTAGAAGAGCTTAAGGAATTAACGTTCATTGATAATGAAGAATATCTTTACCAAGCTCAAAAATCCGGTAAAAAGATTTTGGCCGAAGGTGCTCAAGGTTCATTACTGGACATTGATTTCGGGACCTATCCTTTCGTTACCTCGTCTAATACAACTGCGGCTGGTGCCTGCACCGGTTTGGGAGTAGCTCCTAACCAGATTGGCGAAGTCAAAGGGATATTCAAGGCCTATACTACCCGGGTGGGTAGTGGTCCTTTCCCCACGGAACTGTTCGATGAAGATGGTGCCACCATGGGTAAGGTAGGAAACGAATTTGGAGCAACCACTGGAAGACCAAGGAGATGTGGCTGGTTAGATTTAGTAGCCTTAAAATATGCGGTAAGAATTAACGGGGTTACCGAACTCATGATGATGAAAGGTGACGTTTTAAGCGGATTTAAAAAATTAAAGGTTTGTACCGCCTACAATTATAAAGGCGATAAAATAGACCATCTACCTTTTAATATCGAAGCAGAAAATGTAACTCCCATATATACCGAAATGGAGGGCTGGGATGAAGATTTAACAAAAATGACCAAAGCAGCACAATTACCGCGTTCGCTTAATGACTATATAGATTTCTTAGAAAAAGAATTAGAAGTGCCTATCAAAATAGTATCGGTAGGCCCGGACAGGACACAGACCATACACAGATAACCATATCATTTCGGTCACCGCGCAAATGGCGTTAAGCGAAAAAAAGCTTAACGCCATTATTTTTTTTATTAAGTTTCATGGATCAAACTACACAAAATGAAACATTTAAAAACGCTTCTCCTATTTCTGATACTGAGCACAGCCTGTAAAAATGAAAAAGAAACCAAAACACCCTCAACTACCGCAGTAGCCGAAACTGAAGAATGGATTATACTTTTCGATGGAACCAGTACGGATGGTTGGAGGGCCTATAATGGGAAAACCCTACCTCCGGGATGGGTGGCAAAGAATGGTGAACTCACTTTTGACACCGCTTTAGGCCTTGAACAAGATTATAAAGGAGGAAAAGATATTATCTATGGTCTAGAAGAATTCGAAAACTTTGAACTCCATGTAGAATGGAAATTGCCGGAAGGGGGAAACAGTGGAATATTCTATCATTTGAAAGAAGGATATGATAGTCCGCCTGAAGTTGCTCCGGAATACCAGCTCATAGACGATGAGAACTATGCGAAAATCCATGATTTAACGGCATACAATACAAGTTTGGGTTACACGGACAAACCGGAAGAGTTGAAACCCTTGCAACAAACAGCCTCTGACTATGCCATGCACGCGGCAAACCCGGTAGGCAAGGTACTTCATCCCGTAGGTCAGTGGAATGCGACCAAGATTGTTTTCACACCGGAAAAAGTTGAACATTGGCTAAATGGAAAAATGGTAGTATCTTTTGTACCCTGGTCTGAAGATTGGTACGAAAGAAAGAATTCCGATAAATGGAAAAATAGTAAAGACTATGGAAAATACAAATCTGGCTATATAGGTTTTCAAGACCACGCTAGCCCAATTTGGTTTAGAAACATAAAAATTAAAAAACTATAACCGCCACTTATGAAAAAAAGAGAATTTTTAAAAAAATCGGCCATACTAGCGTCCTCAACCGCTCTTATGCCTTCCTTTATTATGGCCTGCAAACAAGATAAACAAGTGGCCCCAGCGGCAAAAAAGTTGACCAGATTACGAACAGCTCATATAGGTGTGGGTAATATGGGCGGTGAAGATTTAAGGGATATTTCATCTCACGCTGATGTAGATGTTACGGCCTTATGTGATGTTGACTCCAATAACTTAGCAGCGGCAAAAAAACTACATCCTAATGCAAAAACGTTTACGGACTATAGGGTAATGCTCAAAGAAATGTCAGATGAGATTGATGCTGTAATTGTATCCACTCCGGATCATACCCACGCACCTGCGTCTATGATGGCTATGGAAATGAACAAATCGGTTTATTGTCAAAAACCCTTAACGCATTATGTTTCCGAGGCCCGTTCTATGAAAAAACTAGCCGCAGAAAAGGGCTTGGTCACTCAAATGGGAATACAGGTTCATTCGTTCTATGATTACAAATTAGCAACACTATTAATTCAATCAGGTATTATTGGAAAAGTACATACCGTAAGGGCCTGGTCGCCTAAAAATTGGGGTTACGACGGACCAGTCCCGGAAGGCAAGGACGCTGTGCCAGATACACTGGACTGGAACCTTTGGTTGGGAACTTCGGCTGAAAGAGCCTATAAAGATGGAGTTTACCATCCTGGCAATTGGAGAAAATTGGTGGACTACGGCTGTGGCACACTAGGCGATATGGGAGTTCATATTTTTGACACGCCCTACAACGCTCTGGCTTTGGACGTTCCCATGACCATAAAGAATGAGTGCAGGGCTCCGAACGGTTTTGGCTTTCCGGAAAACAATAATGTCACCTACGAGTTTCCAGGTACGGAATATACCACGGAAACTTTAAAATGGATATGGTACGATGGTCCGGGTGCTCCCGACATGCACGAGGACCTTATATTACCGGGCGCCAATGGTACTAAGGTCAAAGATGTTAATGATAAGGATGACACAATAGAGGATAAAATGTCTCTAGAAACGAAGACAACCGAAGCTGGTCAACTGCCGGACCAAGGTGCTATGTTCATTGGAGAAAAAGGCAGGTTATTGCTACCCCATTTTATGAAACTCCCTCAGAAAATTGTGGATGGTAAATATGTTGACATTTCAGCCGAGATAACCGCTATTGAAAAAGCGAACAATATGGGCAAACCCATTAGGGATTATGCCTCTGAAGGACCAAAACATTACCATCAATTTGTAGATGCTTGTCTCGGAAAGGATGAATGTAGCGCACCATTTTCATATGCCTCTAGACTAACGGAGACTATTTTACTAGGAGTTATCGCGGGAAGATTTCCTAATAAAACATTGCATTGGGATAATGAAAAAGCTAGATTCTCCGAAGAAGAGGCCAATGCCTATTTAGCTGGAGATTACCGAGACTTCTAAACACATTAAAAACTTATCGTTCACTAGTTTTACAAAAATTCAGATGATATTTTAAAGCCACCAATAGGTGGCTTTTTTATCTTATATTTAAAGGAGTGTATGCTTTATTAATCGACCTATCCTAAATTAACACCAATGAGAATCAGCCTTAGAAGTTCCCATTTTTTTTATAGTTATTGGATTTTAATAGCGTGCGCGCTTGTCTCTTGCACGTCCAAAAAACAAGCAAAGGTTAATGTGCTCCCTAAGGCAAACATAGCCTTAATAGGTAATAATCTAGGCTCAAGAATGATGAACTACGGATATTTTGAGACCGAAATGCACTTGCGCTTTCCCAAAGATTCTTTAACTATCCGAAATATGTGCGACGGTGGGGATACTCCTGGTTTTAGACCACATGCTTCAAGAAATACCCCATGGGCGTTTCCCGATGCAGAGCAATTCCAAACAGAACTTGCCAAAAATTCAGGTAGCGAAGGGGTTTTTGAATACCCGGATGAATGGTTGAATAGACTAAAGGCCGATATTATCATAGCCTTTTTTGGTTTTAACGAGTCTTTTCAAGAAGAAAAGGGCATTGAAAATTTCAAAAATGAACTTGAAGCTTTTATCACGCACACAAAAAACCAAGACTACAACGGAAAGAATTCTCCGGAATTAGTTCTGGTGTCTCCAATAGCGTTTGAAAACTTATCCGATTTGTATGACTTGCCTGATGGAAAGAAAACGAACATAAACCTGAAAATGTACACCGAAACGATAGCCGCTATTAGTAAGAAACATCAAGTAGCTTTTATTGATGTATTTCATCCGTCTTTACAATGGTACGAGCAAGAAAACGAACTTACTATTGACGGTTTTCAAATGAACGAGAAGGGATATCAAATACTTTCAGATTATTTAGCCACAGAATTAACGGGAGAAGGCAACTATGAGGACAATGGTTTAAAAACAGCTGTCCTATCCTCCGTTAAGGAAAAAAACTTTTTCTGGCATAACGATTATAAAGTTCCCAATGGCGTGCACGTTTACGGTAGAAGGCACGCTCCCTATGGTCCGGACAACTATCCTTATGAAATTAAAAAGATACGCGAAATGACGGCCATACGCGATTCCGCCATTTGGGCAGCAGCACAGAACAACAATTATGACGTTGTGGATGCAGACCTTAAAACCACTACCTTACCTCCTGTAGAAACCAACTATAATTTGGGAGGGAAAGATGATCCTAAAAACTATCTCTATGGAGAGGATGCCGTAAAAACTTTAAAAGTTCCTCAAGGGTACAAAGTAACGTTATTCGCCTCTGAAAGTGAGTTCCCGGACCTTGCTAATCCCGCGCAATTATCTTTTGACGATAAAGGTAGACTATGGGTGGCGACCCTCCCCTCCTATCCGCACTACAAACCTGGAGATAAGCGTCCGAACGACAAGTTGCTAATTCTAGAAGATACCGATAATGACGGTAAGGCCGATAAACAGATTGTTTTTGCCGAAAATTTACATTTACCCCTAGGGTTCGAATTTGCACCAGAAGGAGTATACGTAAGCCAAGGCACGAATTTAAAATTACTTACGGACACCAACGGTGACGACAAAGCGGATACTGAAGAAATTATTTTAAGTGGCTTTGACGATCATGATACGCACCATAACATATCTGCCTTTTGTGCAGACCCTTCAGGGGCATTTTACATGGCTGAAGGCGTTTTTCTACATACGAACGTAGAAACTCCCTATGGCCCCGTCAGAGGAACCAACGGCGGTTTTTATAGATATAATCCCCAAAGGAAAAAATTGGATAGAACAGTGCAGGTAAGTATTCCTAATCCATGGGGTATAGCGTTCGATGAATGGGGACAGGATTTCTTTTTACATACTTCTGGCCCCACCGTTCAGTGGATGATGCCCAGTACATTAAAATCAATTTACGGGGTTGCCGCTCCTCTGACCCAAGATTTAATTGAGGATGCCCACAAAGTGCGCCCTACTTCAGGAATGGAGTTTGTTTCGAGCAGTCATTTTCCGGACAATGTACAGGGCGACATGATTTTGGCCAATTCCATTGGCTTTTTGGGAATGAAACAACATCGTATGATAGAGGACGGCACAGGATACCGAACAAAACATAGGCAAGACTTAATCGTTAGTTCCGATAAAAACTTTAGACCGGTTGATATGGAATTTGCTCCAGATGGCTCTTTATATTTGGTTGATTGGCACAATGTACTTATCGGTCATATGCAACATAATGCTAGAGACCCGTTAAGAGACCATGCGCACGGCAGAATTTACAGGATTACCTATCCCTCAAGACCCTTGGTGAAACCTGCCAAGGTAGCGGGGGCCAATATTGATGAACTATTGAATAATTTAAAACTACCCGAGTATAGAACAAGATATCGCTCCAGAAGGGCATTGAGAAGTAAGGACAAAGATGAAGTACTTGCCAAGTTGAATACCTGGCTAAGCAATTTGAATGAAGATGACGAGAATTACGAACACCACAGACTGGAGGGTCTTTGGGTGAGTTGGGGACTTAATCAAGTTCATGAAGAATTACTTAAAGCCCTGTTGAAATCAGAGGACCATAAGGTTAGGTCGGCATCGGTTAGGGTACTACGCTATATGGGGCATCAAGTACCTAATAGTCTTGAATTACTAAAAGAGGCAGCGGCAGACGTCCATGGAAGGGTACGGTTAGAGGCAATTACCGCAGCATCATGGCTAGAAGATAAAGATGGTTTGGAAGTTCTTGCTGCAGCTAAAAAACATCCATTTGATGAGTGGATGCAGCCAGCATATGACTTTGCCATGAACAGACTTTCCGGTAATTTCCTATCCGAGGACGGCACCGGACTTATCGCTTCTCATTTAAAAGGTGATGATCTAAAAGCATTTACGAAAGGAAAGACAATATATCAGACCGAGGGGTATTGCATCACCTGTCACCAAGAAAGCGGCGCAGGCCTACAGGCATCGGGCTATCCTACTTTAGTAGACCAACAATGGGTGGTGGGTAGCGAAGAACGCCTTATTAAATTAGCCCTTAATGGTTTGTACGGACCAATGAGCGTTATGGGCAATGATTATGATGGTCAAGTACCCATGATGGCCTTCAGAGGCTTATTGAACGACGAGGAAATCGCCGCCGTACTTACTTATGTGAGAAATGCGTTTGGCAATAGAGCCTCTGTAATTGCCCCTGAAAAAGTAAAGGAAATCAGGGATGCCACCAAAGACAAAAAAGGCTTCTATACTCCGGATGAACTTTTAAAGCAATATCCATTAGAAAAATAGTGATACAATGATACGCAACAAAATAACAATACTACTTAGCCTACTGCTTACAATGGCTAGTTGTGCTGAGAAAAAAAGTAAGAAGCAAACGCACACCGACAATAAAGCCAGTACTCCGCCACACATTGTTTTTGTTAGTGGAGATGAGGAATACCGTTCTGAAGAATCCTTACCTATGCTGGCCAAATTAGCAAAGAGAGAATTGAACGCTAAAGTGACCGTATGTTACGCCTTGGATTCCACAGGTATAATAAATCCTAACAACACTAATCATATATCTAATCTAGAAGCCTTAGAAACTGCCGACCTCATGGTCATTTTCACGAGGTACAGAACTTTGCCAAAAAAGGAAAGGGATTATATTGTTAACTATGCCGAATCAGGAAAGCCTATCGTCGGTTTCAGAACCGCAACGCATGCTTTCAAGTATAAAGACCCTAGTCTTGAATATTGGAACGATGAATGGCCAACAATGGTTTTTGGACAGCAATGGATAACGCACCATGGACATTTTGATGATGGTAAATTTCCTGTAACCCGAATATCGGCTATAGCGAAAGAGCACCCAATTTTAAGAGGTTTTGATTCGTTCAAAGCCTATTCCTGGTTATATCATGTAGATGGTGGTGCATGGAAACTATTCGGGGATTCCAAACCTATTTTACAGGGGCATTCTCTAAAATCAAAACATGAAATGGATGGTAAGCTTGATGAATTTCCGCTGACTAATCCGGTAGCATGGACCAAGAGTTACACTGGGTCGTCCGGAAAAAAAGCCAAGGTGTTCTTTACAACGCTTGGGCACCCCTATGACTTTAAACTCCCCATCGTACGCAAAATTGCACTAAACGGCATATTCTGGGCCTTGGACAAAGCGCATGAAATTCCTTCAGATGGTTCTAATGTGCATCTAGATGAACCGTTTGAACCCAACAACTCGGGTTTCGGTACGGTTTACAAACCAAATCTTAGACCCAGAACTATACACTAACGCATATTAAAACTATCCCAAATTAGATAGCACTGCTCAAAATTATTCTATTTTTGAAAAAAAATAAATCTTGAGAGGACTTCTATTTAAACTCTTTCTGGTTTTCTTTTCTTTTTCTGTGTATAGTCAGGAAAATACGGAAGAACCGAAACAAATCAATATCGTTTACGGAGCAAATTTCACCAAGAACGAAAAAGAATATCCAGGAGCATCTATTTTTAGCAAGGACGAAAGACAAGTACAGTTTGAGCACCAAGGGGCAGATTTGTGGTGTGATATCGCCATATTTTTTCAAAAAGAAAACAGACTGGAGGCCAGAGGAAACGTGCTTCTAAAACAGGGGGATTCCGTGGAGATGGTAAGTGAAAGGATAGACTACAAGGGTGATATAAAACTAGCGAAGGCCTGGGGAAATGTGGTACTTACCAATTCTGATATGACCCTACGTACGGACACTCTACGGATGGACCGCGAAAAGCAAGAAGCGTACTATCAAGATAATGGCACTGTAATAGATTCTGCCAATACCCTTACAAGCAAAATTGGAAGATACTTTATGGAACTCAAAAAGTATCAATTTCTAGATAGCGTCCATATTAAAAATCCAGAATATATTTTGGATTCGGAACAATTAGACTATTATACCACCTCCAAAAATGCCTACATGTACGGTCCCTCTACCATTGTTGGTGAAACCTATACCATTTATTGTGAACGTGGTTTCTATGATACCAAAGTAGAAAGTGGATATGGCATCAAAAATACAAGGATAGACTATAACAATAGAATCGTGGAGGGGGACAGTGTCTATTTCAACAAAGCGAGAGAGTTCGCATCGGCCACCAACAACATCACCGTTACCGATACCATAAACAAAGGTATAATTCGTGCGCATTATGCCGAAGTGCATAAAGCCAAGGATTCCGTATTCGCTACAAAAAGAGCCGTTTCCATTTCCGTACAGGAATTAGACTCCCTTTATGTTCATGGAGATACCCTAATGATCACCGGAAAACCAGAGGCAAGAATCTTACGGGCATTTAGAAATGCTAAGTTCTTCAAGAAGGATTTGAGCGGTAAGTGCGATTCTATACACTCGGAGGAATTAAGCGGCATAACCCAGCTTATTAAAAACCCTATTATTTGGAACGGTCCTAATCAAATGACAGGGGACAGCATTCACCTGAAATCTAATCTAGAAACCGAAAAATTAGACTCTCTTAAAGTGCTGAACAACGCTTTTGTCATCTCCTTGGATAGTGTGAGCATGGAAGGTTACAATCAGGCAAAAGGTAAAGACCTTTTCGGTAAATTCATTGAAAACGAACTAAAGCTTATAGACCTCATAAAAAATACTGAAGTAATTTACTATATGTATAACGATGATGATGAGCTTATCGGGATAGATAAAACCATTTGCAGTTCCATCCGTATTACTATGGAAAACAATGACATAGAAGACCTTACTTTTTTCACCAACCCGGACGGTGATATATTTCCCGAAAAAGATTTACCCGAAAATAGTAGAATTTTAAAAGGTTTTGTTTGGCGTGGTGACGAACGTATCCTAACCAAGGACGGTATTTTCGACGAGGATGACAACAACATTGAACTGGTAGTTATCAGAGGTATAGACAATCCTATAGATATCGATGCCGAAGAAAAAGAGCGCAGTCAAAATGAATCCGACCCTATAAACAACATTTCCAACAACAAAGCTACCGACCCCAAAAAACAAAAAATACCTCAAAAGGTAAAGTAGCACTTTCATGAATAAAGATTTCCTAAAATATCAGGCCCAGACTACGCCCCATCCTTTGGGAATGGAAGTTTCACACGCAAGAGGAAGTTATATATATGATAAGGAAGGGAATCCCCATTTAGATTTTGTAGCAGGCGTTTCCGCCTGTAGTTTGGGGCACTGCCATCCAAAGGTGGTTTCTGCCGTGCAAGAACAGGCAGAGAAGTATATGCACGTAATGGTTTACGGCGAATATATCCAAGACGCCGCGGTAAATTATACTAAACTCTTGGCGTCCAAACTTCCCAAAAATTTGAATACCACGTATCTGGTCAACTCGGGAACCGAAGCTATTGAAGGAGCCGTTAAACTAGCCAGGCGATATACCGGTAGAACTCAAGTTATTGCTGCCCATAATGCCTACCATGGGAATACCATGGGTAGTTTAAGTCTAATGGGCTACGAAGAACGGAAAAGCGCATTTAGGCCACTAATACCAGATGTTTCCTTTATACACTTCAACATAGAGCGGGAACTAGACCATATTACGGAAAAAACAGCTTGTGTTATCCTCGAAACTATCCAAGGTGGGGCCGGATTCATAGTTCCAAGGAGCCATTATTTAGAGAAAGTACGGAAACGCTGTACCGAAATGGGAACATTGCTAATATTGGATGAAATACAACCCGGTTTTGGGCGCACAGGAAAACTTTTTGCCTTTGAACACTACAATTGCATTCCGGATATCTTGGTAATGGGTAAAGGTATGGCTTCAGGCATGCCGGTAGGAGCATTTACAACCGACGGCCCTATTATGAAGTCGTTACAAAATAGCCCTAGATTAGGACACATAACCACCTTTGGAGGAAATCCAGTTATAGCCGCGGCCTGTTTGGCCACCCTACAGGAACTCGTTAATACCAGCTTAATAGATGCCATTGCGGCCAAAGAAAAACTATTTAGACATCTGTTAACACATCCCTTTATAAAGGAGATAAGAGGTAATGGTTTAATGCTGGCCTTAATCATGGAAAATGAAGGTTTGGCCAATGAACTCGTGCTCAAGGCAAAAGAAAGAGGCCTCATTCTCTTTTGGTTGCTATTTGAATCCAAAGCCGTACGGATATCCCCTCCTTTAACCATTTCCGAAGAAGAAATTGAGAAAGGTTGTCTTATGATTCTAGCCATATTGGAAGAATTGCAACAATAATTTGTTAACTAATTTGTTAATAATATAGGATGCGATTGGATATAAAAATAGTCTCAAAGACTTACTTTTAAATCCATAGTTTAACCAAAGAGTTCCTATGGCGTTAGAATCTAACGAAAGACCGGACAAGCCCATAACCAAGTTTGAATCAATGCTTAAGACAGATGATGTCTACTTCTTTGATGCGGAAGATTTCGAAGATATTATTCATCATTACTTGAACAATGGTAAGATATCCCTTGCGAAGAAGGGAATTAAAATTGGACTTCAACAACACCCCGCCTCTATTGAACTGAAGCTTCTTAACGTTGAAGTAATGGTCTTTGAGAACAATTTGGAGGCAGCCGAAAAACATCTTGACGAATTACAGAATATAGATGCTCATAACGAAGAGATTTATATTCAACGTGCAAATATCCTATCAAAAAAAGATAACCACCAAGGTGCTATACATTTACTACAGAAAGCATTGGAGCTTTCCACCAATAGTTTCGACATACATTCCCTAATGGGTATGGAGTATCTTTTCCTAGACGATTTTAAGTTGGCCAAAGAGAGCTTTATGCGCTGTGTAGCCTTTGACAATCAAGACTACTCCTCGCTCTATAATGTCATTTATTGTTTTGAGTTTCTAGAAGATCATGACGGTGCTATACTGTATTTGAACGACTATCTGGACGCTAGCCCTTACTGCGAAGTGGCATGGCACCAATTAGGAAAACAATATTTTGCAAAGGAAATGTTCCAAGAAGCCCTGACCGCTTTTGATTTTGCAATCATCTCTGACGATTCTTTTATCGGAGCCTATTTTGAAAAGGGAAAAGTACTGGAAAAACTGGGCAAATATGAAGATGCCATAGAAAATTATGAAACTACGGTAAGTATTGAAGACCCAACATCACACGCTTTTTTAAGAATAGGGAAATGTTATGAAAAGCTTGGTAATGACGATATGTCCAAATACTATTTCTATCAAACCGTGCATGAAGACCCTTTGTTGGACAAGGGCTGGTTGGCCATTACAGATTTTTATATCAGAAAAAGAAAGTACGAAAAAGCTTTATACTACATCAACAAAGCGTTGAACATTGACGGGGGTAATCCTAATTATTGGAAGAAATCGGCAAGAATTCATGTAGCGCTCAAGAATTATGACCAAGCTGATTTTTCCTTTAAACAAGTTGTAGATTTAGGAAACTATGAGTTGGATACTTGGTTAAAATGGGCGGACATTGTTCAAATTAGTGGAGATACCCAAGCGGCCATTCAAATTCTTTTGCAAGGCAAGGAATTTTATCCTGAGAATCTAAAGATCATCTATAAAATAGCTGGTTTTCAACTGGTCTTAAACGACCTTATCAATGCGAGAATAACTATGCTAGATGCCCTAAAGTTGGACAAGAGCGCTAAAAAGCTACATCTTTTTTACAAACAATTCCCAGAATACGCCAATTCTGACTGGGTTAAGACTATCTTAGCCGACCACAAAAAAGCATCTTGATTTCTTGTATCTAAATTTATGGGGGAAAGAAAATTTATCCATTACCTATACATCACCTTAAAAGGAATGGCAATGGGCATTGCCGAGTTAGTGCCAGGCGTTTCTGGCGGTACCATAGCCTTTGTAACCGGCATTTACGAGGAGTTCATATCCTCAATTAACAATGTAAATATTGCTGCGTTCAAAACCTTGAAAAATGATGGTTTTAAGATGTTTTGGAACCAATTGAACGGCAACTTTCTATTAGCGCTGTTCGTGGGTATGATGTTGAGCATACTATCATTATCCAAAGTTATTTCCTGGCTTATAGAAAACCACCCCATACCGGTCTGGGCATTCTTTTTTGGGCTGGTTTTAGCGAGCGTCATTTTCGTAGCAAAGGCTATTGAAAAATGGAATTTCTTGTCCATAGCTCTGTTCATCATAGGTACCATCACCGCATACTATATTACCACCCTACCGCCCTCCGCGAACACGGACAGCCTACCATTCCTATTCTTTTCCGGAGCTTTGGCCATTTGCGCCATGGTACTGCCCGGAATTTCGGGTTCTTTCATATTGGTACTTCTGGGTTCCTATAAAACCGTCCTAGATGCGGTTAATAATCAGGATTTTAAAATAGTTATCGTCGTAGCATTGGGAGCGGTCTTTGGAATTTTGAGTTTCGCTAGGGTCCTGAAATGGATGTTCGCCCACTACAAGAATGCAACACTTGCTATTCTCACCGGTTTTATTCTAGGTTCCTTGAATAAAATTTGGCCTTGGAAAAAAGTTTTGGAGGTGATTAAAATAGGAAAGAAAGAAATTATCATTGATGAAAATATTTCTCCGTTTGCTTTTGAAAGCGATAATCAATTAACCTTTGCTATAATTACTGCTATCATAGGTTTTTCTCTTATTTTTATACTTGAAAAAGTAGCTTCTAAAGAATAAGAACCTTCGCTTAATGCATGAACATCGTTCCCTTACCGATAAGATTTTCTTAGTTGTCAAAGGATTATGTATGGGGGCTGCCAATAAAGTACCTGGAGTTTCCGGCGGTATTGTCGCTTTTGTGGGTGGTTTCTACGAAGAGTTTATCTATTCCCTTCAAAAAATTAACATCAAAGCTTTTAAATTACTATTCAACGGAAGGTTCAAAAGCTTTTACAGGTATTGCAACGGTCCTTTTTTAAGCCTGCTGCTATTTGGTATGTTGGTAAGCTATTTCAGTGTCTCTAAGGTGCTAGACTATTTTTTGGAGCAAAAGGAGCTTTATGTTTGGTCTGCTTTCTTTGGAATGATTTTAGGCTCCATTTATTATATAGGAAAGGATTTCTCGCATTGGAAAAAGAAAACCTTATTTGCGGCTGTCATTGGACTGGCCATTGGTATCGCCATCAGCTTTTTGAGTCCAGCGAAAGAAAATGATAATTTATTATTTATCTTTTTTTGCGGAATGATAAGTGTTTCAGGCATGGCACTGCCTGGCCTTTCTGGTTCATTTATATTAATTCTACTTGGCAATTATGTGCTGCTCTTAGTAGATTCCGTAAACGCGCTTTACGATACTTTTTCAGAAATACTACTAGGAGATTTCAGTTTTACCGATAATACGGAACGTATGCATACACTAAAAATCCTAGTGGTCTTTACCCTAGGTTCCGCTACCGGTCTTGTTAGCCTTTCGCATATACTAAGCTATGTTTTAAAGCATTTTAAGCATGTTACCACCGCCGTAATTCTAGGATTCATAACTGGATCTCTCGGCGTGGTTTGGCCATGGAAAAAAGCTATATTCAAAACAACCGAAAGCGGTGATTTGGTGTTAGACACGAATGGAAAGGAGATAATTACAAATTATGAACGTTTTTGGCCTACTATTACGAGTACGGAAACGTGGTGGGCACTATTCTTCGTTATCTTAGGGATCAGTATTTTATTACTTCTAGATTGGTATGGAAAAAACAGAAAAAGAACCGTTTAAATTTGGGTTGGTAGGTAAAGCTATTTCCTACTCCTTTTCAAGAGGATATTTCGAAGAAAAATTTAAAAACTTGGACTTACCTCATCATAGTTATGAAAACTTTGATTTGGATACGATTGAAGAGTTCTCCGCACTATATGCTAATACACAATACTTAAAAGGACTAAATGTGACCATTCCGTACAAGGAAGCAGTTATTCCGTATTTAGACGCTCTAGACGATTCTGCAAAGGAAATAGGTGCTGTAAATACTATTAAAATCACCAAAAAAGGGTTAAAGGGCTATAATACTGATGCTTACGGTTTTCAAATGTCGCTGGAACCCTTCTTAAAAAATCATCATAACAATGCTCTGATATTAGGTACGGGAGGTGCATCAAAGGCGATTGCCTACGTACTTAAAAAATTACATATCAACTTCAAATTTGTTTCTAGAACCGGAAAAAATAGTGGTTTAAGTTATGAGGATTTAAACCCAAAAATCATTAATGAAAACGCTTTGATCATTAATTGCTCACCCGTTGGAACATACCCTGATATTAAAGCAAAACCAGCAATTCCGTACTCTGGCATCTCCGAAAAGCATCTACTATATGATCTTATCTATAACCCAGAGCAAACAGCGTTCCTTACCGAGGGGAAAAAGCAAGGGGCACAAATTTGCAACGGGTTTCGCATGCTAGAGCTGCAAGCAGAGAAAGCTTGGGAAATTTGGAACGAACGCTCCCAACAGTAGAACAATAGATATCCCGTAGGCAGTGAACGCTCTGGTACTTCTAATTTTTTGGTATTGACACATGGGATTTTGTCGGTGGCATCTGCCTAAAAAGAAGATGCTTATTCTTTGCCATTCCTAAGGTTGTTACTATCTTGTAAAAACCTAATCATGGAAGATGTCAGAAGACAAAGAAAAAGAGCCCAATAACGAGGTAACGGAAACCAGTCCAGAAACTCCTGAAATGGATAAAAAAATCCCAGCGAAGACTGCTGAGGAGGGAAAGACTGCGCCGACTGAGGAGAAAGTTGAATCCATAGTTGGAGAAGAAAACGTATCGCCTGAGGGTAACAATGTCGAAAAAGCGACTCTAGTTGAGACTGTTAAAGAAACGGAAACAGAAGTCGTTGCCAATAAAGAGGAACAAACTTCGGAACCTGATGTAATCAAGGAAATTGAAGATACCAATGCCGAAGATGCAGAGGATAAGGATACAGGAAAAAGACATGAAATTCCGCTACTGGACTATCATTCCATGTCCATGGAAAATCTTGTAGGAGAGCTTCAAAAACTTGTAAAGAATGAAAAGGTGCAAGCCATCAAAAAACATGTTGATGGCATACGCGAAGAATTCAACTTGAAATATCAGGAATTCATTGACCAGAAAAAAGAAGATTTTGTGGCCAATGGTGGCAATGAGATAGATTTCAGGTATAATTCTGTAACCAAGAGACAATTCAACGAAGTATATAATGATTATCGCGATAAGCGCAATCAACATTATAAAAGTCTGGAAAAGAGTCACAAGGAAAACTTAGCCTACAGACTTGAGCTTATAGAAGAGGTCAAAGGTTTGGTGAATGTTGAGGAAGATATAAATACCACCTATAAGAATTTTAAGGATATTCAAGAAAAATGGCGTAATGCGGGACCAATTCCAAGAGCAAATTATAACGATGTATGGAAAACGTACCAACATCATATTGAAATTTTCTATGATTTTCTTCACATAAATCGTGAGCTTCGGGATTTAGATTTTAAACATAATCTGGAAGAGAAACTTAAGATTGTGGAACAAGCCGAGGCACTAGCTGAAGAACCCGATTTAAATAGGGCATTCAGGGAACTACAAGTGCTGCATAAACTCTGGAAAGAAGACATTGGACCCGTTGGAAGGGACCATAGGGAAGAAATTTGGGAGCGTTTTAGCGCGGCCACCAAGACTATACATGAACGGCGTCAAAGTTACTTTAAAGAACTGGACAAGATCAGCGAACAGAATCTTGAAACAAAGAATGCCATTATCGCGGAGATACTTACGCTATCTGAAAGTGTATCGGACAAACATGCCACCCTCCAACAGCAAATCAAAAAATTAGAGGAACTTAGAGAGTCTTTCTTTAAGGCGGGCAAGGTACCTCAAAAGGATAACGAGAATACGTGGACTTCCTTTAAAAATGCCGTGAGAGCTTTTAATAAAGGAAAGAACGCCTTTTATAAAAACTTAAAGAAAGAACAGCAGAAAAATCTGGACAATAAAAGAGCTCTATTAGAAACAGCAATCTCCTTAAAAGAAAGTGATGATTGGGATGTTGCTACGGCAGAAATGAAAAGAATCCAGAGCGAGTGGAAAAAAATTGGCCATGTACCGAGAAAGTACTCGGACAAACTTTGGAAAGAATTTAAGGCTGCTTGTAATCACTATTTTGACCGATTGCATGCTACAAAGAATGATGGCTTTAAAAAAGAGCAAGAGAATTTAAAGCTTAAAGAAGACTGTATGGCCCGCCTGAAGGATTTTCAGTTGAGTGGCAAAAAAGAAAACGACCTGAAGGTCATTAAAGAATTTGTTTCTGAGTGGAAAACTTATGGCCATGTACCTTACAAGCAAAAAAGTATCAATCAAAAATTTAATAGGATTATCGATGCCCTTTTCAACAAATTAGGGGTAAGCGCTCAAGAGGCAGATTTATTAAAGTACGGCAACAAAATTCAGCGCCTAAAGAATGATGATAATCAAGAAAGGGCCATTCAAAATGAACGTAGTTTTATTCGTAAAAAAATAGATGAAAGCAAGAATGAGATAAGGCAATTGGAAACCAATTTACAGTTTTTTTCCAATGCCTCCGAAAGCAATCCTATAGTGCAGGAAGTAATTAAGAAAGTTGAAGTTCAGAAGGAATCTCTGGCCTCATGGAAGGCAAAACTTAAAAAGTTGAATGTCTTAGAGCACAATCTGAATAAAGAAACCGAGGAAGAAAGTACTAGTGCTAACGAAGAGGAATAATTTATATTTAGTAAAATTCCGTCATGATCTTAAATCCAATGAGAGTTATATTTTACGCTAGTTGTCTACTTTTCGTTCTAACTATCCTGAGCTGCGCTAACGTTGAGAAGAAAACAGAGGTATTAAAAGCCATAGATTGGTCCGCTAAGGAGGTTACTATTCCCAAAACGGACTCACTAGATTACGGCAAGTCTTACCTTTCCATATATTCTCAGGTCTATAGCTATACAGAACATACCGCACTAGACTTAACAGCGACCGTAAGTATCCGGAATACGAGTGAAACGGAACCAATATATCTTATAAAGGCAGATTACTTTGATACAAAAGGTAATGCTATCCATTCTTATGTAGACCAACCCATTGCTTTGGATAAAATGGAAACCTTGGAAATTGTAATAGCAGAATTCGACAAAAAAGGTGGCACGGGCGCCAATTTTATTTTCGAGTGGGGAAAGAAGAAATCAACCACGACCCCACTTTTTGAAGCCGTGATGATATCTACCTACGGACAGCAGGGATTATCCTTTACGACACAAGGAAAGAGAATAGAATAACATGACGGAGATTTTTACCACTATTCTATTTTTAATCGCAGTTATAGACCCCTTAGGCTCGGTACCTGTCTATTTGGAGGCCACCAAACACTTTGATAAGGCCCATAAAAAGAAAATAGCCATAAGGGCCTCTATTGTAGCATTCTTTATTTTACTTTTCTTTATCGTGATAGGGCAATTGATTTTGGAAGGAATGGATATTTCTTTGGATGCCTTTCAGATATCAGGTGGTGTTATTCTATTTCTCTTCGCGCTGACCATGATTTTTGGTGACGGAAAACCAGAAACGGAAAAGCATCTTATTTCTGATTATAAGCATGTAACCATATTTCCTGTGGCCATCCCATCCATAGCCTCTCCAGGAGCTATAATGGCAGTAGTATTAATGACCGATAATCATGTCTATGGCATAGAACAACAAGCCCTGACAAGTGCTCTGGTGTTGGTAGTGATTGGTCTAACCAGCTTGTTACTGCTTGCTGCCAATTATGTTCAGGAAAAAATAGGAGAATACGGAATTACGGTCATCAGTAAAATTATGGGGCTTATTCTTGCCTCTTATGCAGTGCAAAGTATCTTAAGTGGTTTAAAAGATTTCTTCGTCCTTACCAATTAAAAAAGTAATAAACGTTTGCTATGAGGTATTATATTCTTTCACTTTTTGTCTTAAGTGTATTGGACATTGAACCAAAAGCGTATGAGTACAATCCAGTTGACCAGGAAAAAATTCAAAAAGAAAAGGCCTTCAGAGTTTTACAGACCAAGTGTAACGTTTGCCATGCTATAAAAAAGAGAGTGGACATCTTTACTTTTGAGAATATGGATAGCTTGGCTTACGATATCAACAAACAGGTGTTCATAAAGAAGAAAATGCCCAAAGGAAAAAAAATAAAACTAACCACTTCCGAAAAAAATGACCTAAGCCTTTGGATTGAGCAAACTAAAAAAAAAGCATAAAAAAAAGAGCTATTTCTAGCTCTTTTTACTTAAATATTCTAAAGTCTATTTCGCTACATTAACCGCACGAGTTTCTCTAATAACGGTAACTTTAACCTGTCCCGGATACGTCATATCCGTTTGTATTTTTTGCGATATTTCAAAGGAAAGCTCCGAAGCTTTATCATCGCTAACCTTTTCACTTTCTACAATGACCCTAAGCTCTCTACCGGCTTGAATAGCGTAGGCCTTCTGTACGCCACTGAATGCAAATGCTATTTCTTCCAGATCCTTAAGACGTTGTATATAAGAATCTAGCACTTGTCTCCTTGCACCGGGTCTTGCTCCGCTAATAGCATCACAAACCTGAACAATAGGAGAGATTAATGTCTTCATCTCTATCTCATCGTGGTGAGCACCTATGGCATTGCAGACTTCTGGTTTTTCTCCAAATTTCTCCGCCCACTGCATTCCTAATATCGCGTGTGGTGTTTCTACCTCGGCCTCCGTATTAGGAACTTTTCCGATATCGTGAAGTAGTCCCGCTCGCTTGGCTATTTTTGGATTGAGCCCTAACTCAGAAGCCATGACCCCACATAACTTGGCCACCTCCCTAGAGTGCTGTAATAGATTTTGTCCGTAAGAAGAACGGTATTTCATTCTACCTACCGCTTTGATTAATTCTGGATGTAATCCATGAATACCTAGGTCTATTACGGTTCTTTTGCCTATTTCAACGATTTCCGCTTCAATTTGCTTTTCTGTCTTCTTTACAATTTCTTCGATTCTTGCGGGGTGAATTCTACCATCGGTAACCAGTTTATGTAAAGACAAACGCGCTACTTCTCTACGCACGGAATCAAAACAAGATAATATAATTGCCTCTGGTGTATCATCCACAATAATCTCTACTCCTGTGGCCGATTCCAGCGCTCTGATGTTTCTTCCTTCCCTGCCTATAATTCTACCCTTGACATCATCGGACTCAATATTAAAAACAGAAACACAATTTTCAACAGCTTCCTCGGTACCGATACGCTGTATGGTATTGATAACTATCTTACGGGCCTCCTGTTGGGCTGTTAGTTTGGCTTCCTCCATGGTTGCCTGTACATACCCCATGGCATCGGTCTTTGCGGTTTCCCGAAGACTCTCTACCAATTCGTTCTTAGCATCGTCAGCGGACAATCCGGAAATTACCTCTAACTGCTGCACTTGGCTTTTATGAAGTTTTTCTAGCTCCGATTGTTTCTTTTCATAGAATTCCTTCCGCTGTTCTATATCCTTGAGTCTACTATCCAACTGAGCGTTTAGCTTTTTGTTCTTTGCCAGCTCGTTACTAATCTGAGATTCTTTATCCCTAGTCCTTTTTTCGGCCTCGCTGATCTTCTTGTCCTTATTGATGATTACTTTCTCATGTTCCGCTTTCAACTCTAAAAATTTCTCTTTTGCTTGAAAAATTTTATCCTTTTTTATGCTATCACCTTCCGTTTGTGCCTCTTTAAGAATTCTACTGGCATCTCTTTTTGCATTTGCAATGGTTTTGGACGCCTTACCCTTCTCCATAAATTTTGCTATAGCAAAGCCTATTGCTAAACCAACAATACCCGCTATAATTATCATTGTACTATCCATAGTTTGAAATATTTATATAAAAAAGCCCACATTGGAGAAGTTTTGTACAAACTCCAGAAAACAGGTTTAGGGCTAACAGACTGATCAAGGATCCTTAAACGAGAAGGCCTGCTTTTACAATCTAAACTCACCCTTTTTAAACAAATTAATGTTGAGTTCGTCAAAAGGTATTACCAATGTGGGCAGTAACTTAATGTATTTAAAAGAACGTATTTCTTAAGGAGCAAGCTTGGCATTTACCAATTCCTCGAGCGCTTTTAACCGCTCTTCGGCTTCTTTGGTTCCTTCCGTTTGTTCTATACCTCGCTGTTCGATTTTAGAGGCAAATTGCAAGGCGCACATCGCCAAAACATCTTGCTTATCCCGAACCGCATAATTCTGCTCAAATTTTTTGGCCAACTGTTCAATATTCTTGGCCGCTTTCCTTAAACCCTCCTCTTGGGATGGCTCTATTGTTAACGGGTATACCCGATCTGCAATAGAAAGCTTTATTTTGAGCTTTTCTGACATAGTATTTAAAACGTTACTCCGAAAGTTGTGCTATACAATGATCTAACTCCCGTATTAACGTATTTATTTTAAGCTTTGCTTCTGTCTTATTTGTATTACTGCCAAGCATGGAATTTGCAAGTTTAAGCGAGTTGTACTTCTCTTCCCAGTCCGACACCGTTTTACTTGCGTTTTCCTGTTTGGATTTAATCATCAACAATTCATTTTCCAGATTCCGGTTTGCATCACCGAGCACTTCTAGTTTATGAAG
Organism: Maribacter sp. MJ134; assembly: GCF_003970695.1. Lineage (NCBI taxonomy): Bacteria > Pseudomonadati > Bacteroidota > Flavobacteriia > Flavobacteriales > Flavobacteriaceae > Maribacter > Maribacter sp. MJ134. The sequence continues at coordinate 1,652,941 of NZ_CP034570.1, forward strand.
TAACTTACTGACCTTGTTTTCTAAGGAATCTACTATTTGAATCAATTCGCCCATACTTAAACTCCATGCGATATACACAAAGTTAACATTCGTAAGAGACTTAACCATACTTTTCGCGAATAATCTTTAGAACCGAGATACGTATCAAACAAAACGCAGGGGAAACGTGTGGCATACAAATTGACTACAACAATCTTCAAGAATTAATAGCGTTTAATTATTTTCGTATTACCTAAAGAAAGCTATGAAGAAAATTACCCTAGCATTACTCCTATTAGTGAGCATTTTATCACAAGCCCAAGAAAATTATCCCCAAGATGCATTTAGGTCACCTTTGGATATCCCAATAATATTAGCGGGCACCTTTGGTGAGTTGCGCTCCAATCATTTTCACTCTGGAATCGATATTAAAACAAAGCAACGTCAAGGGCTTCCTATTTTTGCCATAGGAGATGGTACGGTTACACGAATAAAAGTATCCTTATGGGGTTATGGCAAAGTTCTTTATATAGCGCATCCTAACGGTTACACATCTGTTTACGGACACCTCCAGAAGTTTTCGCCCGAAATTGAAGCCTACATTAGAAAAATTCAATATCGAAAAAAATCATTTGAAGTAGAGGTGTTTCCCGATTACGGCGAGCTTAAGGTTTCCAAAGACGACCTTATAGCCTACAGTGGCAATACGGGAGGTTCTTCAGGGCCGCACTTACATTTTGAGATTAGAAGCAGTATTTCTGAAAAGCCTACAAATCCCTTACTTTACGGTTTAGATGTGGCCGATGCAACGAATCCCACATTGGAAAAATTATTTATCTATCCGCTTTCCAATACATCAGTAGTAAATCAAAGTCAGGAAAAAATTCAGGTTAATTTTTCAAAACAACCGGATGGTAGTTTTCTAGCGGACAAGGTAGAGGCCATAGGAAAAATAGGAGTTGGTTTTATAGGTTTTGATAGGCAGGATATGGCAGCGAACAGAAATGGGGTCTATTCCGTTTCCCTTTCTGTTAATGGTAAGGTCTATACGGCATATGATTTTGAGTCTTTTTCATTTGGAGAAACAAGATACATCAACACCTTGGTAGATTATGATCATTTAGGAAAGTATAGGCAACGCATTCAAAAATGTTTTAAATCTCCAGGTAATAATTTAGGCATCTATAGCGAAATATATAACAAGGGCGAGATAGCCATTAGGGAAGGGCTAAGCTACACTATAGAATTACTGATTAAGGATTTAAAAGGCAATAAGGTTAAGCTAGTGGTTCCCGTAGAAGGAAAGAAATCTGAAGTGAAAATTAAAAAAGAGCTGAAAAAAACTCCCTACTATGTGGTTGCCAACAAACCCAATAACTTTGACCTAACCGCGGCAAAGGTCTATTTCCCGAGCAACACTTTCTACGAGGATTTTTACCTAGACCTTGAAAAAGGGGAAGATACGGTTAAAATACATACCAATACCGTTCCCGCCCACCGTAATTTCACCATCACTTTCGATGCCGCTAAATACACGGAGGAAGAACGGAAACAATTATTTATCGCAAGACTGGATAGTAAGTTAAGGCCTAGCTATTTAAATACGTATAAGCGTGGAAACACCTTTACGGCAAGAACTCGTAATCTTGGTACATACACCTTGGCAAAAGATTCAGTTGCACCAAAAATCGAAACCAAAAATTTTAAAGAAAAACAGTGGCTCAATAATTATAAATACCTCAGTGTTTCCATTTCTGATGATTTAAGTGGAATAGATACGTATAGTGCCACTTTAAACGGCGAATGGATTCTCATGGAATATGAACCTAAAAAGAATACGTTGACCTACAATTTTGACGATAAGATATTAGGGAAAAAGCAATGCGTTCTTAAAGTTACCGTTACAGATAATGTAGGTAACCAAAATACACTCACCGCGCCTTTCTATAGAAATTAGACCTTTTGAGATTTTGTAAATTATTTTTACTTTTTTTTATAACTTACCATTTTAATGGTAGGGCTCAGAACGCTACAATAACGGGCATTGTTCTAAACGAACGTAACGTCCCCTTGACAGATGTTAACATTTCTGCAGGGGTATTGGGTACAACTACGGATAAAGATGGCTTTTACATTCTTCAGATTACTGCCGACACGGAAACAGACATCGTTTTCACCCATATAGGACATAAAGAGGTTAGGTTAGAAAATTTAATTCTTACTACGAACGAAACCTATGAATTTAATCCGGTATTACGAAATGATGTTATTCAGGTCGATGGTGTTACCGTAACCCCTCGAGGCGAAAAAGAAGCAAGTGGTATTCTCTCTATTTCACCGGAAAAAATCAGGAAAATACCAGGTGCCAATGCAGGTGTGGAAAATATTTTGAAGCTCTTACCTGGTGTCTCTTCGAATAACGAATTAAGTACCCAATATGCTGTTAGAGGAGGTAATTATGATGAAAACCTTGTTTACATCAATGAGATTGAAGTGTACCGTCCTTTTTTGGTGCGCTCTGCACAACAAGAAGGTTTAAGTTTTGTAAACAGTGATTTGGTTCAGAACGTAAAATTTTCGGCTGGGGGTTTTCAAGCCAAGTATGGGGACAAACTTTCTTCCGTGCTAGATATTACGTATAAGAATCCGGTTACGTTCTCGGCTCAGGGAGATTTTAGTTTACTGGGAGCAAGTGCCAGTCTGGAAACCATATCCAAAAATAAAAAACTAAGCAGTATTACCGGCGTTAGATATAGAAACAATAGTCTTTTAGTTAACTCGCAACAAACGACGGCAAATTTAAATCCTTCTTTCACGGATGTGCAGAGTTACATAACCTACAGAATCTCCAACAAGTTCAATTTAAATTTCCTTGGAAACCTTTCCGTAAACAATTACCGAAACGAACCTTTGAAAAGAGAAACAAATTTTGGTACTATTGATGAGCCTAGGGCTTTAGTTGTTTTTTATGAGGGTAGAGAAAATAATAGATTCGCAACTGCCTTAGGTGCCGTCAAGGGTAATTACTATTTAAATGATAAGACCACACTAAAATTAATCACTTCTTTATATCATACGACCGAGGAGGAATATTCCGATGTAATAGCTTCTTACGAATTGGGAGATGTAAATAGTAATTTAGGTAGTGAAAACCTAGGCGAAATTCAAAATGCAAGGGGAATAGGCTCACAATTCAACAGAACCAGAAATGATTTGGATGCCTTGATATTCAATATAAATCATAGGGGTGTTCATAAGAATGGGAATACCGTTTTAGAATGGGGCCTAAAATACACTCATGAGGATATCAGGGATCAATTAGGGGAATCTGAATTTATAGATTCCGCCGGGTTTTCGGTACGCCCTATAAATCCTGCATTCGTTAACAATCAACCAGAAACACCTTTTAATGCACCATTGGTACCGTTCACAGGTCTTAATGCCACTAATTTTGTAAAGACAAATAGATTTTCTGGCTATGCCCAAATGGCAACACAAAAGAAATGGAACACAAACGACCTCTACTATAATATAGGTGTTCGTGCGCATTATTGGACGGTAAGCGGCACCAACGTTGAGAAAGTATCGCAAGTAGTATTCAGCCCAAGGGCACAAATAGCATTAAAACCCGATTGGGATAAAGATATGCTGTTTCGGTTTTCCACAGGCTTATACCATCAGCCGCCGTTCTACAGGGAGTTAAGAGACCTAACGGGAACCATAAACCCCAATGTAAAGGCTCAAAAATCGCTTCATTTTGTTCTTGGAAATGAGTATAGTTTTCTATTGTGGAATAGACCCTTTACCTTAATTAGTGAAGGCTATTATAAAAATCTAGACAATGTAAACGCCTACACCTTAGAAGATGTTCGCATACGATATGCTGCAGACAATGATGCTACCGCTTATGTTTATGGTGCAGAGCTAAGGCTTAATGGAGCATTTGTACCCGGTACGGAATCTTGGGTAAGTCTAGGGTATCTAAAGACCGAAGAAAATAGGAATGGTAGAGGTTTCATTGCGAGGCCAACGGACCAAAGAATTAAGATAGGCATCCTTTTTCAAGATTATGTGGCCACCATTCCAGATTTAAAGATGTATTTAAACCTGGTCTACACGACAGGTGTACCCGGTGGTTCTCCGAACAATGCCGACCCCTATCTTTTTCAGAATAGATTAAGAGACTATAGGCGTGCTGATTTGGGAATTTCCTATATTTTTGCAGGAAAGGATAAAACCTATGCTAAAAACCATTGGTTGCATTCCTTTAAAGAATTGAGTTTAGGCTTTGAAATTTTTAATCTTTTCAATAACCAGAACGCTATCACAAATACTTGGGTCAGGGACGTGGACAGTAAAAACGAGTTCGCCGTACCAAATTTCCTAACCTCAAGAGTTTTAAACTTAAGACTTAGAGTACGTCTTTAAACCAAAAAAATGCTTAGAATTTTAATTTTTATACTTCTCGCAACCAGCTTAAACCTTAGCGCTCAAAAGAATATTTATGAAAGTGCCAGATTTGATGAATTAAGCAATGACCATGAAGTCCTGGCCATTTTACCCTTTTTGACCAACCTAGACCTCAAAGACCAGGTTTCTAAGGAAGAACTAGGGGTATTAAAAGAAAAAGAGGGGTATGCCGTACAAAATGCCTTTGAGACCTATTTTTCTAAACGCAAGAAAAAGAAAAAACTACCGGTCGAATTTCAAAATACAAAAAACACAAAAGCAATTCTGAGCCAAAACGGTATAAATTATCAAAATATAGATGTGTATACCGTTAAGCAATTGAGCGAGATTTTGGGCGTGGACGGTATCATCAGTGGAACTTTGGACCTCAATGTTTTATTATCAAAAGGAGTTCCTACCGAGTTCAGTTTTACCGATTATTTTTCCGGAGGTGCCAATTACGGACGTATCGGCGTAAAAATTAGTGACGGGGACACTGGCAAATTGCTATGGAAGTACGAAAAGCAAATCAACAAAAAAACCGGAAAAAACACGACCGACCTTATTGATAGGATGATGAAACTTGCCATAAGAAAATTCCCCTATGAAAGAGAGCGCAAAAAAGACAGAAAAAATAAGAATTAAGTTATTGAAGCGTAAATTCCTTTAGCACACCTACCGTATAATCGATATCTTCTTTAGTATTGTATTTTGAAAATGAAAAACGTAGGGACGGCTTTTTTAAATCCTCGTCAGAAAGAATCTCGGAAAGTACGTGAGAGCCTTTATCACTCCCGGACTGGCAAGCACTGCCCTTAGAGCAAGCAATACCCTTCATATCCAAATGAAACAATAACATGAGTGCTTTTTCAGCACTAATGGGCAAACAAGCATTCACCAAGGTATAGGTACTTTTGTCTAAATCTCCAGAATGTCCGTTGAACTTCACCTCTGGAATCTCATTTTTAATGGTGTCTATGAAATACTTCTTAAGGCCTTTGACATAGCTTTGTTCTTCCTGCAAATTATCGTACGCCCTAACAAAAGCCTCTTCTAGACCTACGATATTATGAAAGGATTCGGTTCCTGCTCGGTAACCGCGTTCTTGCGAACCACCTGAAATCATACATCCAAGGCCGGAATTTTTCCTTATAAAGGCAAAACCGATACCTTTTGGCCCATGGAATTTATGTGCGGCGGCAGCCATAAAGTCAATCCCAACATCCTTTACATCCCATGGATAATGACCAATGGACTGTACCGTATCCGAGTGCACTAATGCATCATGAGCTTTAGCCAGTTTCGTGATGGCAGCAATATCTATCTTATTACCAATCTCATTATTTACGTGCATTAGGCTCACCATTTTTTTTGAATCGTCCTTTCTGAGCAAGGTTTCCAAATGGTTCATATCAGGATTGCCAAACACATCAAGTTGCACAAAGGACAAATTGATAAGACCTTTATGCGCCAATTCCTCTACCGTATGCAATACCGCATGATGCTCAATTTTGGAAGTAATAATAGTCTTTACTCCTAAATCCGCCACGGCACACCTCAAAATCATATTATCGGCCTCCGTACCTCCAGAAGTAAAAATTATCTCAGATGGTTGGGCATTTAAGTACCTGGCAATGGTCTTTCTCGCGCTCTCTATGGCCGTTTTGGCAGTTCTGCCGTAACTATGTGTAGAAGACGGGTTGCCATAGGAATTTGCCAGTGCATCTTGCATTTTTACGATTACCTCCTCACGAACCTGAGTGGTAGCCGCATTGTCTAAGTAAACATTTCTCATGATAACCTAATCTGAAATAAATAATCCTCAAAAATAATCCAAATTAAGTTAATTTGCACTTAAATGAATGACTATGGTCAGAGGCATATGTAATATTTAATTTAAATTTGAAGGATGAAGAAATACCTGCTTTTGGCAATCGCTTTAATTCAATTTTCCTGTAATGACGGTGACCTTCAAATAGAAACGGTTGATTTTGATAGTATTGAGACGGTTCAGTTTTGCGAAACCGTGGTCGTAAATGCTGAAAATCTGTTATTTAAAATTAATGGTGATGAGGCATTGATTATTGAATTACCAAGTAACCTACTTAAAAACGAAATAACTACTACGGATATAACAAGCCAAGTACCCTCCGCTACTCAAATAACATATCGTATTTTTTCAGATAATGTTAGTACCAATTACTTCTGTGACGCGATACCTCCGCTAACACCTAGCGTTATAGAGGAGATAGCGGCCCAAGACGGCCAAATTTTCATTACCACGGTAGCTGGTGAGGGAGACACTTTTGTACATACCATAAGACTCAGCGGTATTTCGTTTGTAGCGGAAAACGGTAGTAGAATCACTAATCTAGAAATTAACGAATTTGGTACCGTAACCACTTCGCTTTAACCCAGTTTTCTAAGCATTCTGATAAATATATATCTCTGTGGCACCTAGCCCATATTTTTGATAATCGGCATCATAATATTTGATATTATCGTACTTTCTAAAGAGGTACTGCAATTCTTCTTTTAAGACCCCTGCTCCTACACCGTGAATAAATACAACTTTTTGAATGCGTTTGGCTATCGCAAAATCTAACTGTCTTTTGGCGGTATCCATTTGTAGGTTAAGCATTTCATAGTTTCCCATATTCTTGGGATTTTTCACCAATTGATTAATATGAAGGTCCACTTCCATTTTTGGTAAATTCCTTTCTTTTGGTTTTGGTATTGGTCCTCTTTTCTTTTTAGGTTCTTCTTTTTCCTTTTTTACTTGTGCTACTTCGTAGTTACTGACCTTAATATCATCGGCAATCTTAACCAACTCCTCTTTATCAAAACTTAAGGGAAATCCGTCATCGGTATCCACGGTTACGGTATTACCATCTATCTGAGTAATAAAACCCTTTACGACATCGTCTATGGCCTCTACCCTATCTCCTATTTGAAAATCTGACATGAATTTATTTTAATTCCACAAAAATAATGGTATTTTTCCGCTTGAGTTTGAGAATGACCTAATGAGGTATTTAGCTTTTATTTTTTTTCTAGGCATAGAAAACTATATGCTACCCTGTTTTACCAAAAAACTTTTTGGTTTCGATTGTCCCGGATGCGGTATTCAAAGATCACTTCTACATTTGGTACGTGGAGAGTTTGGGGCCGCTTTTGAAATGTATCCGGCCATTTATCCCATGTTACTATTATTTATTTTTTTGGCGGTAGACAAATTTTTCAATTTTAAAAACTCCAATACAATTTCACGAGTACTCATGGTGGCCACTGTTGGCACTTTATTAATCAATTACATATTAAAATTCATTTAACTAAACCTTTTAATTTATGGAACAACAAAAATTACCCAACGTTACCATTGCCATGGTATTAAGCATACTTTCATTTATATGTTGCTGTTTTAGTGCAGGAATAGGTGGCATACTACTTTCTGGAATTGCATTATTTCTTGTGAATAAAGACACCAAGTTATATAGCCAAAACCCAGAGGATTATTCTAATTTTAGCACTTTAAAGACAGTTAAAATAATAGCTATAATTGGTCTTGTTATTGGTGTACTGACATTATTATGGAGTGCTTATTCTATTTTCGCAATCGGCGGATGGGAAGCCTATATGGAACAAAATCAAGAAATGTTAGAACAATTAGGAATAGAATAATCTATTAATTCATGAATCAACCCCTTCCTGGAGCAAGTAATGCCCTAACATTCGGAATTCTATCCATAGTCCTGACTATTTTCTGTTGTGGCCCTTTTGGCGCTATCTTTAGTTTTATAGGACTAAGTAGTGCAAAGAAAGCTGAACAAGTGTATCAATTGGATAGGGCGGCCTACTCCGGATATGACAATGTTAAAACTGGCAGGATTCTATCCTATATTGGTTTAGGTATTGCTGGGGTGTATCTTATCTTAGGGATAATTTATTTTGGCGCATTAGGTGCCATCATATATTCCGCAGCTTCTGAAGGAGGTTTTCAATAATTATTGATGCCATTATCATAAGAAAGTCCCGTTTCAGTTTTGAAACGGGACTTTTTTTATAATCAAAATAAAATATCTTGTAGCGTTTATTTAAACTCTTCCAATGTCCTTTGGATAATGGCGACACAGTCCAATAATTGCTCTTTGGTCATCACCAAAGGAGGTGCAAAACGAATAATGTTTCCATGCGTTGGCTTGGCCAACAACCCATTCTCCTTTAGAGCCATACAAATATCCCATGCCGTAGAACTTTGCTCGGTATCGTTGATTAAGATAGCGTTTAAAAGTCCCTTTCCACGTACACTAAGTACCAAATCGCAAGACGGGATAAACTTATTTAGTTCTTCCCTGAATAGTTCTCCCAATTCAGAAGCGTTCTGTGCTAACTCCTCTTCTTTTACCACTTCTAAAGCGGCCATACCAACAGCGGCGGCAATGGGGTTGCCACCAAAAGTACTTCCGTGATTGCCAGGACGAATCACTTCCATTACAGGGTCATTGGCTAAAACCGCAGAAACAGGGTAGGCCCCACCGGACAATGCTTTTCCAAGGATGAGAATATCCGGTTTAACCTCCGGAGTTCCGCTACAGTGCTTGTCGCTACAGGAACAATTACCACATGTGGCCAACAAACGTCCTGTTCTAGCAATGCCGGTCTGAACTTCATCTGCAATGAAGAGTACGTTATATTTTTCGCAAAGGGCCTTTGCTTTACTTAAATATCCTTCAAATGGAACATATACACCGGCTTCGCCCTGTATAGGTTCGACCAAAAATCCTGCGACGTTCGGATTATTTTTTAGAGTATCTTCAAGAGCAGCTAGATTGTCATATGCAATCTTGATAAATCCGTCCGTATACGGCCCAAAATTCTTACGTGCAACAGGGTCGTTAGAGAAAGATATAATAGTTGTAGTACGCCCGTGAAAATTATTTTCGCATACGATGATTTGGGCATTGTTTTCCGCAATACCTTTCTTTTCGTAAGCCCATTTTCTACATATCTTCAGTGCAGTTTCCACGGCTTCAGCGCCAGTATTCATAGGCAAAAGCTTATCAAAATGAAACGTTTCGGTGGCATACTTCTCGTATTTTCCCAACATATCATTATAAAATGCCCTCGAAGTCAATGAAAGTGTTTCTGCTTGCCTAGTCATGGCTCCCACTATTTTAGGGTGACAGTGTCCTTGGTTTACCGCTGAATAAGCCGAAAGAAAATCGTAATACTTTTTTCCCTCTACGTCCCAAACATGAACGCCTTCCCCTCTACTTAAAACTACGGGCAGTGGGTGGTAATTGTGCGCCCCGTGTTTGTTCTCTAATTCAATTGCTTGCTGCGATGTTAATTGTTCTAAAACAGCCATTTTAATAAAATTTAAATTAAAATAAAATAACCATTCCTTCTGTACCTTTATCCTTTCAAATCCCGAACCGTCGGGAGAAAATTCAGCGTAGGAGAGAAATCATCCTTAGTAGAGCTGCTAAATTAATAAAATTTACCTTAAGAATATGTTTCTCACTACGGTTTGAGATTATGAAGTTTTGCAATAGTAGTGACCTTTTGTATCAATTAGGTGTCCTAATTAAAACACTAACACTAAAAATAGTAAGATGGAAGTATTTCAAAACATGCTTAATAGCATAAGTAATTCAGCAGGAGATTTTTTGCCAAGCACATTGGGAGCACTATTAATATTGATTATAGGGTGGTTCATAGCAGGTTTCCTAAAACGTATCATCACCAGATTGATTAAAAAAAGTGGTATCGATGAACGAATTAAAAGTGATAAAATAACGATATCCAAGTTTATTGGTAAGCTCGTATATTTTTTAGCTATGATATTTGTGTTTACCCTAGTTCTTGAAAAGTTAGGTATGCAAAGCGTTCTTGATCCAGTAAAAAATCTACTTAATGGCTTTCTGGCCTATATCCCAAATATAATCGGAGCCGGATTAGTTGGTTATATTGGTTATATGTTGGCCACTATGGTTTCTGAGCTTGTAGGTCTCTCTGGCGATACCATTAAATCATTTCTTCCCAAACTTGGTATTTCAGAAGGTTTTGATTTGGTGGGTATCCTTAAGAAAGTAGTATTCATATTTATCTTTATCCCGCTCCTTATCTCGGCATTGAATATCCTGAATATGGATACCATTTCGGAGCCTGCAACAGCAATACTTACACAATTCTTCAGTGCGGTCCCCAAGGTGCTTTTAGCCGCATTTATCTTAATTCTATTTGTCGTTGGTGGAAAGTTTATCTCACAGATGGTTAGAGACATTTTGGATAAAATGAATTTGAATAAACTAGTTGGTCAACTTCACTTAGGAGATATGACAAAAAATACGAACTTATCTAAAACTATAGCCAACATTGCTTACTTTTTCATCATTATTTTTGGCCTGTTGACAGCATTGGAAAAATTAGAATTTGCTCAACTCACCGAGATTATACAAACGGTTACTGCTTTATCGGGTAAAATTTTATTTGGACTCGTTATTATTCTCATTGGTAATTGGGTAAGTATCATGGCTAAAAATGCCTTCGGTAAAAATCAATCCAATGGTTTTGTGGCATCAATAATCCGAACGGCAATATTAGCCATATTCTTGGCAATGGGCCTAAAGACCATGGGTATGGCGGATGACATTATTAACATGGCGTTTGGTATCACCTTAGGTACCATAGCCGTGACGGTAGCCCTATCCTTTGGACTAGGAGGTAGAGAAGCCGCGGGTAAACAAATGGGCAAAATTCTAGAAAAATTCAATAGTAAATAATATACAAGGAATAGGTTAGGTTTTTTTGGGAACGCTTTATAAGCGTTCCCATTTTTATTTTAAAAAATCTAAAATCAGGTTATTGCACAACTTAAATTATGAGTTATTATTCTCTTAAAACCCGCTACATATCTAGAGTGATTGCTATTTTTGTTCAATGCGAAAAAATAAGAGACGTCAGGTTTTTGAAAATGTTGAGGTACTGGATGCAGGTGCTAAGGGAAAAACTATAGGCAAAGCTCCTGACGGACGCGTAATTTTCTTGACCAATGCTGTTCCTGGTGATGTTGTTGATGTCCAAACGACCAAAAAACGAAAGGCATATTTTGAAGGAACGGCCACGGCCTTCCATACCAAATCCGATAAAAGAGTACAACCGGAATGCAAACATTTTGGCGTATGTGGTGGGTGTAAATGGCAGAATATGGGCTATGAACATCAGCTCTTCTACAAACAAAAAGAGGTTGAGAACAACCTAAAAAGAATAGGTCACTTGGAGCTTCCGGTAATTACACCTATAAAAGGTTCGGAAAAAAAATACTTCTATCGTAACAAGATGGAATTCTCCTTTTCTGACAGCAGATGGCTAACACTGGAGGAATTACAGTCGGATATTATTTTTGAAGACAAGAATGCACTTGGATTTCATATTCCCGGAATGTGGGATAAAATTCTAGACATCGAAAAATGTCATCTACAGGAGGACCCTTCAAATGCCATTAGATTAGAAACCAAGGACTTTGCCCAAAAGAAAGGGCTTACATTTTTTAATCCAAGAAATCAATACGGGATGTTGCGTACATTAATGATACGCACGTCTTCTACGGGAGAAATTATGGTATTGATTCAGTTTTATGAGGATAATGAAGCAAAAAGAAATCTGCTTTTGAATCACCTTTCGCAGACCTTTCCACAAATAACGGCGTTACTTTATGTAATCAACCAAAAACAGAACGATACAATTTACGACCAAGATATTATCTGTTATAAAGGAAGGGACCATATTTTTGAGGAAATGGAAGGCTTACGGTTTAAGATAAATGCGAAGTCTTTCTATCAGACCAATTCGGAACAGGCTTACGAACTTTATAAGATTACTAGGGATTTTGCTAGCTTAAAGGGCGATGAACTGGTTTATGATCTGTACACAGGTACAGGCACTATAGCACAGTTCATCTCAAAAAAGGCCAAAAAAGTAGTGGGTATAGAAGCGGTTCCTGAAGCAATTTTGGATGCAAAAGAAAATGCAGAGCGAAATAATATTTCTAATGCAGATTTCTTCGTGGGTGATATGAAAAATGTTTTTAATGAAACGTTTATCGCTGAAAATGGTATTCCCGATGTTATTATTACTGATCCACCCAGAGATGGTATGCATAAAGACGTAGTACAACAAATACTAACTATTGCCCCAAACAAAATAGTTTACGTAAGCTGTAATTCTGCTACACAGGCTAGGGATTTGGCACTCATGAAAGAGCTGTATGATGTAACTAAAGTGCAACCCGTGGATATGTTCCCACAAACGCACCACGTAGAAAATGTTGTACTTTTAGAAAAGAAAAAATAGCATGAAAATTTTTAGAATAGCTTTTTTTACGCTGCTTTGTTTTATTGCTTTCGCTTCTTGCGAAAAAGACGACATTTGTGTGGAGGGAGATACGCCTTTAATGGTTATAGAATTCTACAATATTGATGATACTACCGCACTAAAGAACGTAACGGCATTAAGAGTCGTAGGACAAGGGCAAACCGTAACCGTAAACACGGTTGCAGATAGGTCTAGTCTAAATACCATAACCATTCCTCTAAAGACTGCCGAGGATACCACGAGTTTCTTGCTCATTTCCAATTCTGCCTCGGACGATAATGGCGCAGAAACAGGGAATATTGATACGGTAAATTTTTCGTATTCCAGATTAGAAGATTTTAAATCCCGTGCCTGCGGTTTTGTTATCAATTATGATAACCTAGATGCAAATTTAACGACGGACGCGGACAATTGGATACAAGGAATAGAAATTACGCAGACCCAAATTATTAACGCAGACTCTACACATGTCAAAATCTTTCATTAGCACCTTTTTATTCTTCAGCTTTATAACGGTTTTTGGCCAGAGCAAACCTATTGATACAAAGCCAAAAGATACTGTGGTGTACGAGCAATCCTATGGTCTGCGGGCAGGTATAGATTTAAGCCGGCTGATCTTAACCAGTTTAGATGATAATTATACAGGTTTTGAAATTGTTGCCGATTATAGGCTTACCCAAAAACTATACATTGCTGCTGAACTTGGAAACGAAAAAAGGACAAAACAAGAAGACCTTTACAACTTTACGACATCGGGCAGCTATATAAAAATTGGAGTGGACAATAATACCTATGCCAACTGGTACGGAGAGCAGAACTCAGTTTTTATGGGAGCTAGACTTGCCTTTAGCACATTTGAGAACACTCTGAACAATTATCAACTTTTTGACTCTAACCGGTACTGGAACCCCGAGGGTTTTGCGCCAGGCTCAAATGAACCAGAACAGTTTAGCGGTCTCAATGCCGCCTGGATAGAAGCACTATTCGGAACTAAAATAGAATTATTTTCAAATATTTTTTTAGGTGCAAGTGTACGCTTGGGTTTTCTTTTTACAGATGCGCAGGATGGCCGCTTTCCTCTTTTATGGGTTCCGGGATTTAATAAGGTCACCTGGGATAGTAAATTTGGTGTAGGTTACAACTATTCCATATCCTATTTTCTGCCTCTGTATAAGAAGAAAAACAGGGCAAAGAAAAAAATAGAGGAACTTGAAAACGAAGAAGAATAGCTTATAATTCTTTTACACCTTTTAAGAATAACCACTTGATCACCAAACGCCGACCCTCGGCATGTACCACGGCAAATTTAGGAGCCAATACCGTGGCGATAACGGCTGATAAAAGTGCAAGTAACAATCTATGGAGTTCTAAAAAATAGGCCAGAGCAAACCGAGCTACGAGAAAAAGTACGGCGAATCCGATAAAGTTAAATAACAGTGCCTTGTTTTTCAAAGTCATACCTTAATCCTGTTTGCTGTATTTCGCTTTTTTACTTCCCTCGTACATGACATACTGTACCAATCGCGATTCTAAATGACTATTGAATACTTTTATTTTTCTAGAAGGACGTAATCCCACAAATTTTAAAGCCTGCAGATTAGAGGTAATGAACCAAGCATTAGTTCCGGGATATCCCTGTTTTAAAGTATCTCCGATATCCGTATAAAATTCCTCCACATCAAAATCCGAGTCTAAATCGGAACGGTCCAACCGCTCCCCATAAGGTGGATTAAAACACATGTGCAACGGGCGCTCACCTTCTTTATCCGTCTTAAAGAAATTAGCCCTTTTAAGTGTAATATATTCCTCTAGGTTGGCATTTTCTATATTCTCCTGCGCTTTTCGAATAGCTGAGGGTGCTTTATCATAACCGGTAATTTTATGATGGAATTCCCTCGTCTTCTTTAAACTTGAATCTATGATTTTTTCATAGAGCTCTTCGTCAAAATCAGGCCATTTTTCAAAAGAGAAACCCTTTCTATTGATGTTCGCAGGAATATTACAGGCAATCATAGCGGCCTCCGTAAGCATGGTACCACTGCCGCACATGGGGTCTAAAAAATCGCACTGTCCGTCCCATCCACTTAATAATAATAAACCAGAAGCCAAAACTTCATTGATAGGAGCTATATTGGTAGAAATGCGATAACCTCTATGATGTAAGGAACTTCCAGAACTGTCCAAAGAAACATTGCAGGTATTGTTGTGAATATGCATGTTGATACGCAAATCTGGATGTTTAACGTCAACATCGGGTCTTTTCCCTTCCGTATCCCTAAACTTGTCTACAATAGCATCTTTCGTTTTCTGGGATACATATAAAGAGTGTGTAAAAGCTTCAGAATTTACCGTAGAATCAATGGCAAAAGTATCTTCAACAGAAAGATATTCCGTCCAGTCCATTTCATAGATTTTTCGATATAAATCTTTCTCATTGCCCACCTGAAAGGAATTTATGGGCTTAATTATTTTAATGGCCGTCCGCAAACAGAGATTGGCCTTGTACATGAACCCAGTATCACCCTCAAAGGCTACGTTTCGCACACCCTCTTTTACATTGCTCGCTCCAAGGTTCCGCAATTCTTTTGCCAGGATTTCTTCAAACCCGAAAAGGGTCTTGGCCACCATTCTAAAATTATTACCCATCAGCTATTTTTAACCTACCACAAAAATACGTTAATTTTGATGCCGAAAAGGAGAAACACCAATTCCTTTCTAATCACCTTACTATCATAAATGATATATCTATTACCCGTACTTGGAGTTCTTCTCAGTTTTATTTTAGTCCTAATACTAAAGCCCAAGAATAAGGAGCATTTTAAACTGTTACTCGCATTTAGCGGTACATTTCTATTGGCACTTACCATTTTTGAGCTGCTACCAGAAGTTTATGATAACTCAGATACCAAAACAATTGGGGTGTTTATAATGCTCGGTATCCTACTACAGATTTTTTTGGAATTCTTTTCCAAGGGTGCGGAACACGGCCATGTTCACCTATCGAGTCAGAGTGAAGTGTTCCCTTGGCTCCTGTTCCTAAGTCTTTCGCTACATTCGCTTTTAGAAGGTGTCCCCGTCTTGACAAATGAAACAATGGTATACGCTATTTTAATTCATAAAATACCCATTGCTCTTATACTTAGTCTGTTCCTTTTGGGCTCTAAACTTAAGACCTTTTATGCCGGTTTATTTATAGTAATCTTTGCCTTCATGACTCCCTTAGGAACATTTTTAGCTGATAATATAGCTCTCATTGAGGACTATTCCGTTTATTTGAATGCCATGGCAATCGGCGTGTTTTTTCATATCTCTACCGTAATATTGTTTGAAAGTTCTGAAGGACATAAGTTTAACCTTAGGAAATTATTGGTAATCATATTAGGAATAGTGATTGCATATTTTTTGTAAATGTTCAGTAAAGAAGAATCTAGAAAACTAAGAGAAGCGTTTTGGATAGCCTTTGGAAAATCCTATCCTAGAAAATGGATTCTTTATAAAACGGGTAAGAAGGGTTTGGATTTTAAATTTCATTTCAATTTAAAAAGCGCTATGGTCTCGCTAGATGTTACTGGTAATTTAGAACAACGCATTGAAATATGGGAAAAACTAAATTCATTGAAAAGTATACTCCTAGCGGACTACCTGCCCACCGCCATTTTCGAAGATTGTTACCTTTTAGAAAACCAAAAGGAAATTTCTCGTATCTATGTAGAACGACAAAATGTTTCTATTCATAATAAAAACACCTGGCAGGAAACCATGATTTTTCTTCAAGATACCATGATTAGCTTCGAAGACTTCTTTTTAACCTACGAAGACATACTAAAATAAGGCGAAGCATATGTTATACTGATAGTGCGCTACTAAGAAAACAAATTAAATCTTCCCTGTTTAAGGCACATTACTATAAAACAGGTATTGTTTTCTTTGCACTATATCACATCTAAGAATATAAAAAACCAGTGACTTACAGCTCCAGCAAGGACAAATAAGTGCCAAATAAAGTGATTGTAAGGTATCTTATCTATAGCGTAAAAAATAATTCCAGCAGTATAGAATCCACCTCCCATAAATAATAGCCTAATTCCAAATTTTTCGGTATATTCTAAGAGATTTTGAAAGTCCAAAACAATTAACCAACCCATAGCCAAATAGAGGAGTAATGAAAAAAACTCATATTTTCCAGTAAAGAATAATTTCAATAAGGCACCAATAGCCGCAATGGACCAGACGTAAACAAAAATATCCCAACCATTTCCGTTAATCAAAGTAATCAAAGCAACAGGGGTATAAGTGCCTGCTATTAAAAGATAGATGCAGATATGGTCCAGAATTCTCAGCCTGTTTCTGAAACGAGCAAAAGAAACCTGATGATAAAGAGAGGAAGCCGTAAACATAAGTATGAAAGTGAAACTATATACTATAATGCTAAAAGTTGCATAGTCAGTTTTATGAGAATTTTTATTTAATAAAAGATAAAATCCCATTACCCCGAACAAAGCACCTATCACATGAGAAATTG
This sequence comes from Maribacter sp. MJ134, assembly GCF_003970695.1. NCBI lineage: Bacteria > Pseudomonadati > Bacteroidota > Flavobacteriia > Flavobacteriales > Flavobacteriaceae > Maribacter > Maribacter sp. MJ134. The sequence goes on from NZ_CP034570.1 coordinate 1,670,267, forward strand.
TATTGAGTCTTTCTTCTTTTTGAATAACAGTAGGTTTAGTCATTAGGAATTATGGGGTTATATTTAATCTAAATGAATACTTGTATCCATCATTTATATTGTTTCCCGTGTTTAATAACAATATCCACATCCTGTAAAAGACTTATATATCTTAGCACGTCTCCTTTGACCGCTATGATATCTGCATATTTTCCAGGAGTCACCGTTCCCACTTCGTCCGAAACACCCATCCATAAAGAAGGCCAATACGTTGCTGCTCGTATGGCATACATGGGGTCTATCCCAAATTCATTTACCCAAACATCCAACTCGTTCCAAGTAGACTGACTATGAAATTTCATAGGAATACCACTATCCGTACCTATCATGAGTACTACCCCGGAGTCAAGTAATTGTTGAATTTTAGTTTTTAGAGTAGGCTTTCTGACAGGTGTTAATTGAAAATAAGGGAGCTGGTCCGGATGCTTTATGCTATTTTTTATGTCCGTAACCACCGTATCAGGCAGACCTCTGTGCCAAGAATCATTATCCAATACTTCAGGATTGTCCCTAGTATATTCATAGTTATACAACCCTTCTACAGTTGGACACCAAAACAAAGGACCTGAGCTCATATCAGCAGTTCGTTCCCTTATCATGTCCATTATATCATCCGGATATCTGGGAGCAGAAGATAAACCTGTATGCTCAAAACAATCTGCCCCTACTTTAAGTCCTCTTCGTATTTCTTCAGGCCTATGGCCATGTGCAACGACCTTCAAATTATTCTTATGTGCCTCGTCTACTATAGCCGATAATTCCTCCATGGACATTTGGTCTTGGTCAATCAACTTAACAACATCCACACCAGCCTTTGCTAATTTTTTAATTTTTTTGCGTGCATCATCAGGACCGTTAACTCCCCATCTAAAATCTTCCGTTCCAGGGTACGGTTCCTTTTGAATGAAAGGACCTGATACGTATAACGTAGCACCGGGAATGTCACCATTATTAATAGCATCTCTTACTGCAATACTCTCCGCTAAGGGCGCCCCTAGGTCACGAGCACTAGTAACACCTGCCATTAATAGTTGCTCTGCAGATGACGGCATAATAACATCTTCTAACAACGGTGGATAGGTTTTATCCCAGTATGCATAGTCCGCATGACCGTTAATCATGGTATGCACGTGCATATCCCATAATCCTGGAAGTACGGTCATACCTTCTGTAGATATTATTTCTGCATTATCTGGAATTTTAACTGTAGTAGTGGTCCCTACCGCTTTAATCTTTTCCCCCTCCACAATTATAACGCTATTGGCGATAGGTTTAGAACCATAACCATCTATGAGGGTTCCGCCTACTAGGGCCTTAAGATTTGAGTTTTGAGAAAAAGTAACAGTTGAAATTAGTAGTAGTACTAAAAGGAATATTTTATTGACCATATCATTTTATTTATGATATAAATATACCATTAAAGGTATTTACATACATCTTTCCCATAAAAAAACCCCCTTCACTTATAGTGAAGGAGGTTTCGAAGTAAGGCGGCTACCTACTCTCCCACTTGGTATAGCAGTACCATCGGCGCAAACGGTCTTAACTTCCCTGTTCGGAATGGTAAGGGGTGTGCCCCGTCGCCATGGCCACCTAAAACTGTAGCCCCCCTCGTTCCCCCCGAAGGGGGGATGCAAAAAAGGGCAATGTTTTTAAAGCACTTCCGTAAAATGTTCCCCTTTGGGGAACCCGGAGGGGCTTTGACATAATAAAGGAACAGGTACCCAAAAAGAAAGTAACGTCGCATCCGTTACGTCGAAGCGATACGGTCGTATAAGTAATGACGAAAAAGGAGTTGCACCCCCGTCCGGGGACGGGGGATGCGTGTGCGCAAGCCTGACGGGCAATTAGTACTACTCGGCTACGGACGTTACCGCCCTTCCACCTATAGCCTATCGACGTGGTCATCTCCCACGGCCCTTTAAAGAAATCTCATCTTGTGGCCGGTTTCGCGCTTATATGCTTTCAGCGCTTATCCGATCCCGACATAGCTACCCAGCAATGCCCCTGGCGGGACAACTGGTGCACCAGCGGTCGGTCCGACCCGGTCCTCTCGTACTAGGGTCAGATCCACTCAAATTTCTAACGCCCGCAGTAGATAGAGACCGAACTGTCTCACGACGTTCTGAACCCAGCTCGCGTGCCACTTTAATGGGCGAACAGCCCAACCCTTGGGACCTTCTCCAGCCCCAGGATGTGACGAGCCGACATCGAGGTGCCAAACCCCCCCGTCGATATGAGCTCTTGGGGGAGATCAGCCTGTTATCCCCGGCGTACCTTTTATCCTTTGAGCGATGGCCCTTCCATGCGGAACCACCGGATCACTATGCTCTTGTTTCCAACCTGGTCGACCTGTATGTCTCTCAGTCAAGCGCCCTTGTGCCATTGCACTCTACACACGATTGCCAACCGTATTGAGGGCACCTTTAGAAGCCTCCGTTACTCTTTTGGAGGCGACCACCCCAGTCAAACTACCCACCACGCACTGTTCTCTCCTTGGAGAGTTAGGCTTCAGACAAGCAAAGGCTGGTATTTCAACAATGACTCCACCACACCTGGCGATGCGGCTTCAAAGTCTCCCAGCTATCCTACACATTGCTTGACCGAAGTCAATACGAAGCTATAGTAAAGGTGCACGGGGTCTTTTCGTCCCACTGCGGGTAACCGGCATCTTCACCGATACTACAATTTCACCGAGCTCATGGCCGAGACAGTGTCCAGATCGTTGCACCATTCGTGCAGGTCGGAACTTACCCGACAAGGAATTTCGCTACCTTAGGACCGTTATAGTTACGGCCGCCGTTTACTGGGGCTTCAATTCAATGCGTCGCCGAAGCTAACATCTCCTCTTAACCTTCCAGCACCGGGCAGGTGTCAGGCCCTATACGTCATCTCTCGATTTTGCAGAGCCCTGTGTTTTTGATAAACAGTCGCCTGGACCTCTTCACTGCGGCCCCCCATACAGGGGGCGACCCTTCTCCCGAAGTTACGGGTCTATTTTGCCTAGTTCCTTAGCCATGAATCTCTCGAGCGCCTTAGAATACTCATCCCAACCACCTGTGTCGGTTTACGGTACGGGCTGCTTCACTCGCTTTTCTTGGAAGTCGATCCGCTGGATTATCACCTTGACCGTAGTCTCGGTGTACTATCGGGGCGTTACCGCTCCCTTCAACGTACAATTCCGTCTGTACGCACCAACTTCTCGCCTCCGTCACTTTTAGCGTGAGCAGGTACGGGAATATTAACCCGTTGTCCATCCACTACCCCTTTCGGGTTCGCGTTAGGTCCCGACTGACCCCCAGCTGATTAGCATAGCTGGGGAAACCTTGGTCTTTCGGCGTGCGGGTTTCTCGCCCGCATTATCGTTACTTATGCCTACATTTTCGTTTGTAGCTCCTCCAGCATCCCTCGCAGGTACACCTTCAACGGCACTACAATGCTCCCCTACCCCTCTATAAATAGAAGTCACGGCTTCGGTGATATACTTATGCCCGATCATTATCCATGCGGAACCGCTCGACCAGTGAGCTGTTACGCACTCTTTAAATGAATGGCTGCTTCCAAGCCAACATCCTGGCTGTCAATGCAGTTCCACCGCGTTATATCAACTTAGTATATACTTTGGGACCTTAGCCGGTGATCCGGGTTCTTTCCCTCTCGGACATGGACCTTAGCACCCATGCCCTCACTGCGCAGAAACATTTCATAGTATTCGGAGTTTGTCAGGAATTGGTAGGCGGTGAAGCCCCCGCATCCAATCAGTAGCTCTACCTCTATGAAACTATCTACACGCTGCACCTAAATGCATTTCGGGGAGTACGAGCTATTTCCGAGCTTGATTGGCCTTTCACCCCTACCCACAGGTCATCCCAAGACTTTTCAACGTCAACGGGTTCGGTCCTCCACTATGTGTTACCACAGCTTCAACCTGCCCATGGGTAGATCGCACGGTTTCGCGTCTACTACTACTGACTATGGCGCCCTATTAAGACTCGCTTTCGCTACGGCTCCGTTCCTGAAGAACTTAACCTTGCCAGTAAAAGTAACTCGTAGGCTCATTATGCAAAAGGCACGCCGTCACCCCGAAGGGCTCCGACCGCTTGTAAGCGTATGGTTTCAGGATCTATTTCACTCCGTTATTCACGGTTCTTTTCACCTTTCCCTCACGGTACTGGTTCACTATCGGTCTCTCAGGAGTATTTAGTCTTGGCGGATGGTCCCGCCGGATTCATACAGGGTTTCACGTGCCCCGCACTACTCAGGATACCACTATCTGAAAGTTCCTTACCTATACCGGGCTATCACCGTCTATGGCCAAGCTTTCCAACTTGTTCTAGTTCGTCACTCATCGAATGTCGTGGTCCTACAACCCCGTTATTGCCGAAACAACAACGGTTTGGACTAATCCGATTTCGCTCGCCGCTACTATCGGAATCACTTTTGTTTTCTCCTCCTCCGGGTACTTAGATGTTTCAGTTCCCCGGGTTTGCTTGCTTTCGCATGACATATCTTCAATATGCCGGGTTGCCCCATTCGGATATCTACGGATCATATCGTGTGTGCCGATCCCCGCAGCTTTTCGCAGCTTATCACGTCCTTCTTCGCCTCTGAGAGCCTAGGCATTCCCCATACGCCCTTTTCCAGCTTGTCGCCAAACCTTCTTGTTTGCTTACTTATTATGTATTCGTACTCTTTTCTGTAATCGCACACCATAAGGCGTACGATCAAGATTCGTGTTTCTTTCTTTTTAGGTATATACGACACTAATGTCGTATATCCTGTTCCAATATGTCAATGAACGTTCATGCCGGACTTGATCCGGCATCTCCTCGGCAAGGTACCGACCTTGGTCGGTGCTATCCCTCGGAGTTTCCCGCATGCGCGGGAATTCGTGGAGAATATCGGAGTCGAACCGATGACCTCCTGCGTGCAAGGCAGGCGCTCTAGCCAGCTGAGCTAATCCCCCAATTACTAGTAGTTAGCAATCAGTAGTTAGTAGTTAGTACAACTACCACTCAACTTCTAGAATTTCCTGTTCAGTATTTCAGTCTCAATGAACGTTGCCCGGTTCTCCCTTAAAAAACCCTTGGGCCCATTAGTAGTCCCAGGCAGACTCGAACTGCCGACCTCTACATTATCAGTGTAGCGCTCTAACCAGCTGAGCTATGGGACTGTCCCTACACTACAGCTCCCTAGGAAGCATGTAACGTATTTACTTATATATCGTAATTGTGGAGTTGTTGTAGATAGTGATGGTCAAAATCGAATTATAAATCGAAAAAACGGGACCGGGAACTTCTTCCGAAAAGGTCAGGGACCGTCCTTAAAGGACAATCTCTAGAAAGGAGGTGTTCCAGCCGCACCTTCCGGTACGGCTACCTTGTTACGACTTAGCCCTAGTTACCGATCTTGCCCTAGGCCGCTCCTTACGGTGACGGACTTCAGGCACTCCCGGCTTCCATGGCTTGACGGGCGGTGTGTACAAGGCCCGGGAACGTATTCACCGGATCATGGCTGATATCCGATTACTAGCGATTCCAGCTTCACGGGGTCGAGTTGCAGACCCCGATCCGAACTGTGACAGGTTTTGTAGATTCGCTCCGCCTTGCGACGTGGCTGCTCTCTGTACCTGCCATTGTAGCACGTGTGTGGCCCAGGACGTAAGGGCCGTGATGATTTGACGTCATCCCCACCTTCCTCACGGTTTGCACCGGCAGTCCCGTTAGAGTCCCCATCATGACATGCTGGCAACTAACGGTAGGGGTTGCGCTCGTTATAGGACTTAACCTGACACCTCACGGCACGAGCTGACGACAACCATGCAGCACCTTGCAAATTGCCCGAAGGAAAAGGTATCTCTACCCCTGTCAATATGCATTTAAGCCCTGGTAAGGTTCCTCGCGTATCATCGAATTAAACCACATGCTCCACCGCTTGTGCGGGCCCCCGTCAATTCCTTTGAGTTTCATTCTTGCGAACGTACTCCCCAGGTGGGATACTTATCACTTTCGCTTGGCCGCCCAGCACTCAAGGTGCCGGACAGCTAGTATCCATCGTTTACGGCGTGGACTACCAGGGTATCTAATCCTGTTCGCTCCCCACGCTTTCGTCCATCAGCGTCAGTATATGGTTAGTCAGCTGCCTTCGCAATCGGTGTTCTATGTAATATCTATGCATTTCACCGCTACACTACATATTCCGCCAACTTCACCATAACTCAAGACGACCAGTATCAAAGGCAATTCTACAGTTGAGCTGCAGACTTTCACCACTGACTTAATCGCCCGCCTACGGACCCTTTAAACCCAATAATTCCGGATAACGCTCGGACCCTCCGTATTACCGCGGCTGCTGGCACGGAGTTAGCCGGTCCTTATTCTTACGGTACCGTCAACAAGCTACACGTAGCCCTTTTTCTTCCCGTATAAAAGCAGTTTACTACCCATAGGGCATTCTTCCTGCACGCGGCATGGCTGGATCAGAGTCTCCTCCATTGTCCAATATTCCTCACTGCTGCCTCCCGTAGGAGTCTGGTCCGTGTCTCAGTACCAGTGTGGGGGATCCCCCTCTCAGGGCCCCTACCCATCGTAGCCATGGTAAGCCGTTACCTTACCATCTAGCTAATGGGACGCATGGCCATCTTCCACCGGCCGAAGCCTTTAACCCTTTCACGATGCCGTGAAAAGGTACAATGGGGCATTAATCTTCGTTTCCAAAGGCTATTCCCCTGTAGAAGGTAGGTTCCATACGCGGTGCGCACCCGTGCGCCGGTCGTCAGCGGAGTGCAAGCACTCCCTGTTACCCCTCGACTTGCATGTGTTAGGCCTGCCGCTAGCGTTCATCCTGAGCCAGGATCAAACTCTTCATCGTTGTTCTGTATATATTCGTCCCAACCATTCCAACGTCCGTCCACGGCCCCGATTCTCTCGATTTAATTCTATTCTTCCCGAAACCCTAAGGCCTCGGGAAATCACTTGATTCTTTTTCTCTACCTAAAAACCGAAACGGTAACCCCGAAAGGCACCACTCAGCTCTTATTCTCTCCACAATATTTCAATGAACTCCTGTAATCCCCTAACGCTCCGAAAACATCACTGTCTCCACGTTAGCACTTCAAGTATCTCTCAAAGCGGGTGCAAATATAAGAGTGTTTTTTGAATTAAAAATAAAATTCACATCTTTTTTAAACTTTTTTTCTCTCTTTTTTTTAATGCTCTAAATCCTAGGTCATTATAGAAATTAAAAAATCTAAATGGGCATTGAATTTAATAAAATACTTCCATCCCCACAAATCTTCACTAACGAAAATTATGGACATCATTACAAAAACACTGGTCTTCACTCTTCAAAAGGAATCAAGGCTTCTTTTGAGCAACTATCCAGATGCTTATAAACGTTCGAAAAAACAACATCATAATATATTGTGCGCCTAACTACTACGCATTATCTTTGCCCATTACATATTATACCGATTATAATGATTAAAATAACGCTACCAGATGGTTCCGTTAGGGAATTTGAAAAAGGTATCACTCCGATGGAGATTGCCAAGAATATAAGTGAGGGATTTGCAAGGAATGTGATTTCAGCAAAATTTAATACCGCTATCATCGAATCTTCCACTCCTTTACATGAGGACGGATCTCTTGTACTTTATACTTGGAAAGATAAAGAGGGCAAAACTGCTTTTTGGCACTCCTCCTCACATATTGTTGCGCAGGCCTTGGAGGAATTATATCCTGGAGTGAAACTAACCATAGGTCCGGCTATTGATAATGGCTTTTATTACGATGTAGATTTACCGGAAGGAACTATCTCAGAAAAAGATTTTCCTTCCATTGAGAAAAAAGCACTGGAAATTGCCCGTGGTAAGCACGATTTTAAAATGAAATCGGTCACGAAAGAAGATGCGCTTAATTTCTACAGAGAAGAAGGTAATGAATACAAGATAGAGCTCATAGAAAACCTTGAGGACGGAACGATTACATTTTGTGACCATGACACCTTTACGGATTTATGCCGAGGCGGTCACATCCCCAATACCGGAATTGTTAAGGCGATTAAAATCCTTAGTGTTGCTGGTGCCTACTGGCGTGGGGACGAAAACAAACCTCAATTGACGCGTATTTATGGTATTTCGTTCCCAAAGCAAAAAGAACTGACAGAATATCTTGCTCTTTTGGAAGAAGCTAAAAAAAGAGACCATAGAAAACTAGGGAAAGAACTAGAGCTTTTTACTTTTTCTCAGAAAGTAGGTCAAGGGCTTCCGCTTTGGCTTCCTAAAGGTGCAGCATTACGCGAACGATTAGAAGGATTTTTGAAAAAAGCGCAGAAAAAAGCAGGTTACGAAATGGTGGTAACCCCGCATATTGGTCAAAAAGAACTTTACGTTACTTCAGGGCATTATGCTAAATATGGAGAAGATAGTTTTCAGCCCATAAAAACTCCTAAAATGGATGAGGAGTTTCTATTAAAACCAATGAATTGCCCCCATCATTGTGAGGTCTACAATTTTAAGCCACATTCCTATAAAGACTTACCCAAACGTTTTGCAGAATTTGGCACGGTCTACAGATACGAACAGAGTGGAGAATTGCACGGCTTAACAAGGGTAAGAGGATTTACCCAGGATGACGCCCATATTTTCTGTACACCAGATCAGGTAGATCAAGAATTTATGAACGTGATTGACTTATCTCTATACGTACTAGGTTCGTTAGGTTTTGATAATTTTACCGCCCAGGTTTCTATAAGAGACCCTAAAAACCCTGATAAGTATATTGGAACGGTCGAAAATTGGGAAAAGGCAGAAAATGCCATTATCAATGCTGCCAAGGAGAAGGGACTGGATTATGTTATTGAAGAGGGTGAAGCTGCGTTTTACGGCCCTAAGCTAGATTTCATGGTCAAAGATGCGCTGGGAAGAAACTGGCAGCTCGGCACAATCCAAGTAGATTATACGTTGCCAGAGCGTTTTGACCTGACCTACAAAGGGAGCGACAATGAGCTACACAGGCCTATTATGATACACCGGGCACCCTTTGGAAGTATGGAGCGTTTTATAGCTTTATTACTAGAACATACGGGAGGTAATTTCCCGCTGTGGCTTATTCCTGAACAAGCTATTGTATTGCCCGTAAGTGAGAAACATGAAAAATATGCGGAAAAAGTTTTAAAATCCCTAGAAAATAGCGAAATTCGCGCCCTCATTGATAATAGGAACGAGACTGTTGGCAAAAAAATCAGGGAGGCAGAGATGAATAAAATCCCCTTTATACTGATAGTCGGAGAAAACGATGAAAAAGCAAATACCATATCCGTTAGAAGGCATGGTGGAGACGATTTAGGAGCCATTACCATAGAAGAGTTTAAAGACTTGGTAACTAAGGAAATAAATAGTACTTTAAAGTCGTTTTAAAAAATTAAGTTTAACTAAAAATATGAAGTCATAGCAATACGTAAAAGATTTAGACCCCAACCAAGAAGGGAAAACAAAAATCCCCATAATATCAATGAAAAAATACTTGCTCCAGAAGTAAGGTTGGTTGGTGACAATGTAGAAGTTGGTGTTTATCCTATTAGGAAGGCACTGGACATATCTAAAGAACTGGAATTGGATTTGGTAGAAATATCTCCCAAAGCTAAACCTCCGGTCTGTAAGATTATCGATTATAAGAAATTCTTGTACGAACAAAAGAAAAGGGATAAGGCAATGAAAGCCAAAGCCTCTAAAGTTGTCGTAAAAGAAATACGTTTTGGTCCAAATACGGACGATCACGATTATGAATTTAAAAAGAAGCATGCTGAAAAGTTCCTTAAAGACGGAGCAAAATTAAAAGCGTACGTGTTTTTTAAAGGAAGGTCCATCGTTTATAAGGATCAGGGAGAAATATTATTATTACGATTGGCATCGGAATTAGAAGAACTAGGGAAGGTAGAACAGATGCCAAAATTGGAGGGTAAGCGAATGACCATGTTCATTGCTCCTAAGACAAAAGGTAAATAACACCTTCGGCTTCGCTCTGCGACCGATGGTTCGGCCAATCTTAAACGGTAAGCCGATTATATAAAATACTGAATTTTGTTTGCCTTTAAGTGGACATATTCAGCATACACAAGTGAGATTAATACTTAAAATAGGAGAAAATGCCTAAGCAGAAAACAAAATCCAGTGCCAAAAAGCGATTCAAGCTTACCGGTACAGGTAAAATCAAAAGAAAGCACGCTTTTAAAAGCCACATTCTTACGAAGAAGTCTAAAAAGCGTAAGCTTGCTTTAACACATGATACTTTAGTACATCAGCACGATGTAAACAGTATTAAAGAGCAATTAAGATTAAAATAATTGTCCTCTAACAGGTAAATTTATTAACCATGGAGTTAGGCTTAAAACAAAGTGTCAATTTTGACCGCCTACTACAAAAAAATTAAAAGAAATGCCAAGATCAGTAAATGCAGTAGCTTCAAGAGCCAGAAGAAAAAAGGTGATGAAGCAAGCCAAAGGATACTTTGGAAGACGTAAAAACGTCTGGACAGTAGCTAAAAATGCGGTTGAAAAAGCGATGTTATACGCTTACAGAGACCGTAGAAACAAGAAAAGAACGTTTCGTGCACTATGGATAACACGTATCAATGCGGGTGCTAGGTTACACGGAATGTCTTACTCTCAATTTATGGGGAAAGTAAAAGCTAACAATATAGAACTTAATAGAAAAGTACTAGCAGATTTAGCGATGAACCACCCAGATGCTTTTAAAGCAGTTGTAGATCAAGTAAAGTAAAAAATAAATTATCTCACTTATAAAAATCCGATTCTAACGAGTCGGATTTTTTGTGTTATATCCTAAACATAATTTTATAGCTCAGGGCAAATCAATTTCCAAAGGCGGTGACTACCAGGCTTCTGCCAGATGCATTGTTTCGGTGTTCACATAGATAGATTCCTTGCCAAATCCCTAGATTAAGCCTGCCATTTGTAATTGGTATCTGCACCGAAGCACCCATCAAAGCGGCTTTTATATGTGCCGGCATATCATCAGCACCCTCGTAGGTATGAATATAATAAGGTGCATTTTCCGGAACCATTGTATTCAAATGACTTTCAAAATCCACCCGAACCGTGGGGTCCGCATTTTCATTTATGGTTAAACTAGCAGAAGTATGTTTTATAAATACCTGCAACATTCCCGCCTCTATTTTATCTATCTCGGGAATCTCCTTTAAAACAATCTCCGTTATAATATGAAATCCCCTTTTAAAGGGTTTAAGTTTAAATTCTTTCTGATACCAGTGCATACTTGTCTATTATTAAATAAAGGTAAAACTTTAAAACAAAGGCAAAGATATTGTGCGTATTGAAATACCTTTGACCTCAAATATATCACCCCATGAACTTATCCAAGGTAAAAATGGTCGTTTCCGATATGGATGGGACATTATTAAATTCCCAACATGAAATGAGTCATCGCTTCTTTGAGCTTTTTGAAGCGCTAAAGGAGCATAATGTGCTCTTCGTTGCGGCCAGTGGAAGACAATATAATAGTATTCTTGACAAGCTACACACCATTAAGAACGATATTATTGTGGTTGCTGAAAACGGAGGTTTCGTAATGCGAAAAAATGAAGAGGTACTGAGTACGCACCTACCAAAATCACAACAACAAAAAATCTTAAAGGTACTTTCCGAAGTTTCTAACGTACATACCGTTTTGTGCGGGAAAAGAAGTGCTTATCTTACCGGGGAATCTGAAGAATTTACAGCCCTTTTAAGGCAATATTATTCCGCTTTTAACATCGTGGACGATTTAAACGGAGTTGATGAGGAGATCATAAAGACGGCAATCTATCATTTTGAAAGTTCCGAGGCATTTATCTACCCCCATGTGCAACATTTAGAGGTTGATTTAAAGGTAAAAGTCTCTGGACCCAATTGGGTAGATATCTCTAGCCCTAACGCCAATAAGGGCTTTGCCGTTGAAAAACTACAAGAAATTTATGGGATTTCACCAGCTGAAACTATGGTCTTTGGTGATTATAACAATGATTTGGAAATGTTGGGGCTTGCAGATTTTAGTTTTGCCATGGAAAACGCCCACGACAATGTAAAACAAGCTGCTAACTACCAAACTGCCAGCAATGATGCATTGGGAGTAGAGCGCATTTTGGAACAACTTGTAGCACAAAAGCGCTAGGTCTTTTGTTTTTTCTTTTTTGCCGCTGGGAACAAGACATTGTTCAAAATAAGTCTATATCCTGGAGAAGTGGGATGTAGTTCCAATTCTGTTTTAGGGTCCCCTACCCTATGCTGATAGTCCTCCGGGTCATGGCCTCCATAGAACGTAAAAAAACCTTTTCCCTTTATTCCATGGATGTACCTTGCCTCCTCGTTCAGTTTGTTTTCACCAAGCACCAATACGGTGGGCTTTAATTGGTTTCTATTAAATGCCGTGGTTTGCCCCATAAAACCTTTGACCAAAGCGGTATGGTTTTGACAGAGCATAGTCGGAACAGGGTCCCACTTCGCAGAGAAATCCATCAAAGAGAAGTAATCGGATTCTTTGGGTACGTTACCCCTTTTAGAAGTCATATCTATAGAAGAAAACTCGTATTTTAAAGGGCTCCGCTCCAATATAAAATCCTTAAAGGCAAAAGTGTTATTAAAGTCTAAACTAGCTTGATAGTTAGGGTCCGATGCATCACCATCGAACATTGGCTCGCAAATATCAACACCGTCCGCCGCTAAGGCAATATCAAAGCTATCCGTAGCCGAACACATAGCGAACATAAATCCGCCACCTATGACATAGTTTCTAATTTTTAGGGCAACCGCCCCCTTTTCTTCCGAAACTTTATCGTAACCAAGCTTACGTGCCAATTTCTCAGACTCTTTCTTACTATCGATGTACCAAGGGGTAGCCCTATATGCACCATAAAACTTACCGTATTGCCCCGTGAAATCCTCATGATGTAGGTGCAACCAATCGTACAAGGCCAACTTATCATCCAAGACCTCCTCATCATAAACCGTTACATATGGAATCTCTGCATAGGTAAGGGCCATGGTTACCGCATCGTCCCAAGGTTGGTTTCCCTTAGGCGAGTAGACCGCTATTTTGGGTGCTTTTTCTAATATTACCGCGTCTTGATTTTTAGAAGGACTACTTATTTCATCTAATATACGGTTGGCTTCACTATCGGAAATTACCTCAAAGGAAACTCCCCGTATTTGACATTCCTTGCGCACACTATCGCCATCGGGCAATAAAAAAGAACCACCACGGTAATTTAAAAGCCATTGTACTTTCTGTTGCTTAGAAAGCATCCAATAGGTAATCCCATAGGCCTTTAAATGGTTCTTTTGCGTATCCGCATCCATAGGAATAAGTATGGAGGAAGCTGAAATCTGAAGTGTAAATAGAACAAAGAAAAGAGAAAAAAAACGTCTATGCATAAGCTAATATCTAAAATTTTGTCCGTTACATTGACATTTTGACAGTTAAATATTACTTACCCTTTTTAGCAATCGGAAGTGATTTTAGTTCTAAAATATTCGCGATTTTACTACGCTTTTCATAGTTTACATAATTATTATAAAGATAACTATAAACCCGAGATGTCAACATATGAAGGGCTACTGGATTACCCTTAAAATCTTCTTTCATTCTGATTAATTCAGGAATACTCAGTTTACCATAGTAAGTTTTAATATTAAACGTTATTAATTTTGCTGCGGGAGAATTTATTCTTTTGGCTACTTGGTCGTAAATATCGTCGATGTTTTGAGTCCCTACTGCAAGAGATAAATTTGCAAACGAACCCAAACACAATCTATAACCAATATAATAAAGAAATCCTGAAATCTTTGATTTCAAAATTTCTTTATCTCTAATCGTAATTTCTTTTTTGTCCTTGCTATGCTTTTCTAAAAAAGCCTCGATTACTTCTTCCCGATCTGATTCCAAAACTGTTGATAAATGATCAATTGATCTGAAGCAAGCATTATAGGCAGCTTCTAGCATTGATATTAGTTTTTCTTTTTCAAAGTTCCCGTGTTGATTTTTAATTATTTGCCCTAAAATTTTAATGACCTTAAAATTTTCAACAAGATCAGAAGAACTTATTTCCTCAGAATCATCCTCCGATTTACTGGATTGTCTTTTAATTTGAAGTTTATCTTTTTGAATTAAATCTTTTTCCCGATTTTTTGCAGGGTTAGTACTTTCTGGCAAAATATTTTCTTCGATCGTACTCACAAAATTGGATAAAAACTTGAAAAATGAGTCATCAGTCTCTAATGTTATAGGTTTGAAGTCTTCGAAAGGCAACATACTTTTGAATAATATTTCCTCAAGAAGGTTATTATCTTTAGTATGATGAGTAAGGAATACTAATATATTAGCATTCATTTCATTATTTAAATTATAGATTAGGCTATTAACTATAGTTTTTCCTTTGACAGATGTCAATATTGTTGATATTTTCTTAGCCGTTAGGTAATACGCTAAATATTTATAACTAAAATTATAATTATTCTCATCGTCGCTCAATATAACAGCTTCAGTTAAAATCGACAAAATATCCTGAAAACCATAATAAAAAACATATTTATCAGTGTAATTAGCGTAGAATTCCTGCAATTTGACCTTAGAAATAGTACTTTTTTCTCCCTCGTACATCCAAAATGATAATTCTGTCAAAAAATTGAAAACACTTCCAATTTTGTCATTAGGGACGCTCTGTCTTAAAAGACTAACATGTATTAAACTATGATAACAATATGCATACGAGGTTGGTGCTACATCATACGAGGAAATTTGATTTTCAAGGCTTTGTAAAAGTGTTAAGATAAAAAAGGGGTGGGAAGGTATAAGTTGTTCACCTAATAGATTAGTGATTGTGTCAAATGTGATTTTGACATTTCTCATAATCTCTTCCTCTTTTAAGGTTAGCTCATTCTTACCAATTCTTATCCATTTTTCTATCAACATATTTCTCTTCAAATACCCTAGCGGTATAATCTTAAAATGGTCATAATCAGAATAAACTTTTTCATTTTCTGTAATTTGATTAACCTTTACAGCCTCTCCTGTAGAGACGATAATAGTGGCAAATAAGGGGTCAAACTTTTTCAAGAGAGTTTCCTTTGCCGACGAATTCAAGTTCGATTTATCAAAGTTTTCAATCAATAATATTTTTTTTGATCTATCAGTCTGAACGAAACTTTCATAAATTTGAGTACCCCGTCCATATTGGATTTTCACGGCTTTTCGTAAAATAGAATCAAGATCAAAGTTTTTTATACTTTTTCCGGATATTAGTAAAGGAAAATTGTTGTAGGAATAAAAATCAAGAAAATATTTTTTCAGAAGAGAAGTTTTGCCGGACTGACTATCACCTTCTATGATTACTTTTTTATCTATGTAATCATCCAATATGGATTTTGAATCAACATATTTAGGATTCTTAGTCGACTCAGAAATAAGTTCTAAATCAGGATAGACAAAGACGTCAGTTAGATAGAGCGTTTTGTTACTCGTTTTTTTTATTGGAACAGATAAACTGTTTAAATCTCTATTAAATTTATCATCAATAAGAAGTCCTTTCTGTTTTTCAGAAATACTAAACTTTAAAGGTTTATCCGTGATAAACATACTATTTCTCCATGTGAATTCTGAAGTGTTAATGCAGTTATCTTCTGTATCAATCAAAAAAAGATTGAACCCAGATGTCTGATCATATCTATTTTGCAATGCTTTACCCTCGACATAAATAAAGCCATCCTTACTGACCAAAGAATTGGTAATGTTTTTTGAACCAGTATGCTCATGACCACATAATACTAAACTAGAACTCCCTAGTAATAATGACTCAAAACTTTTCTTGTTATTGTTATCCGTGTTGGGAGAAAGCCAATTTGTTGGATGGTGAAATACTGATATTACTAGAGAAGTTTTAGACTGTGACTCCTTATTCAAAAATGATGACTCTGGTATTGTCAGTGAACCAACTTTCTCATCGATTTTAGAACCCCAACTTGTATTATAACAGTTAAAAATGATATCCTTATCAAGTTTTATTTTAAAGGTGATTTGAGAAGAAATATCAAATTTTTCTTTATCTAAAAAACTTTTATAAAATTCCCAATACTCATGTTGAACACTCAAACATTGTTCAATAATTTGGCTGTCCGTATCGTCTCCTAAAGGTTGCGATAAAAGTGTTTCTCGAACGGCATCCTTTTCACTAAAATTACAATCATGATTACCAGGAACTAAGATAAATTCTACCGTTTTCAAAGTTCTAGATGAACTCCTAAACTTTTCACTCAACTCAGTTAAAAAAATTCTAGCTATTTCATATTCAGATTTTTTTCCCTTGTTTGCTAAATCACCAGAAACTACTATAAATAAAGTAAAGACACCAGAAATCTTATTACTGACAGCACTAACAATCTTATCTACCCTTCCTAGAATAGGATCTTTATTATCTTGAATGTGAATATCAGTAAGATGTAAAATTCCGATTTTCATGAATTAAAGTATTAAGATTTCAATTAAAACGGAACATCATTATCATCAACGTCGCCCAAACCATCGTTCATTGAGCTTCCAAAAGCATCATTCGCACTAGGCAGGTTTTTGGTAGTAAACGGATTCTCCTCGTTCGCATTCATTTTTGATTGGAACTCAAATGGAGAATCAAAGTCATCCAAATTATCGAACTTACCTTGATTTCCAATAAACTTCAGTCTTATATTCTCTAGACCACCGTTTCTATGCTTCGCTACAATAAACTCGGCCTGACCTTGTGTTGGGGTTCGTTCTTCATCATCCCACTCCTCAATTTTATAATACTCCGGTCTATAGATAAAGGATACGATATCCGCATCTTGCTCGATGGCTCCGGATTCCCTCAAATCCGACAGAATAGGTCTTTTACTGCCTCCTCTGGTCTCTACGGCGCGTGATAATTGGGAGAGCGCTATCACTGGAACGTTCAACTCCTTTGCCAAGGCTTTTAAGTTCCTGGATATGGTAGAGATTTCTTGCTCTCTATTTCCTCCTTTTTGGCTACCACCTGCTGTCATTAGCTGCAGATAATCAATCATAATAATTTTAATACCGTGTTGTGAGGCTAATCGCCTTGCTTTTGCCCTAAGGTCAAAAATGGATAAGGAAGGTGTATCGTCTATAAATAAAGGAGCGGACTCCAAAGATTTTACCTTAACGTTCAACTGTTCCCATTCGTGTTTCTCAAGTTTGCCGGTTCTTAATTTCTCAGAAGACAATCCCGTCTCCGACGAAATTAATCTCGTGATGAGCTGAACGGAGGACATCTCTAACGAGAAAAACGCAACGGGCATATTGGAATTTACCGCCATGTTCCTAGCCATAGACAAAGTCAGTGCCGTTTTACCCATACCTGGACGCGCAGCTACAATGATTAAATCACTAGGTTGCCAACCCGAAGTTAATTTGTCTACTTTATCGAATCCGGAAGGAATACCGCTCATACCCTCTTTACCCGCTATTTCTTCAATTCTTTTCTTGGCCTGGATTACCAAATTCTGTGCAGTTTCTGCCGAGCGTTTTAAGTTTCCTTGCGTGACATCGTATAACTTCGATTCTGCATTGTCTAACAAATCAAAAACATCAGTAGCCTCATCATAGGCATCCTCAATAATTTCGTTCGAAATTTTTATTAAACTACGCTGAATAAACTTTTGAAGAATGATGCGTGCATGGAACTCAATATGTGCAGAAGAAGCTACTTTCTGTGTTAGTTTAATCAAATAAAAATCACCTCCTGACGCTTCTAACTTTCCCGATTTCTTTAATTGCGAAGAAACGGTTAATAAATCTACGGGCTGGGATTCTTCGAACAGAACAAAAATGGCCTCGTAGATAAACCTGTGGGCATCCTTATAAAATACATCTGGGTGTAAGATATCTATTACCTCATCCACACCTTTTTTGTCTATCATCATTGCACCCAGCACAACCTCCTCTAAATCAACAGCTTGAGGTGGAATCTTACCTCTCTCGAGGTTTATAATAGTAGATTTATCGATCTTACGACCAATTAAAGGTTTTGTGTTCTCCATAGGGACGAAAATATGCAATTAACCTTTAGTTAACATGAAATACAACCTTTAGGATGTTCACAGTTAACTAACAATTGTACTGTTAATAAGTTACGATTTATGTTGATAACAAAAAAAATCTGGAGATATAAATCTCCAGATTTTTCTGAGGTTGCCAAAATGGTATATTAGCCATTAAAGACACCCATTTCTGCATACTTTTCCATTCTTTTATTCACCAATTCTTTTGGTGATAACTTTTGTAATTCTGTAAAGTGTGCTACGATCTTGTTCTTTAAAATGTCAAAAGTCTTTTCTCGATTTGCATGGGCCCCTCCTACAGGCTCCCGAACGATTTCATCGATTAATTTTAATTTCTTCATATCGGTAGCGGTAAGTTTTAAAGCTTCTGCTGCGACTTCCTTGTATTCCCAACTTCTCCATAAAATAGAGGAACAAGATTCTGGTGAAATAACGGAATACCAAGTATTTTCCAACATTAATACCTTGTCACCTACTCCAATGCCCAATGCACCTCCCGAAGCTCCCTCACCAATAATAGCAACAATAATCGGAACTTTTAAGCGCGTCATTTCTAAAATATTACGTGCAATGGCCTCTCCCTGTCCGCGTTCCTCCGCTTCAATTCCAGGATACGCACCCGGAGTATCTACCAAACAAACTACGGGAATACCGAATTTCTCGGCTGACTTCATTAAACGCAATGCTTTACGATAGCCTTCTGGATTTGCCATACCGAAGTTTCGGTATTGTCTGGTCTTGGTATTGAACCCTTTCTGTTGACCCACGAACATAAACGTTTGGTCTCCAATTTTTCCAAGACCTCCTATCATGGCCTTGTCATCCTTTACCGTGCGATCTCCGTGTAGTTCCAAGAAGGTGTCACCGCAAATTGCTTTGATATAATCTAAGGTATAGGGTCTATTAGGGTGTCTTGAAAGCTGTACACGTTGCCATGCCGTAAGGTTTTTGTAGATATCCTTTCTAGTATCAGCTAACTTCTTTTCAATCTGTTTGCAGGTTTCGGTGACGTCTACATCACTTTCCGCTCCAATAATCATACACTTGTCTAATTGCTCCTCCAATTCTTTAATTGGAAGTTCAAAATCCAAATACTCCATAGTTCAAAAAAGATTTCGTTAGTTGTGGCCACAAATATAAAACTTTAATGGGTATTTCAAGACACTTTCCGTTTTATACCCGTGCGTTGTTTTAGAACTCCGTTGGCTATTACAGTCGCTAATATAATTCCAGCTCCCACATAAAATAATGGATTCATCTTTTCCTCATTTCCGAAAATGAACCAAGCCAACAAAATCCCATAAACAGGCTCTAAATTTGTGGTTAGCATTACCGTATACGGTGTTAACACCCGCATTACTTTTACCGCAGCAATAAAAGCATATGCCGTACATAATACCCCTAGAACAATCAGATAGACCCAATCCATAGTACTTACCGTAAAAAAATCTACCGTATAACTATCATTCACCGCTAAGATGATCGTCAAAAAAAGTACACCTATACCTAATTCATAGTAAGATATTACGGCAGGTCTGTTCGTTTTTACTAGTTTTCCGTTGATAATTGCGAATATCGCTGCTAAAAAAGCGGACAATAAAGCAATACCCATCCCATAACTGTAATTGGTTTCTACCTTAAAAATTAAGTATAGTCCCATGACTACCAGTATTCCAAAAAAGATTTCATAGCCTATAATCTTTCTTTTAAATAGAAGGGGTTCTAAAAGCGCAGTGAAAAAAGCTCCTGTAGACATCATGGCCAGTGCAACCGAGACCGTAGAAACTTTTATGGCCAAAAAGAAGGTTACCCAATGCAAAGCGACCACAATACCCGCAGTTATGAACCACAACAAAGTCTTCTTATCCACTTTTAATGGAATTTTCATCCATAACAAATAAATCAGTATGACCAGAGTTGCTATAAGCATACGGTACCACACCAAAGGCAATGAGTCTATAGAAATAAGCTTTCCTAGGATAGCCGTAAAACCCCATATAAAAACGATAAAATGAAGATGGATAAGATTGGCTACTTTATCTTTTTGCATTTTGTAAAAGATAAAATGCCAAGATACCGAACACCACATTTGGGATAATTACCGCGAGTAAAGGTGAAAAACCGGATTGCTCTGCCAACGTACCGAAAACCTTGTCAAAAAATATGAATATGAAGGCCACTAGAATACCGAAGGCCAAGTTAATACCCATACCTCCCCTACGTTTTACAGAGGAGACAGAGACCGCTATTATCGTTAGTATAAAGGCCGTTAGCGGCAAAGCCCATCGCTTATACTTCACTAAAACGTAGGTATTTATATTTGAAGCCCCTTTTTGTTTCTGGTCCGCGATAAATTTGTCCAGTTCGTACAGGTTCTTGGTTTCGGCCACATAGGACACCGGGGTTAAATCATCTAATTTAAAGGTGAAAAGGGTATCCAGCCTTCTTTTATTCTCAACAAGCGCAGAATCTCCCCGCATGGTTCTTTTTACATAAGAGGTAAGGCGATAATTACTATCTTTTTCTACCCATCTAATGTTCACTGCTGAAATTTTAAACTTCAGTTGATTTAAACTGTCGAACCTTTCAAAAGTAAAATTATGTCCCAATTGTCTAGCTGGGTTAAAGCTACTTACGTAAATAAAATCTGTTTCGTTCAACTGGTTGAATATGTTACTCGTAACCCTATCCTGTTTGCCTTTTTTTAAGTATTTGAACTTGAATTCATTAAAACCCACACTGGCATTGGGAACAATGAACATGGTCATAAAAAACATGAGTACGGCTATAATGCTAGCACCTATGATATAGGGCCTTAAGAATCTACCATAGGAAACCCCAGAGCTTAATATGGCAATTATCTCCGTATTGTTTGCCAGTTTTGAGGTGAAAAATATAACCGATAGAAATAAAAAAATAGGAAACAGAAGGCTACCGATATAGATGGTGAAATTGAGATAATACATTAGAATCTCATTCAATGGGGCTTCGTTATCTATCATCTTCCCTATTTGTTCGGCAAGATTGATCATTATACCAATAGGAATGAACAATAATAACATGAGGCCAAATGTGGCCAAATATCGTTTTAAGATGTACTTATCTATTATTGAAAGCATTATAGCCTTTTATCCATTTGTTTAACCATTATGGCCTTCCATGACGCAAAATCTCCAGCTAATATATGTTTTCTTGCCTCTCGCACCAACCACATATAAAATCCTAAATTATGGATGGTGGCAATTTGCTTTCCAAGATACTCGTTTGCAGCAAACAAGTGTCGTAAATATGCCTTGGAATATTCCCTATCTACAAAGGTAGTTCCCATTTCGTCCAAAACGGAAAAATCGTCCTCCCACTTCTTATTTTTGATATTGATGGTACCATGTGCCGTAAAAAGCATGCCGTTCCTGGCATTTCTGGTAGGCATTACACAATCGAACATATCTATACCCAGTGCTATATTCTCTAGGATGTTGATAGGCGTTCCTACACCCATTAAATACCTTGGTTTATCTTCTGGAAGAATTTCGCATACGACCTCTGTCATTCCGTACATCTCCTCTGCCGGCTCCCCTACGGATAATCCTCCGATAGCATTTCCTTCTGCCCCGGCATTAGCAATATATTCTGCGGATTGCCTACGCAGGTCCTTGTAAGTAGAACCCTGTACAATAGGAAAAAATGTCTGCGTATAATCATAGACAAAAGGCGTCTTTTCTAAATGGTTTATACAGCGATCTAGCCAACGGTGGGTCATATGCATGGACCTTTTCGCATAATTATAATCGCAGGGATACGGCGTACATTCATCAAAAGCCATGATAATATCCGCTCCAATGACCCGCTGTATTTCCATGACGTTCTCTGGAGTAAAAAGGTGCATAGATCCGTCTATATGCGACTTGAACTTTACTCCCTCCTCTTTAATCTTTCGATTGGCTGAAAGCGAATAAACTTGATAACCCCCACTATCGGTTAAAATATTTCTGTCCCATCCCATAAACTTATGCAGTCCTCCAGCTTTCTTGAGAATATCTGTCTTTGGTCTTAAAAACAAATGATAGGTATTTCCTAAAATAATATCCGGGTCAATTTCTTCCCTAAGCTCCTTTTGATGCACGCCCTTGACCGAAGCTACTGTGCCTACAGGCATAAATATGGGTGTTTCAATACTTCCGTGGTCGGTGACCATAGTACCCGCCCTAGCTTTAGATTGTGCGTCTGTTTTATGTAATGTAAAATTCAATGGTCTACGAATAAGTTGACAAAGATAATGAACTACAGGTCTTGAAAACTTAATAAAAACCAAAGAAATAGGCATTTAAAAAATCACCATCACTCTTTATGGCACTTGGAAGGTGTCCCGTTCGCAAAGCAATAAAGCGCAGTGCCCGTCGTTCTGATGGTATAACGGGAACGGGAATATTTGGTATCGTTCTTGATTAGTATTCATCAATTAAATAAAACTATTATGAAAAAAACACTTTTGCTTACAGCTATGGTATTGTTTGGGCTTAGTACATACGCCCAAAGCGATTCTGGTTTTGGAATTAAAGGAGGACTTAATTACAATGCCAATGGAGATTATTTTGAGTCTGCAGGTGATGCGGCTCGTAACCCTGATAGAAACATTGGTTACCACTTAGGTATCTTCGGAAAAATTGGCGTGTCACGCATTTATCTGCGACCAGAACTGGTTTACACGAAAACAAAATCTGATTACAACGGGGAGGATTTTGACATGAGTAAATTAGATGCACCCATACTTCTAGGTGTTAAGGTAATTGGACCATTACATCTTTTTGCCGGTCCATCTTTTCAGTATATTTTGAGTACGGAATATGATGGTATCACCATTGACGATGTTGCAAATGATTTCACCGTTGGTATGAACATAGGCGCTGGCATCAACCTAGGCAAGCTAGGTATTGATTTGCGTTATGAAAGAGGTTTTAGCGATAATGAAGCTAATTTCATTAACACGAACATTACCAATGTGGGACCAAGCCGAATAGATACCAGACCTGATCAATTGATCTTGAGTCTTTCTTTGAAAATATAATTTGCTCGGTATTGGTATTAAAAAGCCCCTTGGAAATTCCAAGGGGCTTTTTAATTTTTGATGGTTATGTTTTTATGAATCACTATCTAAATGATCGGGGATATCATCATCGTCCGAAAATAAAAAACCAACGAAATTGCCATCATCATCTAGTTCTATTTCTTCAATAGTTGGGATACCGTCATTATCGTCATCGGCGTCAAGATAATCAGGGAATCGCCCATTAATAGCTTCCAACTCAGCATCAGCATTATCATTATAAAATAATCCATCTTTGTTGAAATCTTCTAAAAGCGAAGGTATTCCATCATTATCATGATCTGTATCCTGAACGGTAGTAAGTACTTGATATTTAAAAATTAACGGACTGTATGCCGGTATTGCGCCACGAGCCCCATTAAAAGTACCTAAGCCCGACGGGAAGATTATCATGCCTACACCAAAACCTTCTACGTCAAACGTACCATCAGGGTTGTCAATTATATTGTTTCCTCCAGCTGTATTCGTCACACCTTCCCCTACTCCTCTAAAAGCTCGTTGACTTCCAAGTCCCGGAAATTGAAAACTTGGATTGTCCCACCATGTGCCGGTTGATACATTATCAAAAACCTCTCCGGATAGTAAAACTCCTTCATAGTTGACGAATGTAGAATCAGCCGTCGTAGGTTGGAAACCTTCCCCTTCTCTAGCTTCCAGATAATAATAAGTATGTTCTACCTCTTCTTCCGCGTCTAATCCAAAATCCGAGGAAAATACGGTAACTTTACGCTCTATTATTTGATTGATTAAAGGTGTTTTAGAAGCATTATCACCTGATATAGTATCAATAACGATGTTATAATCGAAATTAGCAGGTGGGTTCGCAAATTCCTCATAGTTATAGAAATGTGTGGATAAGAAAGCTCGTATCTCTTCATCGTTCTCCACAGCAACTTCACTCAACGATCTTGGTGGCACCAGCTCACCAATTTCTTCATCATCATCTCTACAAGCGATGACTAAAAGTAAAGCCAATCCTAAAATGTAGCTATTTTTCCAATTCATGTACACAAATTTTTAAGGGGGCAAGATACAATTTTCCCCTATTTTTGTTCAGGACCTTAACAAAGATTTTTAATTCCTATGCGAATAGACAAATACTTATGGTGTACCCGTTACTTTAAAACTAGAAACATGGCTACAAATGCTTGTAAGAAAGGTCATGTAAAAATAAACGGGCACGTGGTAAAGCCTGGTCGGGAAGCTTTTCCCATGGACGAAATACAGATTAGGAAGAACCAGATAGACTATAAGTTGCGTGTTCTTGCTATACCTGATAGCAGAATAGGTGCCAAATTGGTGGACATTTACAGGAAGGATACCACACCAGCAACGGCATTTGAACATAATGAATTGCTTAAATATTCAAAGGAGTATTATAGAAAAAAGGGGACAGGAAGGCCAACTAAGAAAGATAGGAGAGAAATTGATGACTACTTGGATACGCCAGAGCGTAAAACCGAGGATGATTCGTCCAAACCCTAAAATCCAATCTTCAAGGAACTACATTACATTAATCAAAACATACTTATCTTTAAAATTTAAAGCCAACTTATGGAGCAGAATATTCTTTCGCATCAGCAAATTCAATACAAAATAGAACGTATTGCATATCAGATATACGAGGCAAATGTTTCTGAAAAAGAAATCGTTATTGCAGGCATCGAAGGAGGTGGAATAGATTTCGCTAAAAAGTTAATCCGAATTTTACGTAAAATAACAGGGGTAGAAATAACACTTTGCAAGGTTATTATGGACAAAAAGAATCCTTTAAAAAGTGGTGTAACCACTTCCTTGTTAGCCGAAGATTATATCAATAAATCAGTTGTGCTGGTAGATGATGTCCTAAACTCTGGCACCACATTAATCTACGGCGTTCATCATTTCTTGAAGACCCCTTTAAAACAGTTAAAGACAGCTGTACTGGTTAACCGAAACCATAAGAAATATCCTGTAAAGGCAGATTACAAAGGAATATCCCTGTCTACTTCCTTGCAAGAACACGTTAATGTAGACTTCGAAACAAAAAACAATAGGGTTTTTCTAAACTAAGCAGTTTATTATTTCTTGGATAGTTTCTTCGGGAGTTTTGTCATCAGTAGTTATTTTGTAGTTTGCCATGTTATAATAATAACTTCTTTCAAAAAGATGTTTGCCAATAAATTCCGGTAGTTCTTCTTCTGTAAAATTACTTATCAGAGGTCTAGAGGCTTTCTCATTTGACAGTCTTCGAACCAATTCGGGAATAGAAACCTTAACATAGAAGACATTTTCCGTAGCCTTTAAAATGTTCGTCATATTGGAACCGTAACATGGTGTGCCTCCCCCAGTGGACAAAATAAAAGGGTCTTTCGTTTCCAATATTTGATTTAGGTATTCACTTTCTTTTTTTCTGAAATATATTTCCCCTTTTTCCTTGAATATGTTGGCAATAGACCGGCTCTCGCCCTTTTCGATATTATCATCCAAGTCTAAGAATTTAATTTTCAATTGCTTAGACAAAAGCCGTCCTATTGTGGTTTTGCCACTACCCATGTATCCTACCAGTACTATTTTCACCTGTTTGTTTTGTGTAAAATTCAGCTAATTTGGGATGATTACAAAAAAAAATAAAATTCTATTAAAATAGGCTTGTAAAATAAACGAATCCACGTATATTTGCAGCCGCATTCAGAGAAACGAATGCTCACTTTTTGACCTGGTAGCTCAGTTGGTAGAGCATCTCCCTTTTAAGGAGAGGGTCCTGGGTTCGAGCCCCAGCCAGGTCACAGAAAGCCTTCCAGTATTGGAAGGCTTTTTTGTTATGGTATTACGGTGTACACCCATTGGTAAAGAAAAATTTTCAGAATAAATTAATAAACAAAATTTTTTTATTGTAGGTTTTTTCTTTCTTTTGCGGTAGAATACACTAGCATGAAATACGAGACCATTATATTAATAGATGATGACCATATCATAAGATATGGTTTCAATCGCTTAATGAGGGAATTTTTTGCTTCGCAAAAAATTCTAACTTTTCAACACGGCGGGGAAGGTTTAGACTACCTTACCGGCTTAAATTTTGCCAATTTTAATACTAAAATTTTAATTCTTTTAGACCTGAATATGCCCTTAATAGATGGCTGGTCATTTCTTGAAAACTTCAAAGAGAAACTAGCACTGATAAAGGACAACATTACCATTTACATCTTATCATCTACTATAGACAAAAATGACCTCAAAAAAATTAAGCAAAACAGGTTAATATCCGGTCATATTTGTAAGCCGTTACTATTAGATGAATTAAGAGAGTTACTTGAATAGCATACTTTTATCATTGATTTGTCTACTTTATCATGATGTTGACCAACTCTTTCCTAATTATTTATAGGTATAGGCTATTTGTGCTAATTGACCGACGATTTTGACGGAATCCTTCATAGAAAGCTTAGAGCCATCCGCATGTATCCATCTCTTTAAAGGTTGCTCGCATATAAGTCTTTTAGCTTCGTCCTTTCCATAATGTTTTCTCATCCTCATGAAAATTTCCACATCAAATAACCATTTTGTAATAAACTTATCCTTGAACATTAGTGTTGCAATTTCTCTGTCCATGATTTTGGCCCCACATTGCGTATCTTTAAAGGGCATACCAAGTATGGTCTGTATAATTTTATTAATAGTTAAACTTATTATTCTACGGGCCGATTCCTTTGTAATATTGGCACCCATCCGTGCAATCCTTGAACCACTTACTATTTTAAAATCCGATGTTTCTATCGTTTTCACCAAATCGTCAAAATCTCTGAAGTCCGTTGATAGGTCGGCATCTAAAAAACCAATATAATCTAGTTGCTTATCCTGAACCAAATGCAGGGTTCCCTGCCGCACAGCTTCCGCTTTTCCTCCATTCTTTGCACAATCATAAATACTTATATTATCCGGATTCCCTTGTCTAAGTTCTTCCAATACCTCTAATGTTTTGTCCGTACTTCCATCATTAACAAAACATAGATGATAGCCCAAGTTTTTATGAGCAAAGTTTTTAAATTCTCCACTAGAAAGCCTATCCTCCTCATTATAACACGGTATTACCACCCCAACGCAATTCTTTTGCAACATCCTGCCCTCCTTCTTTTCATTAAAGACCGTAGATGTATTTTCCGGAGCTCCTATTTTGCGTTTTATTCTAGCGGCCATCTCGTCTAAACTTACGGGCTTTTTTAAATAATCATCGATACCCAAAGTAAAACCATCCATAATGACATCTTCGTTGGTATTACCGGACATGACCATGATAGGGGTTTTTGAATCCTTAATGAATCTAATATGCTTTACCACCTCTAGTCCGGTCATATCTGGCATATTAATATCCACGATTACCAAATCTGGTTTGAACGATTCAAAAAGCGCTATTCCTTTTTGGCCTGTATCCGCAGTCCGAATAGTATAACCTAATTCTCTTAATCTTTTCTCTACGGATAGTAAAATCAATTGTTGGTCATCTATGGCTAGTATTTTCATAATTTTAAAATTTAAATCGGTTTATTTCAAGAAGCATACTCTTGGGAGCACAATTACTCATCATAAGCAAAGGTATTCACCCTTTAGCAGCCTTCTATTTTTAAGACCATCACTTACTTATTTCTGTAGACGAATGGTTGTTATGGTTAGATAAATAATTAGTAAAATTATTTCGTAAGTATTTTCCTTCAATTAACGTCTATTTTATGTTTATTATTGTAACAAAAAATTATTTTTCCCGTTATATCGTGGTAGATTTTAAATACAAAATGGCCAAGAAAAGTACCAACACCTTGCTTGTCGTTGCAATATTCATTGCACTAGCATTTCATGGTTCTAGTATTTTCTTCACTTTAGAGTCTACCTACGATGCATTAATTCATCTTTTCTTTGCGGATCACTATGCCAATAGTTGGTTTGAACCTTGGGATTATAGATGGTACACTGGGTTTACCGTTCAGGGTTACCCACCATTGGTACATCAATCTATTGCACTGTTATCCTATATCGGCGGTCTTAAATTTGGCATGTTCAGCGTGGCCTTAATCGCCATAGTCCTTTTCATCACAGGAGCCTACAGGTTTAGTCTATTGATGACCGCAAATAGAAAAATTGCTGGTTACACTGCCCTATTAGCGGTTTTCTCGTCAACCTTCGTAGAAACACTTCACATTTTTGGTCAATTGCCCAGTATTGCGGCATTATCTATTTTACTACATTCCTTCCCAGAAATATATCAATGGTTGAAAACAGGAAAGCTCAGGTATTTTTTAACGAGTTTATCCCTCATAGCGGTCACAGTAACATCGCACCATGTAACCCCCATCTTTGGAATGGTCTTTTTCATATTTCCATTGATCGGTATGGTCGTTATGGATGAAGCCCTTGATTATGCCGGTACTAGAAAAAAAGTTACGTTCAAAATATTCTGGAAAGCGTTCCGTAAACTGTTTTGGAGAATTATCAAATTTGGAGGAGGGTCGCTAATACTCATTATTGGCTGTATCCTACCCTATTGGATAAATACAAAAAAGAACCCCATTACACAGGTACCTATTCCTCATGGCTCTAGAGACAACTTTTTAGAAGTAACCTCATCTGGTCTGGTTTTCTTTATTATCCCTTGGGGAATTCTATTATTTGTACTACCCTATTTATTTTATAGGTTGTACAGTAAACGTTATCTATTTTTTGGATTTTCTTTTACGTTATTAACCATCTTGGGTACCGGAGGCACTACGCCGATTCCTTTAAAAATTTTGGGAGAAACAGCATTCAATATTTTAACGCTAGACCGTTTTACCCTGTGGGCTACCATAATGGCGCTTCCTATTTTTGGAGAGTTCATGTACCGCATGGTAGAGGGGGACTTAAGAGTACAACTCCAAGCGCGTTTTGGCGCCGTGTATCATAGGATCATGGGTGGGTTGTTAGTTGGGGGCATCCTCTTTATGGTCATCTTTACCATGAGTTTGGGGTATTTTAGACCTTCCCAACCTCAAAAAATTAAAATGTTACCTATCGTTAATTTTCTCAATCAAGACCAACATGACCAATGGCGCTATTTACCCCTGGGATTCGGGGACCAAATGGCATGGTTATCTGCCCAAACAAATGCCATGACCGTGGATGGAAATTACCATTCTGCACGAAGGCTCCCAGAATTGACCACAAGAGCCATAGAACGTTTGGAGAATTCCAAATTTAGAGGTGTAGAAGGTATAGGTTCGTTACAACAATTCCTGACCGTCCCGGAAAAGTATAACTTAAAATACATCTTTTCTAACGATAAATTTTATGACCCCTTACTGTTCTTCTGTGGTTGGCAGCGTTTACAGCAATTAGAAAATGGCATCATGGTTTGGGAAAAACTTAATGTACCTCCGCTGCCGAAAATTTTAGCAAAAGAAGAAGTGCCCACTTTCCTTAAACTAATGTGGGGTATAATTCCACTTGGAACTATTTTATTAGCTTTTATTTTTAATATTCAATCTATATGGTATAGAGCCCTAAAGGCTAAAAATATAACGCCTTCTGCTTATTTAATTTATTCCCAGAAGTATAAAAACTTTTCTAAGCCACTCATAAATATTAATCTATTCTGGGTAGGCATACTTCTCCTTATATTAATGTTGAGCATGTACACTTTTTACTTGAATACATCTGAACAGAACTCTCCGGAAAATGTCCTTCGCTCCTATTATGATGCCCTAGATTTTAAGGAATTTGAACGAGCGCATTCTTATTTAGATCCGGATGGAACCAAAACCTTACCCCAATTTATGTTAGAAGTTTCTGTAACCGATGGCATACTTAGTTCGTATGCCAAAATGGATGCCATTAGTGTAGCCGTAAGCGAACAAACGAATCATAGCGCTACTGCCAACGTTGGTATGCAGTGGGTTACACCATTAGAAAAAATAACCAGAAACCGGACACACGATTTGGTGAAAAAAGAAGGAAAGTGGTATGTAGTACCAGAACCAATCGATACGGATATACCTCCAGATCAACTTTTCACGACTAATGAAACGCAATTTTATAATCACGGTAGACGAAAAATAACCACGCAGCAAACGCACCATGAGGACGTCTTAAAACAACCAGTTTTAGAAGTGCTAAGTGCTAAACTTGTAGCGCAAGCAGGAGAATATGTAATCATAGGGGAATTACAAAATGTAGATAATGTTCCTGCAGATGTGGTAATTACGGCCTCTTTATATAATGATAAGGATAAAGAACTGGCAAAGTTTAACGCTAAATACCATATGAAGCATAAATTGATGCCCAAGGAAACGACCACTTTTAAGATTCTTTTCGAAGGAATTGCATGGACCCATCCAGAAGAACACCTGCCAAGCAGCTTTAATCCAGATGAATTCACTAAGCTAAACTTGGAAGAAATACCAACAAAATTCAACCTACAATGTGCAGGTAATGTCGCCACAACAGACCTTTATAAAGCGATAACCTTACAAGATTTGGAGCACTCGGAAAATCGTTTAAAAGGCACACTTTTCAATGGTGGCATACAAGAAGTGACCATTCCGCAATTACTGATTTCTTACTATGACGAAAACAAGGAACTTATTTGGGTAGATTCCCAATTTATGAGAGAGGGTGTTCGTGTACAACGTAAGCAGTACTTTGATTATGAACTTTCTACTTTACCCAAATTAAATGTGCTGAACAGTAGTTTAGAAAATTGTTTCGTAAACGGTCTTGAAAATGAGCAGATAGCCGTGAAAATATTCCCTGACAGAGATAACACCCATGGAAAAGAGCTTTTACAACCGTTGCAGGGCAATGGTTATGAGTTTATAAAAGTAGAACTTAACGGCTACATAGGTAATCCCAACTAATGATGAGATTTATTAGCATCTTTATTTTTATATGTTTTTTCTCTTGTGCTGAAAAGAATGAGGAAATAAGGGTGCCTGCCAATACCACAATTAAACTATTAACAAAAAGCGCACAGTACACCGCAGGCTCAGAGATATGTATCACTTTTAGCGCCTCTAAAGAGTTATTACCCTATCTGGTATTGAAAAATGCTTTGGGAACCAGTGTACTTAAACCTGTAAAGGATACTAACCAACTTAGGTTCTGTGTACCGCCCATGTATGCCAACAAAGCCGGTATCATGCATTGGTCACTGGTACTGAACAGTGAGGAAATTGAAGCCGGGCAGATTAGTATCGCTCCCGACGCAACAACTACCTTCCTTGAAACCTATTTTGGACCCCGGCAAATAACCGCTGGTAAAAATGATTTCTCCATGCTCGTTAACATTCCAACGGACAACTATGATAATACGCTAGTTAACGGAACCATGGTTACCGTAAACAGGGAGTTTGAAGATGAATTCCATCAGTTTATGGTTCCAATTTCCAAAAGTATTGCCTGGAAAAATATAAATGCAACTGAAAAATCCGGTCGTATTCTGGTAAGTGCACTTTGTAGAAACACCAATTCCAAGCAACTTACCACCATTGTTTATCCTGCCATGCCTACGGATTTTGAAATAGGGTATCAAAGAGACCATACGTTTGCGGATGGTAATCAAATTATAACCTTACAAACTAATAAAATCTTAGACAAATACGGCAATGTGGTGAGCGATGGTACCCATGTTAATTTTCTCATAGAAAACCAAGACGGTATTTTTATGAGTGCCACGGGAAACACGATTAATGGAAGAGCCATTGCCAGGTTGTTACATCCTGAAGAGCCTACCACGTGGACGGCAAAAGCATTTATTACCGGGGCTGCCAGAAGTAATACCATTGTTGTTGGTTTTAAAGCTTCAGTAGAAGATTATCCTATCAATTTTGATAAAGACCAAAGAAAACTTTCCATTGGCCCATTACTAGGGTTTATGCAACAAAAGGTTACGGATGGGTTTAGTATTCAGTTATCCATAAAGTCAGAAGCTAATATTATTAATGAAGAGGAAAAGCTATTTACAAAAGACGGCAAAGCCTTTTATATACTGGATAAGAATTTTTATCCCTCCGGGACTTACAACATTACTATTGAAGCTGCGGGAATTTCTAAAGAGCTGCTAATAACCTTACCCAATGAGTAGAACAAAAAACGCATATCGTATCTTTTTGGTTCTATCCTTTATAGCTATAAATGCCCTTATAATTTTTGGTATTGGTGCTGTATTATCGTATTTGAGTACCGGTGCTGATAAATCTACTATGCTACATTTAGAGCAAGAGGTTCATGATGTCTATTTACCAAAGGTACAATGGACCGACACCTTGGGTGAAGGAAGGCCGATCAGCAAACAGATTTTGAATAAAATTGAAAGAGATTATAAGAGGGCTTGGTATGTAAAAAATTTAGCTTTTAGAACTAATGACCCTGACGGTTTAAAAGACTATTATACAGATAGTGTCTTGGTGAAGCTAAAGCGGATAGTAAGGTTTAATAAGGAAGAAAACGTACATGTTAGAACCACTACCCTTACACACCATCCGGATTTGGAATTTTTTAGCGCGGACGGGCAACTGGTAGTGTTTCGAGACAATAACGTTACCCGTTACTCACAGACCTTTATGGGTGACACACTATTAATTTCAAAAAAAGATACCACTAATTACCGTGTTATTATGCTGTTAGAAGACGGGTTTTGGCGCATAAGACATCTTATGGAAATTAAGTCGGATACCTTGGAAAAAGCAGCTGAGAATAAAATTGGTATGCCTCTAAATCTCTATAACATACGTGGTGTTAATTACTACCCTAAGGATGCCGCATGGAACATGTTCGGAGATAATTTTGATAGTGTTGCCATTGGGAAAGATATAAAACTCATACGGCATATGGGATTAAATATGATTCGTATATTCATTCCTTATGAGGATTTCGGAAAAAATAAAGTTGACCAAAGTAAATTAGCACAAGTAGGTCAGGTACTCGACTTTGCCGAAAAAGCAGGTATCAAGGTCATGATCACTCTATTTGATTTCTACGGGAATTATGATATTACAGACTGGACCTTGACCCATAGGCACGCGGAAGTTATTGTTGAAACATTAAAGGACCATCCCGCATTGCTTGCATGGGATATTAAAAATGAGCCGGACCTGGATTTTGAGAACAGAAAAAAATACACCGTTAATGCTTGGTTAAGTGAAATGATAGCCCAAGTAAAAGAATGGGATACCACACATCCTGTAACCATAGGTTGGTCGTCTGCGGAAAGTGCGAACATTTTATCTAACAAAGTAGATTTCGTTTCCTTTCATTATTATGAAAAACTGTCCCTTTTTACTGAAAAATACCGCACATTAAAATCTAACCTTCCTGCAAACAAACCTATATTCCTACAAGAATATGGCATATCTTCCTACGGTGGTCTATGGAAAGGTTTTATGGGTAGTGAAAGCAAGCAAGCAGACTACTACAAGGAGATTCAAGGATATATTAAGCAAGAGAATATTCCATTCGCTTTTTGGGGTTTGTATGATTTTGAAGAAGTTCCTACAGCGGTCGTTGGACGTTTGCCTTGGCGCAGAGCGCCACAAAAATACTATGGTTGTATTGATACCGCCGGGAATAAAAAACAAAGCTACTCAGAATTGGCACAATAGAAATAAAAGAAAAGAGACGACCCAGTAAGGGTCGCCTCAAGAATTAAACCTAACCAAAACGCTTTTAAGCTTTTACACCATCCTTTTCCATATAACGTTCCACATCCAGCATGGAGAAATCGGCCGTCTTCTGTTGTATGGCCTTAAAACAGTCCATATACATCTGGGTAATCGTAGACATCGGTAAAGAGCAAGCTGCCCTATAATTAGCTTTAGAGAGTAATATCCTATTGGCATCGTCTATAATAATATGCTCAATTGCATCAGCTAAAGAAGCACTATCCTCCGCCTCGAAAAATTCCCCCTTGTAACCTTCATCTTCTACCAGTGTTGCCAAATCTCCCAAATTTGGTAGTACTACCGCCTTGCCATAGCTACCCGCCTGATGCAGGACGCCGGAACTTCCGGTTGTAGAGGTATAAGGAAATACGCAGACCGCGCTATCTCCAAAAATTACCGGAACATCTTCTTCGGCAACATAACCTGTAAATCGTAGTTGCTTTACGTGGGCATACCTTTTGGCAACGTCCGCTAAGTAACCTGGTGTATTGGGGCTATCGGTGCCCGCAATAACTATCTCAATATCTTCTTGGGTACGCTCTCGAATCTTTTCTACCGCTTCGATCATGACCTCAACTTTTTTATAGGTTCCGAACTTACCAAAGGCCATAACTTGTTTTGGTCCTTCAGGTAAGGCATAGTTTGGCTCAGGCGGAGTTTCAAAAGCACCATGAGGTATCTGAATCACATTTTTTGCTTTATACTTATGTTCCAATATACCTACATACTTATGGATAGTGACAGCAACAACATCAGACGCTAAAACAAAACGGGTTAAGCTTGTACCAATAAATCCGTATATTCTTTGGAGTACTTTGTTTTTAGTGAAGCCCGCGTTCTCCAAATCTACTTTTTCCAATATGTTATGCAGCAAGGAAATACAAGGAATTTTTTTTACCTTACAGATAAAGGGTAATAACAGCCCAAGTGCCGCTGGCACTTTCTTATCTCCGAATTTTAAGAACTGTAGATTAAATAGAATAGCATCCGGTTTAGTTCTATTTAGTGTTCTATTAATTCTAAAAATGTTGGTGTAGCTATTAAAATCCCAGCTCTCCGCTACGGTAATCTTGCAACCACCCTCTTCAAAGTTCAAGTCTTTTTCTTCTGAAGTGTGGTCCGTTATTAATATCAACTCATCTACCTCTGGTTGTAGTCTAAAATGCTTCACTAAATAATAGCCGTATTCTGTTAACGTTACTTTACTTGGTGGGTATGCCGTTACAATTGCTAATTTCATATTTAATTATTTTGGATAGGGTTAGTGTCAGCTTTAAAAAGCTCTTTTTTGTTCTTATTGTTTTTATAGACGAAGTAAACAAGCTGAAATAGTAATAGAATAGCCATAGCTATAATCTGTACCATGACTACTTGCTCTAGATTATCATGGTATATTGTAATGAGTGCTATTTGCAGAAAACCTAAGATTCCGGATATGATTACAGGTACATAATGGTCCAATGACAGATAGTAATAGGCAAAAATATTTGAGATTGCAAAGAGTGAGGTAGCTGTGGCATATTTCCATAGTAGACCTGAAATAGCAAGGTAATCCCCACCGAACATGAGTTGTACGATAAGCTCCGGAAACATCCAACAGGCACTGACTATAAGTGCAGAAAGTATCCCAATAATCGAAACATATTTGAACAATACGGGAGCTGTGGACAAGCCATCTTTTTTACGTTGCACTACGGTTGGCAATAAAATCATGACGAACATCCAAGCGATGAAGTACACCACTCTTCCTATTAATGCCAAGGAAGCGTATAGCCCGGCCTGCTTAGCATCAAAATAGTGTTTTACCATTAAGATGTCGCTGTTGTTGATTATAATTTGGGTCCCCTCATAACAAGCCGTGAGTACTATAAAGGTAGATACCAGCTTTGTATTAGCGTCAGTCAACCTAGCGGACTTATTAAATCTAAAATTTTTCGAATCTGTGGGCAACATCCCGAAAAACAAGGATATGACTATACCCAATGCTACCACAGTAGCAGGGTCCAAAGGTAGGGCCCAAAGCAATAAAAGAGTAATACCAAGCCTGCTCCACATTTCTGTTTGATAGGTAGTGGACAATTTTTTAAAGGCCATTTTTCCCTGATAGATACCCCTATTTACACTCATAAAAAAGTAAACAGGTATTCCAATGGCAAAGACGATGAACATATTGGAAGACTTTGTCAGAAATAGATTCTGTAAGCTAGGGGCAAAGACTATTAACAAAAGCATAGCAATACAACCTCCCAAGAGCGCACCCTTGTATATCTTGAAACGAAAACGGGACCATTGTGTATCCTCTAACAAGACGGCAAATTTGGCCGCAGCCAACTGAAAGGTCATTCCTATAAAAGATAACACCAGCAAAAGTGTAACTAACAGAGCTGCTTCTGCAAACACCTCAGGGCCCAACAATCTTCCTAAAAGAAGATTATAGAGATAATTGCCTCCATTTACAAGAAGTACACTGAGCATAAATATTTGCTCTGGTGAAACCTTCTTTTGTATTAGTCTATACACGGTCATTGCTTAGAATATATCTTGTTTTAGTAGTAGACATCACTTCCTGTATATCATCGTTCTCGAGACCGAATATGGAA
Organism: Maribacter sp. MJ134; assembly: GCF_003970695.1. Classification (NCBI taxonomy): domain Bacteria; kingdom Pseudomonadati; phylum Bacteroidota; class Flavobacteriia; order Flavobacteriales; family Flavobacteriaceae; genus Maribacter; species Maribacter sp. MJ134. The sequence goes on from NZ_CP034570.1 coordinate 1,706,800, forward strand.
ATCACAAGATTTTCCAAACCCGCTTTTTTGTAAAGTGCTTCTAGCATAAAAGCTCCACTAGCATCAATGGAAATCACCTTTTCTATACTTAATAAAAGGTCCTTACCAGTAACTAGGGTACTTTCTAAATGACTTTTTATGGCATGACAGTTAGCCGAAGTGATACTCCCTACTATTTGAAACATTCCGTTGATTTCTTTTATTTCTGTAGCCATAATTTTGTTTGGTTTATTCTTTATCAATAATACTATAATGTTAATTTTCATTTAATATTGTAAGAATTTTCATATATTTATTAAAAAAATAATTTATTCTGTATTTTCCAGACCAATACTTCCCCTGAAACCTATTTTCTAATATCAATATTTAAAGGATTTTTAAGAACTACGTATGAGTGCCTACCTAAGTGAGAATTTTATTTGTAGTACTAAATTCAAAGTACAGTACCTGTAATACGAACAAAGTAATCATTGACATCACCTGTACGTGAACAACAATGCTGAGACCATTGTGGAAAAAGAACAGCATACTTATTTGAAAAAGGCTGATAATTAGGGAAAATACTATAGGTGTATATTCCTTTAGCAGGACAAAGTAGTAGCTAATAACGTTAGATATTGTAAACAAGAATACGGCCAATACGTACTTCCATAGGTACGGCGCAATAAAGAGGAAGCTCTCATCGGTTAATTTAGTAATGAGTAGCTCTGGCCGTATAACACTAAAAAGGAGTACGGCAGCCCACATGACTAGACTACAACGTACAAAATTGTTGATAATAGTACTTGTATAGCTTGGCTCCTTGCGCTCCATCAAAGCATACAGCGATACCAGTAACACTGCGGACCAAGTTAACTTGCAGACAATACCACCGGTTAGTATTAGTGCTTTGAACAGTTGGGTATCGGTACCTTCTAGGTAACTTCCAATTATCCAAGCGGAAATTTGGTTGTAAAGGTAGTAGCTTCCAAATAGAAGAAGCATACTACCTAAGTACAACCGTTCCGGGGGAACTTTCGTTAGTAATGATTTTATGGTTGTCATTTGTATGGTTTTAAAGATGTTTATGTTCAATTCTCATACAAATATCCAAGTAATGTTCTTCCGAAAATGTTCCTTATAGGTAGATGGAAGATTTCTGTAGATGAGTGGTAGTTATCGTACTTCCGGTACTCATGTATTGCCTCTAACTTTACAAAAACAACGTAGCACTAATAAATACATGATATAAGCGTTATATTTTTGTAGTAATAATCCTACTATTAATGAACAGATATTTTCTATACCTCTTTTTTATCCTCGTAACATCTTTTGCATCTGCACAAAATTCTATGCAACCCGGCTTTGAACTTTTGGAAAATGGCAATTTTGAAGAAGCCGAATATTTTTTCAGAACATACCTAGAATCGAATCCGAAAAATAAAACAGCACAGCTATGTTACGGCCGTGCGGTGGGGCTAAGTGGCGAACCAAAGAAAGCGACCCTATTATTCTCCAAAATGTTAGAAAACTTTCCCAAGGATTTTGAAGTACGTATCAATTATAACGAATCCTATTTATGGGCAAAAGACTATACTACTGCCAAACCACTTTATAAGGCTTTGGTAAGTGATTATCCAGAAAATTTTGGTGCAGTTCTAGGCTATGCAAATACCTTGAGTAATTTAAAAGAATATGAGGAGGCCCTTATTTGGGTAGAGAAAGCATTACTTCTACAGCCAGATAGCGAAAATGCCAAAGTTTCTAGAAAATATATGCGCTTGGGCTATGCGAACAAATTTGTGAACAATCAACAGTACAAGAAAGGCGAGCAGCTTCTAAAACAGATATTCAATGATTTTCCTGAGGACAAAGATGCTTTATCGAACTTGGCCAACTTATATCTCATTACCAAAGAAGTATCCAATGCAAAGGGCATTTATAAGAGATATGCCACAACACCAAAAGATTCTATAACAGCCCTAAATGGTATAGCACTGGCAGAACATATAGGCGAAAGGGATAAAGAAGCTTTGAAACTAGCAACGCTGGCGAAATCCAAAGTCAAGAGAATCAACAATACTCCACTTGTGGAACAAACCTACGACCGTTATGTTCAAGCATTGATTTGGAACCAAAAATTCGTCAAAGCCAGAAGACTTATAGATAGTTTAGCGTTGGAAAATCCAAATAGGAATTGGATTTTAGCTTTAAAGGCAACTCTTGGACTGTATACTGGAGATGCCAAGACAAGTGTTAACAGTTATTCCGAAATCTTAGCGAATGACAAGAACTCCTTTGACGGTAACCTAGGCATTGCTAATGCCCTTTTTGCAGCCGATCGCATTGTACCCGCTTACCAGGCTGCCTTTAAGACATTGGAAATTTATGAAAATCAAAAGGATGCTACCGGCTTTATTGTAAAACTCAATACCATACACACGCCTACCGTTGAGGAACATGCCGCTTACACCTTCGATAATGGTAATAATAATGCTTTTTTCACCAACACTACGGTGGACGTTCCCTTGTCAACAAAATTCCGCACTACCCTTTCGTACCTGTATAGAACAACCGAAAACACGGTTACAGGTAATAAGGCCAATTCACATGTACTCGTTGCAGGTCTACACTACAAATTATTCCCTAAAGTAATGCTCAAAAGCATCCTAGGTTTGAATAACTCGCAATTTATGGATGACGCTTATACACAACCCGTCTTGGATATTAAATTAGCTACGGAACCCTTTAAAATGCAGAATCTAGAAGTGGGTTACCAACGTGAAGTTCAAAATTTTAATGCTGACCTAATTGAGCGTGAAATAGTACTTAACAATTACTCTCTTAACTATAATCTTGGAACGAACTTTAATTTGGGTTGGTATACCCAGCTTATCCATACGCAACAGAGTGATGCTAACAGTCGTAATCTGCTTTTTACCTCCCTATACTATACCTTAATGAAAAAACCGGCATTAAAAATGGGGGTTAATTATCAATATATAACCTTCGCGGAACAAGTACCTACAATTTATTTCAGTCCGGAAAAATATCAAGCGCTAGAGATTTTTGCAGATGTAAGGGGTACCATTTCCGAGAAGACTTCTTACATGGCCAGTACCGCAACGGGTATACAACAAGTAGAAGCCGACCCAAATACCACGATTTTCAGGGCCGAGGCAAATGTTCAACATCGGTTTTCCAAACGTTTTATTACAAGTATTTATGGAAAATACAGCAATATAGCATCGGCGACCGCGGCAGGTTTCGAATTCACGGAATTAGGAATAAAGCTAAAATGGTTACTCACCAAAAAACCATTATTTTACGATAAGCTAACTAAATAAGGGAAGAAGCTGTCACAATAAGTTTAACCTCCTCATAAGTTCAGGACGACTAGACCTGCTTATCGGAATTACTTTCTTTTCTATTAGTACACTATTGTCCTCAATGTCTATAATCCTAGTAAAATTGATGATGTAAGATCGGTGTATCTGTAAAAAGGTCTTTTCCGGGAGCTTCTCTTTTATCTTCTTTAATGTGGTATGTACATGGTACGTCTTACCTTCGGTAATAATATCTATATAGTCTCCCTTCGCTTCTACGAACAAAACCTCTTTCAGCTTTAGTTTTATCAACCGCCTATCTATATTAATATAAAGATCTTCCTCTGCACTAGATTCATTAGAACTGCCCTGTTCTTCTTTTCCCACACTACTTGCCAAAGCGTTCTTTATTTTCTGAAGCGATTTTTCAAAGCGTGGTGGTGTTATTGGTTTGACCAAGTAATCTACTATGGCTTCATATTCATACGCTTCAATCGCAAATTCAGTATCTGATGTGGTCAACACTATTCTTGGTGCGCTTTTTAAGGTCTGTACAAAATCTACACCACTGAAACCAGGCATATGAATGTCCAAGAAAACCACATCCACATCTTGCTGATTCAAAAATTTTATGGCATCTATTGCATTATCAAACTCATCTAGGACAATTAATTCCTCATATTTGGAACACAGCTGATGAACAATAGCTCTAGCAGCGGCCTCATCGTCTACAATAATACAGGTCATATTCAGATTGTTTTGAGGTACGTTTCAATGGTACACAGCTCTTTGAGAAATTCTTTGTCTTTTTCCATATTTTGAGCATTTAACTCTTCTTCGTAAGCAACGGACAACGTATAAGCCTCTGTCATGCTCAAGATATTAAATTTATGCTTTAATTTATGGACAATCTGAGCTGCTTCATGAAAGTTCCCCTCCAGAACAGCCTTTTCATAGATAACCTTTTCAGACGGGAATTCGGTTTTCAAAATGTGTATAAATTGATTTTCAAATTCTTTATCATCTCCTGCCAGGTCCTTAATATAATCCAAATTAGGCTTGCTCATGATAATCCTTTTTAAATGTAACGTAAAATGTAGTTCCTTTATTTGGTTCCGATTCCAGCCAAACATCGCCTTGGAATAAAGTCGTAATTTTCTTCACTAAAGAAAGGCCAACACCGGCAGCATTGGAGCTACTTTCCAGCTTAGTGAACATCTCAAAAATTGTGGTCATATATTTTTCGGGAATTCCTTTGCCATTGTCTCTAATGGTAAACTTCCAATAAATTTCATCGGGAATAAAATCAATACTAATTAGACCCGGCTTTTTATCTTCTGTAGCTGCAATGGCATTCGACACTAAATTTCGGAACAATTGTTCTATCCAATATTTTTGAATTGATATAACTGGTAAGTCATTGGCCAATTCAAAATTGATATTTTCAGGCACTTGCGAAGTAGCAACAATTTCCGATAGTAGGTTTTTTATATCAACATTTGTTCTGTTCTCCATATGATCCCCCACCGTAGCGTGTTGCAGAATACCGTTGATAAGATTATCCATTCTGGTCAAATTTTCAGCGACCAGTGCACAATTGTTTTTACTATCCTCAGAGAACTTCTCCTTTTCCTCTTCAGTAATCCAAGACATTAAGGCGTGTACGTTTCTTATGGGAGACTTTAAGTCGTGGGAAACCATTTTTACGTAATTGTTCAATGAATCGTTCTGTGCAGCCAAATCCTTTAGAAGTGTATTTTTCTCCTCGGTAACCCTAGTTATTTCAGTTGCCAAATGCCCAACATGTTTTGCCAGTTTTTCAATATCTACCGGTAAAGTTTTTTGTTTGTCCTTAGGATCTGTAGTCTCCAAATTTACATTTAGACTTTCTACTGCCCGCTCTAAGGACAACAATACATTTTTCTGTCGTTTCGCTTCCTTTTCCAATTCCCTATTTGCAAGAAACAACTCTTCTGAGCTAATGGCCGTGGCCCGTTGCATCATGGAAAGTTTTTCGTCATAGTTCTCATATGATTTTCCTACGGCATCCATAAACACTTGTAGGTCGGGATGGTCCTTAAAATCCTCGGGTAAATATTTTCGTAACTGTCTTCTTAGAAGTGATGACATTATTCGCTAAATAGGGTTAGTGTCATGGTTTGGTTATGTAGCTTACAGCTATCCTGACCTTCAAAGGGTGCCATTTCTCCATAAGAATAAAATCCTGAAACAACTGCATTATCACCTATTACGGATATAACCTCCTCCACCTCTTCCTCCGTTCGTTGGTCCATAACCAATTTTCTACCTACACAACTGACTAAAATGGCAAGTTCCGGTTTATTCTTACGGTTTTTCATAGCTAGCTCCGCTGCAGTTCTGGCGCCATTGGCAATATCATCTACGGTAGACATCATTAATTGTACGCGAGAACCTTCTGGCACATCACCGGCTAAGATCATGGTATTATTATTTTCATCAATATTAAGTATGGTCCTCACTATGGCGGCTTCATTTTCGGTAGTAATTACGCTTAACGGATACAGAAGAGCAGATTTAGGTAATTCTTTGGCCTTGTCCCCTAAATATCTTTTGTATAGGTCCAATGCCGGTTTACCATCAAGCTCGTACAAAACGTTATTATTGGATTTGGTTATGATGCGTTCAGGTCCAAAGGAGGTCCAGCCTCCAAAATTGGCACTGGATATTTCTAAGGTGTCGCCATAAAATGCAACGGCTACCACTTCTCCCTCCTTAGGATTCTCATTATATGAGGCCAACGTTTTTTCAAATCGATCATCGTCTCCACATAACCCTCCGGATAAACCTATATTTTTTGCTTTGCCGGTTTCAAAGCCGTTAATTAGGGCACTGCCATTTACGGTGCTGCCTTCTGAAACCAGGAAGAAGTATTTGAGCTTATCCTTGGGGAATTCTTTCATCAGTGCCTGACCCAAATTAAAGTCATTGTTATCAAATTCCTTAACATTCTTGGTATGCACTATAAAACTACTTTTCTCAAACGCGATGGCCGTAAGAACAATGCTCTTTTCTTCAACGGCTTCATTAATTATCTCTCCAGAAGTAGAACCAAACACAATATGTCCGTTAGGGAATAAGTTTTTTACCTCATCATATAGCGAAGAATCTTCTAACATAAACCTGTTACCAAAGACCATTACCAGCGGCTCGCTTAATTTTTCGGCACTGTTCAATACAAAATTACCGTCTCCTTTTTTAATTCCTTGTACTATTCTCATTTAACTGGTTTTAGGGAACAAATGTCTTTATCTAGTGTAAAATGGAACTCCGTACCTACTCCTACTTCACTTTCTAACCAAACTTCGCCACCATAACGATCTATTATTTTTTTTACGATGGACAATCCAATACCTGTTGACCTTTCATTATCACCAATAGATTGAAAAATCTCAAAAATCTTCTTATGATACTCCTTAGGTATACCCACACCATTATCTTTAATGGAAAAACCCCAATGCGTTTCCGTTTCAGAATAAAGGACCTGAACCAGACCCTCTTTTCTTTCAATATGTACAACAGCGTTCCCGATTATATTCTGGAACAGTTGATGTATTTTGGTACGGTCGGCAAATATAACAGGTAGCTTTTCCGGCACCGTTAGCTTTACGTGTTCAGGAATATAGATACTATCACCGACCGCCTTTACAACTTCATTTAAATTTACCTCGGCTACGTCCATCGTAGAACTGTTTGCCGTAGAGTATTCCAATATGCCGTGTATCAATTTATCCATAGCTGCTACCTTCTCTTGCATTAATTGAAGGTTCTGCTGCCCGTTCTCATCGAGTACATCACTGTAATCCTCTTGAATCCATGTTGCTAAGGCACTTATACTTCGCAATGGAGATTTTAAGTCATGGGAAACAATATGAGCATACTCTTGTAAACCCTTATTGCTTTTCTCTAATTCTTTCAATAAAACCTCTTTTTGTAATTCTAGAGACTTTTGATTGGTAATATCCAAATGGATACCAATAGACCCGATAACTTTATTATCCGCATCATACCTTGGTGCACCACTTATTAACCAGTGCTTTACTTCTCCATTTTTGTTCAGGACTTCAATTTCGTAGGAATCTGATGAGCCAGCTAGTCTTTTAGCTGTTTTCTCCTGAATGACATTATCGTTTTTTACCTTTAGAACATGAGCAGCCTTTTTACCCACAAGCTCATTTTCTTGGAAACCACTCATGACCGTAAAACTTTGGTTGACCATTTGGATAACATCGTCATTATCTACCTCAATGAGACCTAAGTTCATATTGGCTATTATGCTGCTATACTTCTCCCGCTCCACGTTCAAACGGTCCTCTGCTTCCCTTTGCTTGGTAATATCCTCAATTAAAGCTACTTGATAATCTGTTTCTCCTGCACTATTCTTTACCGCACTTACTAAGGTTTTGGCAAGTAGCTCTGACCCGTTCTTTTTACGATATTTCTTCACCACTGAAAATTTCTCTAGTTCTCCAGCATTCATTTTCTTTACGAGCTCTAGACTTTCTTCCGCGTTTTCTGCGGCAGAGATATCTTTAACGTGCATTGTTTTAAGCTCTAATTCGTTGAACCCCAGTAGACTTGTAGTGGTAGCATTGGCCTTTATAATTTTACCATTATCCGTAAGTACAATACCGAGAGGAGAATTCTCGACAATAATATCCAACTGTCTTTTTTGTTCTGACAGCAATTGTTTTATTTCCATTTCCTGGGTGATATCCCTTAGAATTCCTTGAGCTGCAATGGGCTTTTTATGGATGTCATAAATGAGACTAGCATTAATTTGAACCCATTTTGTACTACCATCCTTGACTATAATTTTGGCCCTATAATTTTTAAGAATACCTATTTCCATTAAAGATTTCATGGATTCAGCGGTATAGGCCATAAAATCCTTGTGAACCAACTGCGATAAGTTTAAATCTTCCACACCATGATCGTATCCTAAGAAATCCTTGGCGGAGACGTTCATATTAATAACATTAAAATGAAGGTCCATGACCACATAAGGGTCAATGATATTTACGAAAACACCATCTAATTCCGATGTTTTTTCATTCAGTAAATTCTCTAGTTTAGCGTTAGCTTCTTTTAAATGATAGGTAGTATCGTAAAGCTCTTTGGACTTTTGTTCAAGTATTTTTTCAGCCTGAATACGAGCCTTTTTCTGTCGGTCCAAAGCGCGTTTTAGCAATTGAACTTCTTTGCTATCCATGCTGTGTAATGTGAAATTTAACTTCGGAGCCATCCTCTTTCAATAGTTCATAGACTACGGTGGCACTTTCATTAAAATGCTCGAATGATTTTTCTATTAGACCGTGTGCAAGCCTATACAAACCTCTGGAAGAGGAATAAATCATGGATAGGGTGTCATCTGTTTTTTCCAAAATTTTGAACGTTGGCAATTCTGCATCCGGATAAAGTTTCTGGACATGCACATGTATATGGTCTTCGATAGAATACAACAAAGCCAAAGGCGAATTATAACTTTGTATGACCTCTGGATGAGCTGCTCCCAGACCTGCAAAAAGATAATGTCCAAAAGCATAAATCAAATCCCCTAAGGGTATATCCGTGTCCTTACTAAGTTCCGTAATAAGACTAACCATCTCATTGAAATCGTAAGTACCTACAGAGGTGTAAATGCCTTGAGAGGGTAAGTCTGCCCCCTCAATGATGGTATCCACCGTTTCTAGTCCAAATTTGGACTCTACCATTTCCAAAAATTCCGTAAAAATTATACCTTTCATAAATTAAAATTAAAGATTTAAAAGTAAGAAAAGTATTACCTATCAAAAAAATAATGTTGTGAAATCAACTTTTTAATTAGCCTTTGACTAATTGGTTAACACTCCAATACGCCAAGACTTTTTTCATTTTTGATTCGTAATCAGCATATTTTAAAGGTTTTATAATATAACCAGCTACACCAATTTGGTAACATTTTAGTAAATCCGCCCTATTCTCTGAAGTTGTGAGTATGATGGTAGGTAGGTATTTTAAGATGTCATCTGCCTTGAGAATTTCCAAGAATTCTGTTCCACTCATTCTTGGCATATTCAAATCTAGAAGAATAATATCCGGTAATTTATTTCCGGATTTTAAAAGTGCCAATGCCTCTTCGCCATTCGTTGCTTTAACAATATTATGTTTTGTTTCTAGCTTAGAAAGCGTTCGCTCTAATTTCATTACCTCAATTGTATCATCCTCAATAAGCAAAATATCCATAATTCTATTTTTTATAAGAGGTTAAAGTTCCTGTTTTCACAGCTACTAAAAATAGAAGTGTAGCCCAATGACGCTTTACTGTCGGTGAATGGTAATTAACTAAAGTTTAAAAAACCAGCTAATATTCAGAATCGTTGCAATAGTTCTGTGCCAAATTTATTCCTTAACATTTGTAATTAGACAAATTTACGGTCGGGAGCGAAGGCATCGATACTCATAGACAGTTTTTGTTCGTCGATAATTTCGGAAATAAGTTTCCCTGTGGCGGGGCCTAAACTCCAACCCATCATGGCGTGACCCGTGGCAAAAGTCAAATTCTTCACCGTTTTAGATTTTCCGATGTACGGGAGACCGTCAGGTGATACCGGTCTCATACCCGTTGAGGCATTTTCAATTTCCTCTTTTTGAATCTCCAATTCGGGATAAAAAGTTTTGGCCCCTTTTGCTATGGCCAGTACTCGCTCCTTCCTGATAATATTATTAATTCCCGAAAATTCCATGGTGCCGGCGAAACGTGTAAAACCATTCATAGGTGTCACGGCCATCTTGGCCTCCATAAGTATGGCCGGTAAAGATATCCCCGTTTCTCTTTCAACATTTATACGATAGCCTTTCCCGGCCTGTAAGGGTAAATTGATTTTCAATTTTTTGGAAAGTTCTCCACTCCATGATCCTGCGGCCATTACGACATCGTCGGCTTCGTAGACATCCTTGTCCGTTCTAAGTCCGGTTATTCTTTGATTCTTGAGTACAATATCCTCAACTTCTTCATTGGTTTTGACCTTAACTCCCTGTTTCTTCAAATAGTTGAGCATTTTTGGCATAAACTCCGTCGGCGTGGTGTGTCCGTCACATTCATAATGAATGGCACCCAGTGCATCTATTCTTATATTCGGTTCTATATTTTGTAATTCTTCTTTATTGAGTTCATTTACTTCCAAGCCCAGAAAACTTGCTTTTTTAGCAACCTCAGCCTCGTGTAAATAGGACTTCTCGGTTTTATACAGCATCAACAGTCCTTTCCGTTCTAGTTGAAAAGTTCCTAAATCTCCTGATTGCTTTATATCTGCATACAACTCCCTACTAATGATATTGATTTCCTTTATCAAGGGTATTGCCTTTTCTACTTTAGCATTTGTGGAAGATTTATGAAAATACCAAGACCACTGCAAAAAATCTTTATCCAGTCTAGGTTTCATATAAAACGGACTTGCAGAATTAAACATCATTTTAATCCCAGTCGCAATCATGCCGGGCGAAGCTAACGGAATAATATGGCTCGGAGTAATGTAACCCGCATTAACAAAAGAGGCTCCGGAGGTAATATCCGATTTATCGATAACCGTTACTTCATGCCCCGCTTTGTGCAAATAGTAGGCAGAACTGAGGCCCACGATTCCACCTCCTATAATTACAATATTTTTACTCATTTTTATAATACTTGAAACCCATGTGCATAGGGGTCGTCCTCATCAATAGTTATGGTGTTCTGTCCGTATATTTTAGCCCAACCTTTTATACTGGGAATTATCGCCGGCATGTTCCCAAGAACTGTCTCTTCTTCTACACGCCCAATGAATTGGGACCCGATAAAACTTTCGTGAATAAAATCTTCCCCACGTCGTAATTTACCTTTGGCATGCCACTGCGCCATACGCGCAGATGTTCCTGTTCCACAAGGAGACCGGTCAATAGCTTTATCACCATAAAAAACGGCATTTCTAGCGGTAGCTTTAGGAGAAATGGTTTCGCCTGTCCATAGCATATGACTTACATTTCTTATGGTCTCATCTTCCGGATGAATGAACGTATCTGGATATTCTAAATTGATTTTATCACGAATCTCTTGACTAAATTGAATTAACTTACTTGCTGAAAAATCCTGTATGCCACTAAAATTCTTTTGTGGGTCCACAATAGCGTAGAAATTGCCCCCGTAGGAAACATCAAATGTCAATTCTCCCAAGTAGGAAGAATTAATGGTTAACTCCGTTGCGGCTAGGTACGATTTTACATTGGTTAATTTTACCCAATCTACCTTATCACCAGTTTGCTGGTATTGTATTTTCACCAAGCCGGCGGGAGTTTCCATCCGCACCTCTCCCGGCACTTTTGGTTTCAAAAGTCCCTCTTCTATACCTATGGTTATGGCACCAATTGTTCCGTGTCCGCACATGGGCAAACAGCCGCTTGTTTCTATAAAAAGAATACCGAAATCGTTATTAGGGTCTGAAGGTGGATAAAAAATACTACCACTCATCATATCATGTCCACGGGGCTCGAACATTAATCCTTTTCGTATCCAGTCGTAATCCTTCAAAAAATGTTGACGCTTTTGGCTCATATTTGCCCCAATAAGTTCTGGACCTCCTTCTTTGATAACCCGCACTGGATTACCACAGGTATGCGCGTCGATACAAACGAAAGTATTTTTGGACATAAGTATCTATTTACTGGCAGCGATATAGTTATTAATTCTTCTCTCAAGAATAGGAAGCGTAACGGTCCCCTGTTCTAAAATAATTTCGTGAAACTGCCTAATATCAAATTTACTTCCCAGTTCCGCTTCTGCTTTTTTACGTAATTCCCTTATTTTTAATTCTCCAATTTTATAAGAAATAGCTTGACCCGGCCAAGCAATATAGCGATCGGTCTCCGTGCCTACCTCATGTTCAGAAAGTGCTGTATTGGATAACATATAATCCAAAACTCTTTCGCGTGACCATCCCTTGGCATGGATTCCCGTGTCTACCACCAATCTGCACGCACGCCACATTTCATAAGTAAGCTTGCCAAACTCTTCGTACGGTGTAGTGTAGATACCCAATTCATTACCCAAAAACTCTGTATACAATGCCCAACCTTCGCCATAAGCAGAGAGGTACATGTTTTTTCTAAATTGTGGGATACTATCTCCAAGCTCTCTATTAAGACTTCCCTGTAGATGATGTCCCGGAACGGCTTCATGTGCCGTTAGGGATGGTAAAGTGTATAAGGGCCTACTTTGTAACTTGTAGGTGTTTACCAAATAATATCCCGGTTGGGTTTCTGAGGACGGTCCCGAATAACGACCCCCGGTATATTTAGGAGCAATGGCGTCTGGAACTTTGATTACCCCATAAGGTCTCCTAGGAAGGGTCTTGAAGAACTTGGGAAGTTCTGCGTCTATACGTTTGGCAATATCCCTGGCATGCATGAGCAGCTCTTCTCCCGTAGATGCATAAAACTGGTCATCGGTTCTTAAAAAGCTCAAAAAATCAGAAAAGCTACCCTCAAAACCAACGCGCTCAATGATCTCTTTCATCTCTGAACGTATTCTGGCCACTTCATTGAGTCCAATCTCATGAATATCGTCAGCACTATACTGTTCTGTGGTCGTATAATAATTGATTCGGTTCTGGTAAAACTCTTTACCGTTAGGGGTCTCGGATACACCCAAAGCAGTTCTTGTTCTAGGAATATATTCTTCCTCGAAGAATCGCTTTATTTTTTTAAACGAAGGCACCACACTATTTTCTATGGCAATCTGCGCTGCATTAAGTACAGAATCTTTTTGTGCTTTCGTCATCGATGATGGTAATGCAGTAAAAGGGTCATAGAAACCGCTTTGTGCATAATCGGCCACGATATGAACATCGTAGGTACTTTCGTATCCGTTGAAAATAATTTTTGGTTGTGAAAGTCCCTCGTCCAAACCTTTTTTTAACACTACAAGATGTTCACTTACAAAAGCAGGTATGGCATTTAAAACATTTAAGTAGCGTTTAGCATCGGTATGGGATAATATGGGTTTGATTCTATAGTTGAGATTCAAATGGAATCCCTGGTCCGCCTGTATGGGGTTCAGGTGCATCTTATAGGTGTATTCATCAACCGTATTTTGTAAACGAAAACGCATTAGTTCCGCAGAAATTTGCTCCGTTTCGGACAACTCTGAACTATTGAGTTTCTTTAATTCCACCAATTGAGATTGAGCGAAATCAGACTCTTGCTTTTTCAGTTTTTCTTGAAATCTTCCCAAGGGATACGCCTTGCTATCATACGCCTCATAGCCCTCTACGATCTGAATAATATTTTTTAATTCTTCCGAAGCATTCTGTTGGGCGGATACCGTCACCATCCCCTTAAAGACAAAACAGAAAAAAAACAGACCAATAATTCTATTAATCGTACACATATTAGATTTTGTTAGAGGTATGCAAACCGTTTACTATGCGTACTACGTTCAATGGGTTCGTATTCTGTAGTTCTTTTGGTAACATATTTTGCGGCCAACTTTGATATGCCACTGGGCGCACCCATCTCTTTATGGAAGAAGTCCCTACAGAAGTAAAACGACTGTCCGTAGTCGCGGGAAAAGGACCTCCGTGTTGCATTGAGGGGCATACTTCTACTCCGGTAGGCACACCGTTAAAAATTATCCTTCCAACCCTATTCTGTAAACTATCTATAACACTGTTGTAAGTATTCAATTCTACTGTACTTCCCAAAACGGTTCCTGTAAGTTGCCCATCCAACTTTTTAATAATAGCCTCCAATTCTTCTGTATCCTCACAACGCACCACAATAGAAAACGGACCAAATACTTCTTGATGCAATTTTGTGTTCCGTAAAAAATCAGACCCGTTCACGGTCAATACTTTCTGTTTCGCAAAGTTTGGTGGTGCGCTTTCTTCGTATGCGGCGACAACATCTACCGTGTCTTGACGGCTCATTTCATCTTTGCCGTTCTCAAAATTCTCATGAATCTTTGGGTGTAGCATACAAATAGGTTCGGCTTTACTAATTTCCGCTCCCAAGGTGGAAATAAAACCATCTAAAGCAGTACTCTTTATGGCAAGAATCAGACCGGGGTTTGTACAAAACTGCCCGGCACCCAGTAAAATGGAACCGGCATATTTTTTAGCCCAATCTTCACCCTGTTCTTCCAAAGCGCTCGGCAGTACTATAACTGGATTTACGCTACCCATTTCAGCAAATACGGGAATAGGTTCCTCACGGCCATTTGCTAGTTTATAAATAGCTGTCCCCCCTTTAATACTGCCCGTAAAACCGACACCCTTAATTTTATCGTTCATTACCAGTTGCTCCCCGACCGCTATACCACTACTGTTCAAATTCGAAAAAACACCTTTTGGCATTCCCGTCTTTTCAATAGCCGTGGTAATAGCCGAAGCCACTAGCTCTCCCGTACCGGAGTGCATAGGGTGACTTTTGACGATGACCGGGCAACCAGCTGCTAAGGCGCTGGCAGCATCTCCTCCCGCAGTAGAAAAAGCCAAAGGAAAATTACTAGAACCAAAAACAGCTATAGGTCCAATGGGCATTAGCATTTTCCTTAGGTCTACTTTAGGAATGGGTTGCCTATCCGGTTTTGCGGTATCTATTGTTGCTTCTACCCAAGAACCTTCCTCCAACAAATCGGCAAACGCATTTAATTGGCCTAGGGTTCTTCCCCTTTCTCCGTTAGCTCTTCCTTCAGGTAGACCCGATTCCTGCATGTAAGTGGAAATCAATGTATCCCCCAACGCTTCAATCTCTAAGGCGATTTGTCTCAAAAATTTCGCTTTCTCCGAACCGGTACACTTTCCATAGGTGACAAAAGCCTCCGCTGCCAAATCACAAGCTGCCTTTACCTCTTGGGCTGTAGCTTCATGAAAAGTCCATGGTGTAGGCAGATTTAACTTTGGATTAAATGTTTGATAAGTATGTGTGCCTTGTTTAGAGATTTCATCTCCGATATAGTTTCCGCCTGTAATCATTGTATGTGCTATAGTTTACTATTAAAAATAAGAAACACTGAACGAAACAATACGCGTTCCAGTGCTTCTTTTCAAATTTTATGAAATGGTAGGATTAATTATGTACCATATTCAATTCCTTGTACGCTGGCAGGGTAGGTCTTGAAGCCATTCCTTTGGCAATTACTACTTCTACGCGTGTTCTCTCCGCACCTATTAATGGAAGCCTTGGTGCCCTTACCCTTTCGGTTCCTATTCCTGTGGCAACCTCTGCCATTTTAATATTCTGAACCAACTGGGGATTAATATCCAACTCCAATAAAGGCAAGAACCAACGGTAAATTTCAAGTGCTTCTTCCCGTTTTCCAGCTTTTGCCAGTTCAAAAATAGCACAGGTTTCCGCCGGAAACGCACATACCAAACCAGCCACCCAGCCGTCCGCACCCATAAGAATACTTTCTAAACCTAGAGTATCTACTCCTGTAAGCACTTTTAACCTATCTCCAAATCTAGCTTTGATACGCGTAACGTTAGAAATATCCCTTGTAGATTCCTTCACTGCTTGGATATTACTACACTCCATAAGTTCATCGAACATATCCAATGTAACCTCAATACCATAATCTACGGGGTTATTGTATATCATAATGGGTAACGAAGTACTATTAGCAACCGTTTTAAAATAAGTTACGGTTTCATAATCGTTGGCCTTGTACCGCATTGGGGGTAACATCATTAGACCCTTTGCCCCACATTCCTCAGCTACCTTTGCTGCATGTATGGCACCCTTAGTCGTTTGCTCAGCTATATTGATGATTACGGGAACCGCACCCTTTACCATCTTAACCGTTTCTATAATTAGCGTCCGCTTCTCCTCGTACGTTAGCGTACTTGCCTCTCCCAGCGTTCCACCGAGGATAATTCCAGAAACGCCAGCTTCTAGTTGCGCTTTTATGTTTACTTCGAACATCTCCATATCCAAAGTATCATCTTCTTTGAACTTTGTCGTTACAGCGGGCATTACCCCTTTCCATTGAACACTCATATGTAATAATTTAATTTTCCACAAAAATAGAAACCATAGCATCTATTCCTATACCTGAATTTTAGCCATATATAAGCTTATATTACCTCAAAAATTACATAACTTAGTGTTTTGAGATAAATTACAGTTATATTGAAAGTACTTCCCTTTGAAATTTCAAAACCAGTTGACGTACATCTGCTTGTGCAGATAGACAAGGGTTTAGTATTTTTTGATAAACTTCATCAACACAAGGAAATACAGATAAGCCTTATTGTCAACGGCAGCGGTAAACTCATTGTAGGTGATAGCGTTCATTCTTTCGGTGCTGGCGAAGTTTTTGTCATTGGCAGTCAGGTTCCCCATCTATTTCAGAGTACCCCTAGCAAAGAACACGCGCACATGATCTCCCTATTCTTTACTCCACATAGTTTTGGGGCGGATTTTTTTGATATCCCTGATTTAGAACAGATTACACCGTTTTTTAAAGTGGCGAACAAAAGCTTTAAAGTAAGCCCCATTAAGCCGGATATTACAGAAATAATGCTTCAAATTCCTTTAAAGGATAAACTGAACAGATTTATTCTATTTTTAAAACTCTTGGAACTGATAAGTTCGTCCAAAGTAGAAACCTTGACCGAATTTATAAATCCTAAGGCCTTAAATTCCAACGAAGGTAAACGCTTACAGGATGTTTTTGACTATGTCACCAAGAACTTTCAAGCTGATATAAAGCTTGCCACAGCTGCTAATTTGGCATTTATGACCCCGAACGCATTCTGTAGATTTTTTAAACAACGTACCGATAAGTCGTTCTTTCAATTTCTCATAGAACTACGTATAGCCCATGCGTGTCAACTACTTGTTACCAAAAAGGATATGACCATTATAGAAGTCGCCGAGGAATCTGGCTTTAAATCGATATCAAATTTCAACAAAAAATTCAAGTCTTTGAAAAACTGCACTCCGAGCGATTATAGAATTTCGGTTGGCGCGTAGACCAAATTAATACGCCTTGATTTATCTATTAATCGTACGGACAAATTTTTATTAAAGTTTAAGGTGAGGAATTACACTAATTTATTATGATATCAGAGATACCTTTTTATCTTTGTGGCCTTATAAAACTTGCCCACGTGGTGAAATTGGTAGACACGCTACCTTGAGGGGGTAGTGTTCGCAAGGACGTGCTAGTTCGAATCTAGTCGTGGGCACATGAAAGTCAGGTTAATCCTGACTTTTTCATTGGTAAAAATTTAACGAAGCATTTTTCTTACCTACGGCATAATGTTGTAAATTTGTTTAACTCTTTTTTCAAAAGTATGAACAACGTAAAAAAACAATTCAGTATCCGTGATTTAGAAAATCTTTCTGGGATTAAGGCCCATACCATTAGAATATGGGAAAAGCGGTACAATTTGCTATCACCTGAAAGAACCGACACCAATATCAGGAACTATAGTTTGGCAAGCCTTCAGAAGCTTTTGAACGTTACACTACTTTATCACAACGGACATAAAATTTCTAAGATTGCAAAAATACCTGAAAACGAAATACCGCTAGTGGTCAGGGAAATAGTAGCCAAAAACAGTAATAAGAATCACGCCATAAATTCGTTTAAGTTGGCCATGGTCAATTTTGACCAGACCATCTTCTTTAATACGTATAACAATCTCCTTAGTCAACAGTCGTTTAGGGAAATTTTCAAAGAGACCTTTATTCCGTTGCTTAACGAACTAGGATTGTTATGGCAAACAGATACGATAAGTCCGGCTCATGAGCACTTTATAACTAGTCTTATAAAACAGAAAATATTACTGAACACAGAGAAATTGCAACATTTGAAGCCTACAAAAACTGATAAAGTTTTTGTGGCCTACTTACCGGAAAATGAAATCCATGAAATTGGCTTGCTATATCTTAACTACGAAATTGTACTTCGAGGCTATAAATGTATTTATTTAGGGCAGACCGTACCAATGGAAAACTTAATGGATGTAATGAAATACTTCGAAGATATTTACTTTCTTTCCTATTTTACCGTAGTGCCTGAAAAGGACCGGATAAACAAATACATCAAGGATTTTGAAGAATTGGTATCCGAGTACAACAATCCTAATCTATGGATATTGGGAAGGCAAGTTCAGCATATCGATGAAGCTAAACTCCCAAAATTCGTTAAGACGTTTACATCCATAGAGGAAGTAATAAGCAAACTTTAAGAGGTAACATCTCAAAATAAATGGCTAAAAAAGTTATCGTTATAGGTTCTGGATTCTCATCCCTTTCAGCAGCCTGTTATCTTGCAAAGGAGGGATTTGAAGTTTCTATCTACGAAAAAAACAGAACCGTAGGCGGCAGAGCTTCTCAATATACCAAAAAGGGTTTTACCTTTGACATGGGTCCAAGTTGGTACTGGATGCCCGATATTTTTGATAAATTCTTCGCTGATTTCGGAAAAAAAACTAGCGATTACTACCAGTTGGACAAGTTAAGTCCTGCGTACAAAATTTTCTTTTCCGATGATGTGATTACCATTGGAGATTCAATGGATAAAATTTGTTCGGAGTTCGAAAGGATAGAAAAAGGCAGTGCAAAAAAGTTACGCAAGTTCATATCCCAAGCGCAGGAAAATTACGATATCGCCATTAATAAGGTAGTCCTAAGACCTGGAATCTCTCCATTAGAATTGGTTACAAAGGAAACGATACTCAAGGTAGACCAGTTTTTCAAAACAATAAGCACGGAAGTCCGCAGAAGATTTAAAAATCCCAAGCTTATAGCTACTTTGGAATTTCCCGTACTGTTTCTAGGTGCCAAACCGAGTAAAACCCCATCTTTTTACAGCTTTATGAATTTTGCAGACTTCGGTCTAGGCACATGGCACCCGCAGGGCGGCATGTATGAAATTATTAAAGCCATGAAAAGTCTAGCGGAAGAACTTGGAGTGAACATTCATACAGGTAAAGCTATTGAGAAAATTGTTGTGAACAATGGTTCAAGTCAAGGGGTTTTGTGTGATGGAGAGACCATAAATGCCGATGTGGTATTAAGCGGTGCAGATTATCACCACTCGGAGGGTTTATTGGATAAAAAGTATAGACAGTACAAAGAAAGTTATTGGGACAAGAAAACCTTTGCTCCCTCTTCCCTATTGTTCTATATAGGTTTTGATAAAAAATTAAAGAACATACAGCATCATAATCTATTCTTTGATACGGATTTTGAAGTGCATGCACAAGAAATTTATGATACTCCCGAGTGGCCTACAGACCCCCTATTCTATGCTAATTTCCCATCGGTAACAGACGAAAAAATGGCTCCAAACAATTGTGAGACAGGGTTTTTCCTAGTTCCTATCGCTCCCGGACTAAGCGACACCCCTGCTCTAAGAAGCCAATATTTCGATTTAATAATGGACAGATTTGAAAAAAGAACAGGTCAAAACATAACAAATAATATTATCTTCAAGGAATCTTTCTGTGTTAATGATTTCATTGAAAAATATAACTCTTACAAAGGCAACGCTTACGGAATGGCCAATACGCTTTCCCAGACTGCATTTTTAAGACCAAGATTAAAGAGCAAGAAGGTGCAAAATCTTTTTTTTACAGGTCAACTTACAGTTCCAGGGCCTGGGGTTCCCCCTTCTTTAATATCCGGCAAATTAGTGTCGGAATTAATAGTTAAAGATAATTAGTACCGGAATGAAAGTTACTTTTGACATGGTCTCCTATCAGTGCAGTAAGCTCGTAACAGAGAAATACAGCACTTCTTTTGCATTGGCCACTAAAATGCTGGATAACTCTATACGGAGTGATATTTATAATATTTACGGTTTTGTGCGCTTTGCAGATGAAATAGTGGACACTTTCCATGATTACGACAAAGATGTACTTTTTAATAAGTTTGATACAGATTTAGAAGAAGCCCTAGAATCAAAAATTAGCCTAAACCCTATATTGAACTCCTTTCAACACACCTTCCATAAATACAACATTCCCAAACATTTAGTGGATTCTTTTATGAAAAGCATGCGAATGGACCTGACCAAAAGTATCTACAAGACCGATCAGGAATACAAAGAATACATCTATGGTTCCGCTGATGTCGTAGGTTTAATGTGTTTAAAAGTTTTTGTAAAAGGCTGTCCAGATTCATATGATAGTCTCAAAGAATCTGCAATGGCTTTAGGCTCAGCGTTTCAAAAGGTGAATTTTTTAAGAGATGTAAAGGCCGATTTTGAGGAACTGAACCGCTCCTATTTTCCTAATACCAACCTTACCGAATTGGACGAGGATTCTAAAAAAAGGATTGTAGATGAAATTAGGGCAGATTTTCAGTTAGGCTACGAAGGAATTTTAAAATTACCGATGGAAGCAAAATTTGGTGTTTACACCGCTTATAAATACTACTATAAATTATTACAGAAACTTCAAAATACGCCGTCGCTAGATATTAAAAACACTCGAATAAGAGTTCCCAATTATCAGAAGTTTGGTCTTTTGGCTAGATCCTATGTTAAATATAAAATGAATTTAGTTTAGATGAAAACAGCAATCTGGATACTTATTTTTTTAGGTACGTTTTCCTTAATGGAATTTATGGCGTGGTTTACACATAAATATGTAATGCATGGCTTTCTTTGGAGTCTTCATAAGGACCATCATCATAAAGATCATGATTCTTGGTTTGAAAGAAACGATGCCTTTTTTATTTTTTATGCAGTGGTTAGCATGTCCCTATTCTATGCGGCAGCCAACGGTTTTTGGTACGGCTGGCCTTTAGGTTTTGGCATTATGGCCTATGGAGCCGCCTATTTTTTGGTACACGATATATTCATACATCAAAGGTTTAAATTATTCAGGAACGCCAATCACTGGTATGCAAAAGGCGTTAGAAGGGCACACAAGATACATCACAAGCATTTAGGCAAGGGTGATGGTGAATGCTTTGGAATGTTATTTGTTCCGTTCAAGTATTTTAAAAAATAAAATGTCCAAAGCTTTAGTAGTAGGTGCCGGTATTGCTGGTCTAGCCGTTGCACTAAGGCTAAGAAAAAAAGGCTATACAGTTGCTGTATTTGAAGGTAATGCCTATCCAGGAGGAAAACTGCACGAATTTTCCTTAGGACCATATAGATTCGATTGGGGACCTTCATTATTTACTATGCCACATTTGGTTACTGAATTATTCGAGCTTTTTAACGAACAAGCCTCCGAACACTTTAACTACATAAAAAAAGACCATTCCTGTTTTTATTTTTGGGAAGACGGCACGAGTTTTAACGCCTCAACTAACCCGGATTTATTTGCAGAAAATTTGGTTTCTAATTTTGGAGAAAACAAGGTAGCCGTTGAAAATTATCTCCAAAAAAATAAAAAAAAGTATGACTTAACCGCAAAATTATTTTTAGAAAGTTCACTTCACAAACTAAAAACCTATATATCCAAGGATACCCTCAAGGCGCTCATCAATTTTAAGAAACTAGACCTGTACGGTACGTTGAACGATGTTAATACAACAAGTTTTAACAATCCTAAAATAGTTCAGCTTTTTAATAGGTACGCTACATATAACGGTTCTGACCCGTACAAAACTCCAGGAATCATGTCCATGATTCCACATCTTGAAATGGATATGGGAACCTATTTCCCGGAAGGCGGTATGCACAACATTACCAAAAGCTTATATAAACTTGCTGTTTCTCAAGGTGTACAATTTTACTTTGGGGAACGAGTCGAGAATATCGCCATTACTAATGATAAAGCGACAGGAATCAATACCAGAGTAGGATACTACCCGGCGGATGTTGTGGTAACCAACGCTGATATAGCTGCGACCTATAAAGATTTACTGGTTGCGCAAAAAGAACCCAAGAGAACCCTGAACCAAGAAAAATCGAGTTCGGCAATTATATTCTATTGGGGCATTGCCCGGAGCTTCCCTGAATTAGATTTACATAACATTTTCTTTAGCTCCGATTACCAAAAGGAATTCAACGCCATTTTCAATGAGAAAAAACCCCCGGAAGACCCTACAATCTATATAAACATATCCAGCAAGAACAGTCCTAAGGATGCGCCGAAAGGATGCGAAAACTGGTTTGTTATGGTTAATGCGCCTTCGGCAAATGGACAGGATTGGGATAGAATTAAAACTAGGGTAAGGAAAAAAATTATTGAAAAGACCAATAAGATACTTGGAACGGATATTGAAAAATATATAGTTGAAGAGGACAGTTTAGACCCTCTTCAGATAGAAAAGAAAACAGGTTCCGTAGGCGGAGCTCTTTATGGTGCTTCAAGCAATTCTAAATTCGCTGCTTTTTTAAGACATCCCAATTTTAGTTCCCATATTTCTGGATTATATTTTTGTGGTGGTTCTGTACATCCTGGTGGCGGAATACCCTTGTGCCTCCTATCGGCCAAAATAACGAGTGATTTAATCCCAGACGCACCGATTCATGGAACCTAAAGAAATTCTTCCAATAAAAAATGGTTGGGCCATTGTATTGGTATGGCTTTTTCATAGCACCGCAATTATTGGTATAAGTCTCGGAAATGTAGATTGGTTTATCGAAAAAACACCTCTTAACCTCTGTTTGTCGCTTATTCTCTTTCTTTTTGTTTATCCCGTAAATAGCCTTAAAAAAGGCGGGGCTTTTTTACTCTTTTTTATTGTAGGCATGTTTGCCGAATGGTTAGGTATTACAACAGGACTTCTCTTTGGAGATTACGATTATGGAACTAATTTTGGAATAAAAATAGCAGGAGTTCCTCTTTTAATCGGTTCGTATTGGGCACTACTCACGTTCATTACCATGAGCATTACAGACTTTCTAAAAACCAATATATTTATAAAAATGGTTCTTGCTGCTTCGCTAATGGTGTTCCTAGACTTTTTTATGGAAGCCAGCGCGGCAAGGTTTAATTTTTGGGAATTTCTTGGTAACGAACCACCTCTACTGAATTACATTTCGTGGTTTCTATTGGGGCTACTGTTCCAAGGTATCCTTAGGTTATTAAAGATAAATGGAGACAAAGTATTCTCACTAAACTTATACCTAGCACAGTTCTTCTTCTTCTTTTACTTCTATTTTTATTTTTGAAGGAGTTTCTATTTTTCATGAAGCAAAGTGTCCAATAGGGCAAATACCGTTTCGTTGTCCCAATCCGCTATGGCATTTTGATGTACCGCAATGGCCCCGTTCTTATCTAAGATGTAAGAACCAGGAGGCTTCAACAAAGTCAGTGGACTAGGGTCACCAACAATTTGATAGGTTACAGGAAAAGTATAGCCGTTCTTCTCCATGAAAAGTTCCACCGGCGCACGCTCCTCATTCGTAATAATATAAAATGAAACCTTGCCCTTATATGTATCGTATAAGGTCTGAATGTCCTTTAATTGAGCTTTTGATGGTAGGTGCCATGACGCCCAGAAGTTGATAAAAACGACTTTTCCTTTGGCATCTTCAAAGCTGATAAAATCCCACTCGGAATTTTTTAATCTCCACTTGTAATCGGCAATCTTACCCCTATTCTCGTTTTGTATTACCGTTGGTGCCGTAGCGAACAAGCGATTCAATATTATTTTACTAAAGTCGCCCAAGGGGGTAACAAAAAAAGAAAGTACAAAGGCAATTATCAATAAAGTATAAACGGTCTGTTTTTTCATTTTACTAACGTAGTGCCCAAAACTAAAAAACTCCCGAGGAATATCGGGAGTTTTCTGAAACTATTTGTGTTTATTAAGCTGCATTTTCACGCTTAATCACGTTCAACGCAGAACCTTCTTTGAACCATCCTATCTGAGCCTCGTTATAAGTATGATTTACTTTGATGGTATCTTTACTGCCATCAGCATGAACTATCTCCAAGGTTAGTGGTTTGTCCGGTGCAAAATCTGCAATATCTATAAAGTTAAACGTATCGTCCTCTTGTATTAAGTCGTAGTCACTTTCATTAGCAAAGGTAAGACCAAGCATCCCCTGTTTCTTGAGGTTGGTCTCATGGATTCTTGCAAAGGACTTCACTAATACGGCAGCCACTCCTAAATGTCTAGGCTGCATCGCGGCGTGCTCCCTAGAGGAACCCTCGCCATAATTATGGTCGCCTACTACGATAGACTTGATACCAGCAGCCTTATAGGCCCTTTGTGTATCAGGAACACCACCATACTCACCAGTAAGTTGATTTTTTACAAAATTGGTTTTCTTATTGTAAGCGTTTACAGCGCCGATAAGTGTATTATTGGCAATATTGTCCAAATGTCCTCTAAAACGCAACCACGGTCCGGCCATAGAAATATGGTCAGTCGTACATTTTCCAAAGGCTTTAATAAGCAACTTTACTCCTTGTAACTCTTCATTTTTAATAGGTACGAATGGCTCTAAAAGCTGAAGTCTCTCAGAAGAATCGTCCACTACAACCTTTACACCGGAACCGTCTTCCATAGGTGCTAAAAACCCAGCATCTTCTACTTCGAAGCCTTTAGGTGGAAGTTCCCAACCTGTTGGTTCGTCAAATCTAACCTCTTCTCCGTTTTCATTGATCAGGGTGTCTTTCATAGGGTTAAAATCCAAACGACCTGCAACGGCTATGGCCGCCGTAATCTCTGGTGAAGCTACGAAAGCGTGCGTGTTTGGATTACCATCCGCACGCTTGGCAAAGTTCCTATTGAAAGAGTGTACAATACTGTTTTTCGGTGCATTTTTGGGATCACTGTAACGCGCCCATTGCCCGATACAAGGACCACAAGCGTTCGTAAAAATCTTTGCATCCAAATCCTCGAAAATTCCAAGGATACCATCTCTTTCCGCAGTAAAACGAACTTGCTCAGAACCTGGATTAATACCTAATTCCGCTTTCATTTTTAAACCTTTATCCAAAGCCTGTTGCGCTATGGAAGATGCACGTGATAAATCTTCATAGGACGAATTGGTACACGAACCTATTAAGCCCCATTCTACTTGAATAGGCCAGTCATTTTTAGTGGCTTTTTCGGTCATGTCGCTACCTACGGGTGTAGATAAATCCGGAGTGAACGGCCCATTCAGTAATGGGTTCAATTCCGTTAAATCTATATCTATCACTTGATCAAAGTACTGCTCTGGATTTGCGTATACATCTTCATCAGCCGTTAAATAATCTTTCACTTTGTTCGCGGCATCGGCTACATCTGCTCTGTCGGTAGCTCTTAAATAACGCTCCATCGATTCATCGTATCCAAAAGTAGAGGTCGTTGCCCCTATTTCAGCTCCCATATTACAAATGGTACCTTTTCCTGTACAGGATAATGCTTTTGCGCCAGGTCCAAAATATTCCACGATAGCTCCGGTACCTCCTTTGACGGTAAGTATTTCCGCTACTTTAAGAATTACGTCCTTAGGAGCTGTCCAACCGGAAATGTTTCCTGTTAACCTAACCCCTATCAACTTAGGAAACTTAAGTTCCCAAGCCATACCTGCCATAACATCTACCGCATCTGCACCACCAACACCAATGGCCACCATTCCTAATCCGCCTGCATTAACCGTATGGGAGTCCGTCCCTATCATCATACCACCCGGAAAAGCATAGTTCTCCAAGACTACTTGATGAATAATACCTGCCCCTGGCTTCCAAAACCCTATGCCGTACTTGTTAGACACGGACTCCAAGAAATCAAAAACCTCAGCACTGGAAGTATTCGCAAACTTTAAATCGGCCGCGGCCCCATTTTTAGCTTGTATTAAGTGATCACAGTGTACGGTTGTTGGCACAGCGACTTTTGGCTTGCCTGCTTGCATAAATTGAAGCAAAGCCATTTGAGCCGTTGCATCTTGGCAAGCAATACGATCCGGAGCAAAATCTACATAGTCCTTACCTCGGACAAATGCCTTACTTGGGTTACCGTCCCATAAATGAGAGTATAATATTTTCTCCGAAAGGGTCAGTGGTTTACCCACAATCTCACGAGCTTTGTCAACTCGCTCCGCCATATTGGCGTACACCCCTTTAATCATATCGATATCGAATGCCATTATTTATTTATTTTAAGGTTAAAGCAATATTGTAAATTTAAGAAAATCTAAGGGGCATTTAAAACTTTCTAAGAATGAAAACCTTGTTTTTAAGGAATTAATAGATTTGAGACGCTGCGACTAGCAAAGTCTATATACCCACGCGTAAATAACAGGAGAAAAGATATTTTATTATGATATTGGTTAAAGAAGTTTATCAATAATCGCTTCCTCCGTTATTCCCTCTGCCTCTGCTTTGTAGTTTTTAATGATACGGTGCTTTAAAATACCCTTTACAACGGCTTGGACATCTTCAATATCTGGAGAATATTTACCATTGATCGCTGCATTGGCTTTAGCGCCTAATATTAAATTTTGAGATGCTCTAGGACCAGCGCCCCAATCTACATATTGCTTTACGTAGTCAGAAGCGGAGGCTAAATTAGGTCTGGTGCTGTTCACCAATTTTACGGAATACTCCACAACATTATCAGGAACGGGTATGCGGCGTACAAGTTCCTGCACTTCGATAATTTCTTTTGCCGAGAATTGGGGAACAACCTGGTTAGATGCCATTGAAGTGGTGTTTTTAACTACCTGGATTTCTTCCTCGATTGAGGGGTACTTTAACTCTATGGCAAACATAAACCGGTCTAACTGTGCTTCAGGAAGCGGATACGTTCCTTCTTGTTCTATGGGGTTCTGAGTAGCCAACACAAAATACGGTAATGCTAACTTATGTTGATGACCTGCAATGGTAACCGCACGCTCCTGCATGGCCTCTAATAAGGCCGCTTGTGTTTTTGGAGGTGTTCTATTAATTTCATCCGCAAGGATAATATTGGAAAATATAGGTCCTTTAATAAACTTAAAATTTCTAGCCTGGTCTAAAACTTCACTTCCCAAGATATCACTTGGCATTAGATCCGGGGTAAACTGAATTCTCTTAAAGTCTAGCCCTAAAGCCTGGGCAATGGTATTTACCATTAAAGTTTTAGCGAGGCCAGGAACACCAATAAGCAGGGAATGTCCTCCCGTGTAAATTGACAATAGAATTTGGTCAATAACTTCTGTTTGACCCACAATGATTTTTCCTATCTCTTTCTTAAGCGCATTGTGTTTTTCAACTAAATTGTTAAGCGCGGCAACGTCTGACATATACTTATTCCTTAACCCAGTTATTAGCGAAATCGCAAGCTCTGTTTGCTTCGTTAACACTGATGTAGGTATCCTCAATATGCTCGTCCATCCATTTTTTTATAGCGTTGAACTGCTTTTCCGTAAGTGCTAATTGTTGAATTTTTGTGTAATCCTTTGCGAAATCTGCCGTATGCTCATCGAATCTATTGGAAACCTGAACAATCTTATATTTAGGGGCGCCACCACGTGGGTCTTCTTCAATTAATGGATAGGATATCTCATTATCCTTCAAATTTCTCACCTGGTTATAAAGTGATGGGTCCATTTTAGTCAATTCAAATCTAGAACTAAAATCTTGTGGATTCCTAAGCAGTCCACCATCGAATTTAGTTTCTTTTTCATCAGAAAAATTCAATGCCGCTTCAGCAAAAGTAAATTCCCCTTCCATAATTTTCTTTCGAATAGTATCCAGCTCTTTCTTGGCCTCCTCCATGGCAGCATCAGGTATCTCGGGCTGCAATAAAATGTGTCTTAAATCTAATTCTTGCCCTCGTATCTTTTCTATATAAATAATATGATAACCAAACTGGGTCTCAAAAGGTTCGGAAACCTCACCCTCCTTTAGACTAAACGCTACATCCTTGAATTCTTTTACAAAACCAGATTTCTTGGTAATACCGTTGTACAATCCGCCTTTAGATTTAGAACCCGGATCTTGCGAATACAATATGGCCTTTACGCTAAAACTAGCATCATTATCCTCGATATCCGCTTTAATCTGATTCAGCTTATCTATTACTTTTTGTTTTTCAGCCTCTGTGGGCTTTGGCTCTTTCACTATTTGGGAAATTTCCAGTTCTGCACCAAAAACAGGTCTTTCACTCTCTTGTATCTTATTGAAAAACTGACGAACCTCTTCAGGAGTTATCTCTATGTCCTTAACAATGTTTTGCTGCATTCTTTCCGAAAGCATACGCAATTTATTGATTTTGTAAAGCTCCTCCCTAAAACTGGCCTCGTCCTGCTTTTTGTAGTATTTCAAGACCTTATCCATTGAACCGATCTGTTGCACAAGCGACTGTAATTGACGATCGCCGGTAGCATTTACCTCATCATCAGAGACCAAGATACTATCCTGTACCGCCTGATGTGCATATAAACGGTCTTCCATTAATTTACCTAGAAGTCCGCAATGGGTAATATCTTCCGTTGATGCACCCTGACTTTTTAAATCGATTAAGGTCTTTTCAATATCAGAATCCAATATCACATAATCTCCCACCACGGCGGCAATACCATCAAGCTTAATTTTCTTGAAGTTTGAAGTGGAATCCTTCTTTTCAGAAACCTGTGCCTCAGCTATGGGTTCCATAGGTTCTGCTTGGTTATCCGGAACAACCGGTATTGAGTCCTGTGCAGTTATGTGAAGCGCACACGAACCAAACACTAACAATAAAATTAATTTATTCATCTTTTGTAAATATCTCAAATTCTTTATCTCTAATCGCTTCATCTATGATTTCAGTTTCTAGCTTACGTAGGTAGTCTAATTTTCTACGACTTAATAAAACTTGTTTTATGGTAGGCGAAATAAAGGATAGTGGTGCAATATCATTTACTTGCTTAACATCCTCAATTTTACCCAAATATACCGCCATTGAATCCTCCAATTCAAAAAATTGTGATTTTTTTAAGTACTTATCTTCGTTAGCTGCGGTTATCGTAGGGATTTCATCTAACACCCTGGAGGAGGTTACCCAAATAGAATCATTAAAATGCAGCTTTTTAAACTGCACTCCAATAGAGTCGAGGTAGGCAATATCCTTCGGTTCAAAGTTTTTTAAACTTTTAATGACCTCTTCCTTATTTAAGAATGCTTTGGGCAATTCTATGAACCGTATTTGTACAAGGCGCTCCTTTAACCTAAAATTCTCGTTTTCCTGATTGTAAAACTCTTGTAACTGATTATCGGTAATTACCGAGTCGGCACCTTGACTAACCAATGCTTCTTTGTAGGCCCTAGTATATAAATCCGCTCTATAATTAGCTACCAGTGCATCAAATTCTTTAAGCTTTTGTTCCGATAAGTTAATTTTAGATTTTGTTAATAGCAATTGTTTAGACGCCCAGCTGTTAATATAGTTAGACACAAAGGAAGCACTATCTGCCTTGGACATTCCGGAGGTAATTAAATTTGCGATATCCTCTTTGAACAGATAGGCTTCACCAACCCTAGCTAAAGGCGCACGCTCTTCTTTCTTCTTAAAATAAGCATCACAAGAGGATAGTAATACCAAGAATATTAACGCACGGAGAACAGCACGCCACAAAACTTTTTGTGTAGATATCTTATTAAAAAGCATTTGGCAAAAATAGCAAATACAAAATCCCATGCAAGAACCGCTTACTTTACTTAACACAATTTTAGGGGCTACTATCTAATTTTGCTATTTTCGTGTTAGCATATCAGTGAATCTTATCACCTAATTTAACCTTATTATAATTGGCAAGGAACATTAAACTTATCTGGGATTTTAGAGGACCTGCTGCCTTACCAACTGCAGAGCACCACGAAAAGCATCTTCAGGATTATATCGCAATTGAAGATATCGGTTTGAACATTACCGGTCATGAGCAATTGAACGACATGCACAGTATAGCTTATATGGTAGTCGAAGAAAAAAATATGATTACCGTAAGGGATATTCTAAAACCTCATCGAGGCGAGCTTTACACCTCTAAAACAGATTAAATGAAAAAGCTATTCTACACTTTAGTAATGGTGTTCCTCACCTTCATTTCTTGCCAAGATAATAATAGGGATGAAAATCTATTGGCACTTGCCTTGGCATCGGAAAAACCTGCCATTAAACGCGTTATGGATAGTGTGGACCAATATGAAGTTCAAATTCGGTACACTCAAATTAACCGCACTGGAGACAGTATCCATTTTGTGGATTACGATTTTCAAGTCGATGATGATTATTATTTTTATCCTGCTAGCACCGTTAAATTTCCAGTTGCGGTGATGGCCTTGGAAAGACTCAACGAGACAGACACGCTTACCAGAGAAACCAGGTATTACGTAGAAGGAGATTCCATAGAGACAACCTTTGCAAAAGATATTTCCCAAATATTTGCCGTTAGCGATAATCTGGCGAATAATAGACTTGTTGAATTTCTTGGCCAAGACGCTATCAACAAAGGTTTAGAAGAAAAAGGCCTGTCCCCTGTTAGAATAGCACATAGATTGGGCTACCATACCGATGAGTTAACGACAAAACCGCTGATCATCTATTTGAACGATAGTACCACAACGCCTACCGAACCTTCGCTAAATAGCGCGCCGTTTCCCTTAAAACTTAATGCAATACACAAAGGCATTGGCTATTACGAAGATGATGAGCAAATCAATGAACCGTTCAATTTTAGCCTTAAGAATTATTATCCTGTTAGTACGCAACACAAACTATTAAAGCGCGTCATCTTCCCTGAAAAATTTTCAAATAACGAACGTTTTAACCTTACTAAAAATCAACATGATTTCTTATTGAACGCAATGCACACCTTACCAAGAAAAGTTGGTTACGACCCGGATAATTATTATGACGGTTACTGCAAATTTTTCATGTACGGGGACACAAAGAAGACCATACCAGACCATATTAAAATTTATAATAAGGTGGGTTTTGCCTATGGCACCTTAACGGATTGCGCCTATATTAAAGACGAAAAAAATAACGTGGATTTTTTGATTACCGCAACCATCTTAGTAAATAAGGACGGTATTTTCAATGATAACGTGTATGAGTACGATGCTGTTGGTATCCCGTTTTTAGCAGAATTAGGAAGAGAAATACATCGCTTAGAAATAGAGAGAAAAAACTAATTTGTAGTTGTACCATAGCACTATGCCAGAAGAAAACAGACTCATCAGGATAAATAAGTTTCTTAGCGAAGCTGGCTATTGCTCTAGACGGGCTGCAGATAAACTCATAGGCGAAGGAAGAGTGACCATAAATGGCGTGGTGCCAGAAATGGGAACAAAAATTTCACCAAGTGATGTGGTCTATGTTGATGGTGAATTGATTACTACGACCAAAGACGAAAACGTGTACCTAGCCTTTAACAAACCCGTAGGTATCGTTTGTACTACGGATACGGGCGTAGAAAAGGACAATATCATAGATTTTATAAATTACCCTAAAAGAATCTTCCCCATCGGCAGGCTGGACAAGCCAAGCGAAGGTTTAATTTTTTTAACCGATGATGGAGATATTGTAAATAAAATTTTAAGAGCTAGAAACAACCATGAAAAAGAGTATTTGGTTACCGTGGACCAACCTATACATCATGATTTCCTCAACAAAATGAGAAATGGGGTCCCAATTCTAGATACGGTAACAAGAAAATGTAAGGTTTTTGAAGTCAGCAAGTACCAGTTTCGCATTATATTAACTCAAGGATTGAACAGGCAAATACGACGCATGTGCGAATATTTGGGATACAGAGTAAAAAAATTGAAGCGTATTAGAATCATGAACGTAAACTTGGACCTACCCGTTGGGAAATGGAGAAAGCTTACCTCAAAAGAACTAGAGGAAATCAATAGATTGGTAAGTACTTCATCCAAGACATATGAAGAACCAAAATAGCCGCTTTCGGAGACCATTTCATCAGTCGCCCCTAAGGCAAGTCTTATGTGTCATATCTCATAAAAAATAAATAACCAACAATCCGTATACCGCGAAAAAAAGAAAAATGACCTCGGGGCAGAACTTCGAGGCATTAGAAATAAAGCCAATATTTATTTCGACGCAAGCATCGGAGTGGTATAAATCCAGATTATCTAGTAAAATCAGGGTTTTCTAAGATGATTAGGATAGTGAATAAACAGGCAAGTGGAATATTGAATCTGTAAAAAGGTGCCTAATTTTAAGATTTTTTATAATGCTACTCCTCTTAAAATCATTAACTTAGAGTTATAGAAATTTGCAAAGAAAATTATGAAAAACAATAGTACTACAACAGAAAAAAAAGCCTTTATCAAATCTTTTTTCGTATCGATTTTGATGGTGGCCACCTTTGGCACCAATGTCTTGGCACAACAAGATAGCTTTAAAGAATATTCGGGAGAAGTTTTAGATAAAGACACCAAAAAACCATTAGTTTTTGCCACACTTAGTTTAGAAAGTAGTAATGTTAGCACCATTACCAATACAGAAGGAAAGTTTCTGCTTAAAGTTCCTGAAGCCAATAGCAATGGCACTATAAATATCTCTTTCTTAGGCTATAAGTCTTTAAGCTTGCCTATATCTGAGTTAAAGGAAAACAATAACAAACTGTTCATGACCGAATCGGTTACGCAACTTTCAGAGGTAAATATAAAAGTGCCAAAAGATGCGGAAGGTCTAGTCCGTGAAACACTAAAGAAAAAAGGTGAAAATTATATTAGTGACCCTACGGTAATGACCGCATTTTATAGGGAAACGATTAAGAAAAGAAGAAAAAACGTAAGTCTTTCCGAGGCCGTGGTAAATATTTATAAAACGCCTTATACCTCTAACAGAACTGATGCTCTTAAACTCTATAAGGCAAGAAAGAGTACGGATTACAGCAAACTGGATACTGTAGCACTTAAATTACAGGGCGGACCCTTCAATGCATTGTTCGTGGATATGGTTAAATATCCTGATTACATCTTCACCGACGAATCTATAAATTATTACAACTTCTCTTTTGTAAATTCTACAAGGGTAAATGATAAGCTTATTTATGTAGTTCAATTTGAGCAAAAGCCCGAATATATTGACCCAATGTACAAAGGCAAACTCTATATAGATGCAGATAAAAAAATATTGACCAGTGCTATCTACTCGTTGAATATAACGGATAAAAATTTGGCAGCACGGATGTTTGTAAGGAAGAAACCACGAAATGCCAATGTTTGGCCGACTGAGGTAGCCTACAGGGTTGACTACAGGGAAAAAGATGGTAAATGGTATTACGGTTATAGTAATGCCCTTTTGGAGTTCAAGGTAGACTGGGATAAAAGACTGTTCAACTCCGTTTACAGTATGAGCTGCGAGATGGCTATAACGGATTGGGAGAAAAATCTCACCAATACTGTTCCTAAATCCAAAGAGCGGATTAAATCCAGTATTATTTTAAGCGACGAGGCTATAGGTTTTGCAGACCCAGATTTTTGGGGGGAATATAATATTATAGAGCCAGAAAAATCAATTGAGTCGGCAATTAAGAAAATTCAAAGACAACTGAGAAGAGCTAAAAATAACAACGGAGGCACTTCAGCCCCATAAATTATAACAATATCGTTCTAAATAAAAAGCCTTAGTTTCAAAGAACTAAGGCTTTTGTTTTGGGGAAACTTTTCTGCCAATTATTTGGGCATTACTACCGTATCTATAGCGTGTATTACGCCATTAGAAGCCGCAACATCGGCCATAACCACTGTTGCGCTATTTCCTTTTTCATCTTTTAGCATAACCTTCCCATCTTGTAACGACAGTTCAATAATTCCTCCTTGTACGGTTGTTACAGGGAAAGAACCATTATTTCCATTGATTGCCTCTATTACAGCTGCCGCCTTATACTCTCCCGCAACAACATGATAGGTGAGAATACCCGTTAACGCATCTTTACTTTCAGGTTTTAGTAAAGTAGCTACTGTACCTTCTGGTAAAGCTGCAAAAGCATCGTTAACTGGCGCAAAAACGGTAAAAGGTCCATCTCCACTTAATGTGTCTACTAATTCCGCAGCTTTCACCGCAGTAACCAACGTAGTGAAATTGTCATTTTCTGCGGCTACACCCACAATGTTTTGCGCTTTTAATACGGCTGTGGCACCTAAAAATAGCATTGTACTCAATAATGTAATCTTAATCTTTTTCATAGTGTTGTTTTTAGATTTTCGATAAAAGTACAGCTATCACTAACACATAAATCATAAATATTGTTTAATTTTTTATTGATTTAGTTAAACAAAATACAATTCTAATGGAATGCCTATTTTTAAAAAGAAAAATAATCACATTTATGCATCATTCCAGACGAAGGTTTTTTAATGGACTAATGGGACTATCCCTTACCACTCTAGCACCTTATGAATTGTTTTCAAAAACGGAAAACGCGAAGAATCAGGAGGTGAAAATTCTACCTAAAGGCCTAAGGACAGGAGATACCATTGGTTTAATTGCACCGGGCTATACTTTTCCCGCAAAGGTCTTAGAAGAGACGAAACAGACCCTGACAGCCATGGGGTTTATACCATACTATACAGAAAGACTCAATAAAAGACATGGATATTTCAGTAATACCGACGCGGAACGGGCAAAAGATTTAAATCACATGTTTAACAATACTCAGGTTGATGCTGTATTATGTGTTAGAGGTGGCTATGGCTGTACACGAATAATGAGTCTTATAGATTATGAGGCTATTCAGAAAAATCCAAAAGCCTTAATAGGTTTTAGTGACGTAACGGCGCTACTTAACGGAATTTATAAAATGACCGGATTAGTAACCTTTCATGGACCAGTGGGAAGTACCTTGAATGATGTCTATAGCCAAAAGTCGCTTTCAGAAATATTGACATCCCACAGAAATTTAAAATCAATTCACAATACAGTTCTTCTACCGGAATATATAGGTAATCCTGAATACGAAAGATATACTATCACCAAAGGTAAAGCTGAAGGAATTCTATGTGGAGGCAGTTTAACACTTATTAATGCGCTTATAGGAACCTCCCACGAAATAGATTTTACGGATACCATCGTTTTCATTGAAGATGTAGAAGAGGCCCCATATCGTATAGACCGGATGTTGACCCAACTCATCGAGGGGCCTACTTTTAAGAAAGCTGCGGGTATCGTATTCGGAGTTTTCGCCGGCTGTAATAAAAGTACCAATCCTAATTCCTTTACCTTAAAGGAAGTGCTTATAGATAGGATAAAACCGCTAGGAATACCTGCGGTGTACGGGATGAGTTTTGGTCATGTAGCACAGAACTTCACCTTCCCCATTGGCATAAGAGCCACGTTCAATACTGAGGAAATGGTCATTAGATTAATGGAAAAAGCAGTAGTATAACTAGTTGGCCACCTCACTTATGAACTTAAGTCGATACAAGCGTAGCTCCTCGTCCTCATATTCCCCATCGAACTCCGTCATTGCTTCTTCAACATCATCGGTCTCAGCTTCCAGGAAGTAGTCGTGAATCTCTTCTTGTTGCTCTTCATCCAACACCTCATCTATCCAGTAACTAAGATTCAATTTGGTACCGCTAAATATGATTTGTTCCATTTCCTTAATCAAATCGGAAATCTCTAAGCCTTTGGCAGAGGCAATATCCGTTAAAGGAAGTTTACGGTCTACATTTTGGATGATGTATAACTTTAAGCCAGAATTGGCACCCGTGCTTTTAACCACAAGGTCGTCCGGTCGTATAATTTCGTTTTCCTCAACATAGGTTCCAATAAATGCTACAAAGGGTTTTCCATATTTCTTGGCCTTTCCTTCTCCTACACCATGAACGTTCAGCAGTTCTTCTTGGGTAATAGGATACTTCATGGCCATATCCTCTAAGGAGGGATCTTGGAACACGACAAAAGGCGGTACACCTAACTTATCAGCCTCGGCCTTTCTTAAGCTTTTAAGCTGTTTTAATAATTTTTCATCTGCTACTCCGCCCGATTTAGCGGCGCCGACAATAGCATTGTCGTTTTCGGCGCTGTAGACGTGGTCTTTCGTCATCAGGAACGAACTAGGATTCTTCAGAAAATCATGTCCTTTGGGTGTAATATGAAGCACACCATATTGTTCAATTTCCTTTTTCAAGATACCGGCAACCAACACCTGTCTTACCAAAGCCATCCAATGGCTTTTGTCCTTATCAGCACCAATACCGAAAAATTCTTTTTCACTGGTCTTATGGGAAGAAATAATCGCGTTCGTTTTACCCAGTAAAGTAAATACGATTTCTTTTGACTTAAATTTTTCGCTCGTCCCCTGCACCACTTTCAGAAGCTTCACTACATCGTCCATGGATTCTACTTTATCCTTTGGATTACGCGTATTATCGTCCATATCTGCACCATCACCATTCACCTCATCAAACTGTTCTCCAAAATAATGAAGCATAAATTTACGTCTGGACATGGAAGTTTCTGCATAAGCGACGACCTCTTGTAACAGCGCATTTCCGATTTCCTGTTCCGCTACAGGTTTACCGGACATGAACTTCTCTAGCTTCTCAATATCCTTATACGAATAAAAAGCTAGGCAGTGTCCTTCACCTCCATCACGGCCGGCCCTACCCGTTTCCTGATAATAACTTTCAATACTTTTAGGAATATCATGATGTATGACAAAACGAACATCTGGCTTGTCTATTCCCATACCAAATGCGATAGTTGCCACGACCACATCTACATCTTCCATCAAGAACATATCTTGGTATTTTGACCTGGTTTTTGCATCAAACCCTGCGTGATAAGGGACAGCACTAACACCATTTACTTGAAGTACCTGCGCGAGCTCTTCAACCTTCTTACGACTTAAACAATAGATAATACCGGATTTACCAGAATTCTGTTTCACAAAGCGGATAATATCCGCCTCTATATTTTCGGTCTTGGTACGTACCTCATAAAATAAATTTGGCCTATTAAATGAGGCCTTAAAGAGTTTGGCATCGGTAATTCCCAAGTTCTTTATGATATCTTCCTGTACTTTAGGAGTAGCGGTGGCGGTTAATCCAATAATGGGTATGGTATCGTCTAAACGAGCAATAATAGACTTCAAGTTTCTGTACTCGGGTCTAAAATCATGACCCCATTCAGAAATACAATGCGCCTCATCAACGGCTACGAAAGAAATTTTTACAGTTCTAAGAAATTCTACATTCTCCTCTTTTGTTAGCGATTCAGGAGCTACATAAAGTAATTTAGTGACGCCGTCAACAATATCCTGTTTTACTTGTTTTACTTCGGTCTTGTTCAAAGAAGAATTAAGCACGTGCGCAATACCCACTTCGCTAGAAATACCTCTTATGGCATCTACTTGGTTCTTCATTAACGCAATTAAAGGCGAAACTATTATCGCCGTGCCGGGCTGCATGAGAGCAGGAAGTTGATAGCAGAGCGATTTTCCTCCACCTGTAGGCATAATTACAAAAGAATTTTTTCCTTCTAATATATTCTTTACAACGCCTTCCTGAAGACCTTTGAACTTAGAAAATCCAAAATATTTTTTTAACGCGGCGTGTAAATCAGTTTCACTTAAACCTTTATCGTATGTCACCTTCTACTATTTCGTGAGAGGAATATCTATTGCACAAGTAAATAAAATCAAAATCCTTAAAACGTTAGTTGCATCACCAAAATATTACTTGATAGATATCTTACTAAAAGTAAGTTTCCGTAATTTTGTAATCTTAAAGATAAGATAATCTTTTAGGAATACAATCCATAAAATTGAATAATACATTCACATCCGCACAACGAATTATCGAATTAGCAAAGCGAACTATTGAAATTGAACGTAATGCTATTGGGCATCTCGCCGAGCTACTGACTACTGATTTCCCTGATGCGGCCAACTGTATTATTGCCTCTAAAGGCAGGGTAATCATTTCCGGAATAGGTAAGAGCGCCATAATTGCCTCCAAAATAGTAGCGACCTTAAATTCTACGGGTACCCCTGCAATTTTTATGCATGCCGGAGACGCTATACATGGAGATTTAGGTATAATTCAAGACAATGATGTGGTCATCTGTATTTCTAAAAGTGGAAGTACACCAGAGATTAAAATGCTTATTCCGTTAATTAAGCGCGGCAACAACAAACTTATAGCCATGACCGGGAATTTAGATTCCTTTTTAGCAAAGCAAGCGGACTATGTGCTGAACACTTATGTGGAGAAAGAAGCCTGCCCAAATGGTCTAGCACCCACGACTAGTACTACGGCACAACTAGTTATCGGGGACGCATTGGCCATTGTACTATTAAATTTAAAAGGATTCAGTAGTACCGATTTTGCAAAATACCACCCTGGCGGTTCCTTAGGAAAGCGATTGTATTTGCGGGTAGCGGATATTGCGAAAAATAATCAAATTCCACGAGTGGAAACGGATACGGATATTAAGAAAGTAATCGTTGAGATTTCTAAAAAGATGCTTGGTGTAACAGCTGTGCTAAAGGATGAGAAGATAGTTGGAATAATAACCGATGGGGATATCAGAAGAATGTTAAACAAGCACGATAATATAAAGGGATTATCTGCGAAAGATATAATGACCGCCAACCCTCAGACCGTTGAAATGGATACCTTGGCGCTCAAAGCCTTGGAACTAATGCAGAAAAAAGGAATTTCCCAGTTATTGGCAATGGACAAGGGCCAGTATAAAGGTGTAATTCATTTACATAATCTTATAAATGAAGGAATTTTGTAATGGGAGATAAAAGTATTACTCCACCGAACGAGATGTCTTTCTTGGACCATCTAGAAGAGCTTAGATGGCATTTGATAAGGTCTACGCTCGCCATTGTCATCATAGGTGTGGCCGCCTTTATGTTTAGAGGCTTCATATTTGATACGGTCATTTTTGGCCCTAAAAAAATGGACTTTCCTACGTATAGGCTTTTTTGTGATATCGCTACATTTTTAGGATTTGATTCTGATTTTTGCGCGGACAAACTACCTTTCACTATTCAAAGTAGGTTAATGTCCGGTCAGTTCTCTGCCCATATATGGACATCAATCTGGGCCGGTTTTATTATAGGTTTTCCCTATGTACTCTATGAAATGTGGAAATTTATTAGTCCTGGATTGTATGAGAAAGAACGCAAAAATTCTAGGGGTTTTATACTTATCGCCTCCCTCCTCTTTTTCATGGGCGTGCTATTTGGTTATTATGTGGTTGCACCATTATCCATAAACTTCCTGGGCACGTACCAAGTAAGTGCCGAAGTTACCAATGAATTCGATTTAGCTTCCTATATTTCTACGGTTCGAACATCTGTAATCGCCTGTGGTATCTTGTTCGAGTTACCCATCATTATTTTCTTTTTGACCAAAGTAGGTTTGGTAACTCCTGAAATAATGAAGAAATACCGAAAGATAGCATTGGTTATTGTGTTGATTCTTGCCGCGGTAATTACCCCCCCGGATGTAACCAGTCAAATAATAGTTGCCATCCCGGTACTTATCCTATATCAGGTGAGTATTTATATTTCTGGAAGAGTCATAAAAAATGAATTAAAACGTGCCCAAAAAGCAGAGAAAGCAAAAGCTAAATAAAAATGTCAAACCCTGTTGAAGAATTTAATGCCTATCGTTCTAAGATGAACGATAAACTTCTGGCGGATAACAATAAAGTTATCAAACGCATATTTAATTTGGATACCAATGCCTTTGCTGCCGGAGCTTTGGATGTCAAAACAAAGGAACTTCTAGGTTTGGTTGCATCTACGGTGCTGCGTTGTGATGATTGTGTAAAGTACCATTTAGAAAGCTCTTATAATTCCGGGGTTTCAAAGGAAGAAGTGATGGAAACGCTAAGTATTGCTACTTTAGTAGGAGGCACTATTGTAATTCCCCATTTAAGAAAGGCCTATGAGTATTGGGAAGTTTTAGAAAACAACGAAGGTTAAATAAAATATAAAACCATTTTCACGTAGCAAAATAGGTTTAGATTTGAAAAAATGAAGTTAAGAGCCGAAAACATTATGAAATCCTACCGTGGCCGCAGAGTGGTCAAGGGCATTTCGCTTGAAGTGAATCAAGGAGAAATCGTGGGCTTGTTAGGACCTAATGGTGCCGGCAAAACAACTTCTTTCTACATGATCGTGGGTTTAATAAAACCGAACGGGGGGAATATCTATCTTGATGAAATGGAAATTACAAAATTTCCGATGTACAAGAGAGCTCAGAACGGTATTGGATACCTGGCCCAAGAGGCTTCGGTCTTTAGAAAATTAAGTATTGAAAAAAATATTATGAGCGTGCTTCAACTCACCAAACTCAGTAAAAAGGAGCAGCTAATGAAAATGGAATCCCTTATAGAGGAGTTTGGCCTGGGGCATATTAGAAAAAGCCGTGGTGATCTCTTGTCCGGTGGAGAGCGTAGGAGAACAGAGATAGCACGTGCACTGGCGACCGACCCCAAATTTATATTGCTAGATGAGCCTTTCGCCGGGGTTGACCCAGTGGCCGTAGAGGACATTCAACGCATAGTGGCCCAACTAAAAAACAAGAACATCGGTATTTTGATTACCGACCATAATGTACAAGAAACATTAGCCATAACGGAACGTTCGTATCTTATGTTCGAAGGTGGTATCTTAAAATCAGGTATTCCAGAAGACCTGGCAGCTGATGAAATGGTACGTAAAGTATACTTAGGCCAGAATTTTGAGCTTCGCAAAAAGAAGTTGGATTTTTGATTAAATATTATTTACTGGACTCTAATCGTATAGTCTTCGTAGTAGAATAAAGAGTGCCATCCTTGCCCATGCCCTCGATAAAAATCTCGAACTCCTTCCAACCAAGACCGTTGAAACCGAAATATGCCCTCCCGTTATCGTTGAAGATTATAGAGGGCTCCCAATGAACCGTCCCGTAGTTACGGAAGGAATCGTCCGAAACGCTAGCGTACCTGGGTACGTAAAAATCCTTTGCGGTACTAAAGCCCTTAGGTACGGTATATTTGATAAAATCTGGCATATCAGAATTAGCCTCTAATTCATATTCACCTTTTCTCATATATATCCTTATAACGCCTCCACCAGCCCCGGGTTCTCCATTCCCCGACCTGTCTAT
Organism: Maribacter sp. MJ134; assembly: GCF_003970695.1. NCBI lineage: Bacteria > Pseudomonadati > Bacteroidota > Flavobacteriia > Flavobacteriales > Flavobacteriaceae > Maribacter > Maribacter sp. MJ134. Next base: position 1,748,120 of record NZ_CP034570.1, read on the forward strand.
AAAGTAACTTTCAACTTGTTCCGTGAAAATATCTTCTAACATATTAAAATCAGGCTGGTAGACATCATCTATATAAAAAACAGGCCGAACATTTGGGGGTCTCATTCTACTAATCCTTATCCTGTCATATCCCACATTAGGCAAAATCATGACCTTAAATCCATTGCTTCTAATTACATCGAGAAAAAGGGGGTACGTATTTACAGTCCGCTTAGTTGTTGTTGTCATTCTATTTGCGTTAACATGGGGACTAAAAACCTTTTTTTCGATTTTTTCATCTACAACTATTGCTTCATCCAGTTCTATTGTATTATCAAGAATTATAAAACCGTTTATACCTAAGGTTTCCAGGTTTTCAGAAAATAAAGTTCCCCTATTTTCCTTATTGACATTATAGACCTTGTCGGTGACCGTCCCATCATCCAGTCGTACAAAAAGGTTGGGGCGGAACAAGGTGCCATCGGAATACATCATGGCAAAATTTAGTTCGTCCCCTTTCTCAAAATAATTACCACCTATGAAGAACTCGGTAGAACCACGCTCCAACTCTATGACCTTTGGGTTTCCCTTACCACCTTGGTACATTATAAGGTTGCGGTCCTTCATGTATCCCGAATGTAACTTCCCATAGAGATCTACTCCGTCCTTATAGTCATATTCCTTTACCGGCGGGTCGTTGAAGATTGCGTCCCAATCGTACCTGGACCAACCTTGGGTCAATAACAAAAGGTCCAGATCTTCCTCTTTCTCTTTGTCCGTTTCAGAAAAGTAGTACGAAGGATACTCGATGAACCCTTTTACGTAGGGCCTCAGCAAAAAAGAACTCAATATATTTTTCTTAGGACTATAGGCCTTGGTCCCGGCCGGAAGAATAGAGGCGCTCAAGAACTGTAAACTATCCCTTCGTCCCATATTGAACAGGCTTAGTTTTACCGAATCTCCCTGGACAAAGCTTATGGCGATATCCAAAGCTCCCTTTTCGACGTTGTAATCATTGAACAACAAACGCTCCAACAAGGGATTGCCCTTATCGTCGACCAAGGTGACTATGTTCATCCCCGACTGTAACTGATCGGGACCAAGAACATAGGAAACCGTTTCTTGACCCGCAGGAAAATCGACCATCATATATTTTAGAAGTCCGTCCCGGTGGAACAGCAACGAATAGCTCGCCTTACCCATTTGTTCCTTGGTCAACGGATTGGTGGAGAGAACCACCTCTATCCTGTCGGACGGTAGCCTTTTGATGGACATACCTATACCCCTTTCCCTTATTTCAGGGGGATAGAAGTTCATCATATCACCTTCAACGTTGGTCAAGGTACCTTTATAGTCCATTAATCCGTTCGGCAGAAATTCGAATTTGGACAGACCGAACCTATTGGTGACGAACTCGGAGATGATGTTCCCCGACCCATCGGTAAACCGTCCTTTAAGACCACCTACCCCTAGACCCGAAGAATCAAGTACCTTAACACCTACGGTTGCCCTGACACCCGATACCAAATATCCGCCCTCAGGTAAAAGCTGCACATCCAATTTACCGGTATTTCTCCTCTCCTTCTTCGACTCGACCTTGCTCAATACCCTGAACTCCTGAACATAGGAGTCGTCCTCCTTAAAGTTGCGCATACCACTGGTGGTTCCCTTTATGTAATAGAATCCCGCGGCAAAAGTAGAATCGATCTTGATCTGACCTATGGATAAACCGTTGCGGGCACTAAGAAGGTGTTTCTCCAATTCGTTCCCATCTTTGTCATAGATGCCTACATGGAGATTAATGGACTCTTCGAAGGGAACTCCCTTGACGCGGTCATAGACGTAACCCTTAAACCACATATGCTCCCCGGACACGTAAGTGCTTTTGTTAAGATGTAGGAAAACGGAAGCTCTGGGAAGACCGAAATAATCCCGGAAGGCCGGCTTGACCTTTTTCTCCACTACCTTGCTCTGTCCTAGTGATGAAATGGAAAATAACATTAAAATACCCAGCAGTACCGGACACATCTTCCTAGCAAACATAATCTTGAATTTGTACGGTAAGTTACTTTAACCCTTCCGAACGGGTAGTATTAAGTAATAAAATCACTTTTTTACCTACTTAAAGATAACAACTATCTTACAGAAATAAGCTCTCTTTGAGAATACAAAGTCCCGTCGGCGCCCATGCCCTCGATGAAAATCTCGAACTCCTTCCAACCAAGATTGTTAAAACCGAAATATGCCTTCCCGCTTTCATTGACGCTTATGTTGGGCTCCCAATGAACGGTACCGAAGTTCCGGAAGGAATCATCCGAAACGCTCGCGTACTTAGGTACGTAGAAATCCTTTACGGGACTAAAACCGTTTTGAAGCTTGTGAACAAAAAAATTAGGGTCCGCAATAGCTTCGTATGAGCCAGCGGCTCCCAAATCTCCGTCACCACGGGTGTATACGCGTATTATACCTCCAGCACCGCCAGGCTCCCCATTGCCAGACCTATCTATATAGTAACTGGCTATTTTTTTCGTAGAAAAATCTTGGAGAATATTAAAATCGCTATAATAAACGTCATCCACATATAAAATAGGTGAAGGCTGCGTTAACGAAAACGACATTACCCTTTTAGTTGTTATTCGTATCCTATCATAACCTGTATTAGGCATCTCCCAGACATTAAAGCCATTTGAACGAATTAAATCCAACAATTGAGGGAAATTAGCTTCTGTTTCGGTGGTTACTTCGGTTAACTTATCCTCGGATATTTGGGGATTGGTAAAACGCTTCCTTTCTTTTCTTTCCGTTACAATCACCTCCTCTAGAGCAATTGTATTGTCTGGTGTTATAAAATTCTCTAGTCTATAATCGTCTAACTCCATATTGTAAAATAACTTATGATTCTTTCTGCGCAAATCATAGATCTTATCAGTTGTTATACCGTCGTCTACTCTTATGTATAAATTAGGTCTAAGTAATTTACCATTAGGACCAAGTGCCGTTAATTTAAGTTCAGTTCCTTTCTCTAAATAAAAGTTTTTAATATCAAAACTGTCTTGCCCTTGTTTTAAGTCTATCATCCTTGACGCGGTATTTTTACCCGGATACAACATTAAATCATATTTTTTTGGCAACTCAAAATTTAACTTGCCCATCAAATCCACCCCTGTTTTAAAATTGTATTTCTTTTCTGGAGGGTTGTTAAACAGATTGTCCCAGTTGTAACGAGACCATCCCTGAGTAATCAATAATAAATCTAATTCTTCTTCTTTAACCATTGTCATATTAGTAAAATAATATGATGGGTGCTCAATAAAACCTTTGACATAAGGACTTAATAAAAATGAATTTAGAATATTCTTCCTGTGTTGATAGGCTTGAGTGCCTACAGGAAGAACAGATGCGCTTAAAAATTGTAAACTGTCAGTATTAACAAGTTCATTTAATCTAATTTTTACCGAATCTTCTTTTATTGTGTTTAGTGATACACTTAATTCGCCTTGTTTAATTCCTTCTGAATTAAAGACTAGTCTTTCCGCTATTGGTCTACCTTCATTATCAATTAAGGTTATAATATTCATTCCTTTATGCAATCCTTTTGAATCTAGGATATAGGATATATAAGATTCTCCAAATGGAAAATTTACTTCAATGTTTTTTAATAAACCATCTCTATGAAAAAGCAAAGAATAGGGCTTATTCCCTATTTTATTTTTGGTGAACGAATTAGTGCCTAGTAAAATCATTATTCGATTTTGAGCAACTCGCTTTACGGACATTACTATTCCAATGTCCGCTATATTAGGCAATGTAAAACTTAGCTCATTACCATCACTATTTTTTATATAACAATAATAATCTTCATTTTTATCTGGTATAAACTGAAATTTGGCAAGACCAAAACGATTGGTCCTAAAACTAGCTATACTATCTCCAAGCCTATTTTTTATATATCCATCAAGACCCTGAACCCCATAACCAAGCCTATTTAGCACCTTAACCCCCACCGTACCTTGAACCCCAGACACTAAATGCCCTCCCTCAGGTAAAAGCTGAATATCAAGAATTGGAGACTGATAATCATTTGTTTCCGGTAGTTGGTCATCCACTACAGTAAACTGCTGAATAAACGAATCATCCTCCTTAAAATTACGCATCCAACTTGTTGTAGCCTTAATATAATATTCGCCTCCGGCAAAAGTAGAATCTATTAAGATCTGACCTTTTGAAAAACCTTCTTCGCTAATAAAAAGCTCCTTTGTGACTTGATCTCCGTTGCTATTATATATTCCAACATAGAGATTAACAGGTTCTTTAAAAGGAGTTTGCTTTAAACGATTATACAAATACCCTTTGAACCATATATGCTCACCTTTGACAAATGCACTTTTATTAAGATGAAGAAATACAGAAACTCTAGGGAGACCGAAATAATCTTTGAAAGCAGGTTTTATTTTGGCATTAACACTCAAATTCTGCCCTAAGAGCATGTAAGCCCCTACTGCCCAAAGAGCAAAAAAAAGAAAAGTTTTTCTTCTGAATAATAAATGCCATTTCATAAATAATAGCTTAGCCCAGATAATAAATCTAAAAGATAGTGCATAGTAATTATTATTCAAACTTAAACTGACCCTTTAAAATCATTTTATTTTAGAAAAAACAAACAGTAGCTCCGTAGCAATCTCATTGCTACGTTCTTGATATTTTTCAGTCTGTAACAGAGTGTTATCAAATTCTTTTGGATCTTCGAACGTTAACGCTATCCTTTTTTCTGCCCCGGGTATAAAGGGGCAATTCTCATCCGCATGTGAGCAGGTCATGACCGCAGCGAAATTATTCTTTGGATTAAAAGAATGGTCATATGTTTTTGAAAAACCTATGATAGGATGTGCATCAGCGGCATATTTGATGCTGTACACAGGGTTAGCACCAGTTGAAAGTTCAATAATTTCAATGCCCGATTTACGTAGTACCTCAGCTACTTTTGGAAACAAAGCCGTTGCTTCCGTACCACCAGAATAGCAATACACTTGCTCCAGATTAAAATAATGCGCCATGACCTGCGCCCATATTTGAGCCATGTGACTTCTGCGCGAGTTGTGCGTACAGACAAAATTCAGGTTAATTGGTTTTCTAAGGTCTTTTTTCTCTTGAATAAATCCAACAAGTACCTGAAGAATAGCTCGTCTTTCCTCAGAGATCGTGCTAACATCTAATTTGGAAATGATTTTCCGGAGTTCTTCAAATAGCACCGTTCCTTTTTGTTGCATAGGACAATATTACAACATATCGCTTTCAAGAATGGCAGCGTTGGTAAAAGCTAACAATTATTTAATCTCAAAGGTCAATGTTGCCCAGTTGGACTCGTAATCCACTTCTACACCATTTCTTTTTTCCATATGTATGGTTGCTATGTACCACTTCCCCTTTTTATTCGGAACAATGGACACAAAACCATTTTCATTGGTCTTGGTAGAATTTTCATTCTCGTGCGTATCCTGTCCCGGAACAGCGGTACTGTAGTGCACGATATGATTGGCCAACGGAACGCCATCTCTTAGTAGTTTAAATGCTACAGCATCGCCCATTTTAATATCATAGGGATTGTTCATAGGAACAAATTCTATAGGATATCCCAAAGGCTTCATAAAATCGATTGTTCTCTTTTCCCCAACCTGTAAAAGTGTTTTCACATGTTTGGAATAACGTTCCTTAGCGCCGGTATTATCTATATCCTGCTTCTTCCTATCTGCAATAGTGGTCTCTAGACCCTCGTGTTCCAAATAGGCATTAAATGCCTTAGCATCCATCTCAAGAACTCTTGGCAGTGTAGAAACCCCAGCAACGTACGTACCAGAATTACCTGTAGCAAAATTGAGATAGGTAATCTTATTTTTTATTTCATATTGTCCTTCCTTTGGTTCCATTAGGTAATCCGGACCTATAATTTTACTATTGATGATACGATCAGTAGTTATCGCATTTTCACTAGTATCAAAAGTACCGTTCAACAAATATAATTGGGTGGCTTTGTTGATTTCTAAAAAGTGTGTATCCGTTTTAAGAAATAACTCATGGGACATGAATAAAAATGTTGCCAAACAAAGAAATACGAGTCGAAAAGAATTATGCATGCTTTATAATTTTAAATTGTTTTAATCTATATACGTTCAAAAAATGAAAAGGTTTTAGCTTTCACCCATAAATTTATACTTTCTTAAATTAAACAAACCCCAACCAAGGAACAATAATTCCAAGATCAAAGCAGGAGTAAACGGAATGGATACCCCATCAAAAACAGTACTTATAATTCTTCCAAAGGAAATACCGCCCATAAAAAGCACATTACTTAAAGTAGCAGCGTACCATAACTTTTCTTTTCTAGCTCCTAACAACCAAAATATACCAATACCCATATAAATCCCCATAACCGCACGGAGCATATTCTGTAGTTCTAATGAAGTAACCTGAAAATCCAAGATCAAAGGCATTAAATGAGAAGGATTGCCTCCATAAACGATTCCTGCACAGATAACGATGATACCGGATAAAGATAAATGTAGGTTCTTCTGCATATTTTAACAGACTATTTCTTATACAGTTTAAAGTAATACCATGCCGCAATACCACCCACAAAGGAAAATACTGCTAACATCCAAAAAACATATTGATGTCCCGTTGCCCCGGGATAAGCATCTAACAAATATCCCATGGCCGGACCTGCAAAAATATCTGGAGTGTAGCCTACTAAAGAAATAAGACCCACGGCCGTACCAGTGAGTACCAAGGGAATACGACCACGTTGCATCACCGAAAAATAGAGGGAGCGTGCAGCATATACCCCAGTGGCTACGACCATAATGGACATAAAGAAAAGAAAAGTGGAAGAACTTAAAATGATACCCGTAGCGAACAATAAAGCACCAATAAACGAAATAACAAAACTGACCATAAGCCAATACGTAGTTTGGGAACGGTCTGCCAGTACACCGATCACGACACCAACAACAGGACGAACGAATAACAGGAGCGTACCAATTTGAGCAGACTGTACCTGATCGTACAACATGACGTCTTGGGCGTACAGTGATAAAATATCAGTGATTTTATAACCCACATAGGCACACAAGATGATTACCATTAGTAAACTTACCGCAGGCAGTTTTATAACTTCTTTGATTTGCGAAACGGTAATTTTGTCCAATATAATAGCGCTTTCGGAAGTCTTGTCCATCCTTAGAAAGAACCAAACCAAAAACCCGACTGCAACAACGATACCCGATGAAACCAAAATAACGTAACGGAATGCGGCTCGGCTTTCTGTAAGCGTGGCTTCAGCAATTTCAGATGTAATGAAAACGGAAAAAACAAGTACACCCATGGTTCCGAATAGCGCACCTACCAAACCACGGCCTCCGTCTAGGAAACCGAAAGCCTTTCCCTGAGAACTTGTGCCGCCCCAAACGCGAGTGGCCTTGATCATAGCTGCCCAGAACAGAAAAATTGTAGTAAAGCCCCAATAACCATATAATATTTTGAGGATGACATAGCTTGGAAAAGTGGCATAGACCACGCCCCCAAGGGCCGTCATCCAAAGTGCTGTGGCAATTAGTTTTCTCGGTGGAAATTTATCCGCTAAAGGTCCGCCAAAAAGATAGGAAACAAGAGCAACTAGGCCATAGACCGAAAAGCAAAGTCCTAATTGGGTATTGTCCAAGGTGAAAACATCTAACACAGTTGGCCTAAAGACACGTGGCAGCACAAAAGGTAGAATGAAAACGCTTTCGCCGGCTAATATGAGCAATACAAGATAATACCAAGGTGCTTTTTGTAGCTGTTCCATTATTTTTTAATAGGAATCCAAATTTCTTCCTCAGAATCAGGATCATTATTTTTATAGTTTGTTCCTAATACTTCAAAGTGCGGACGGTCATCCAAAACGTATTCGGATTTAGGAATCCATTCCCCATAAATATATTGATAAATGCTAGGATCACCACTAGACCCCTTATGGTCAAAAACTGCATAATCTCCGGCCTGCAGTATAAAAGCCTTCATACCTTTAGGAATATGAGTAAAGTCCGATACTTCCACAAGGGCCCATTTTGTGAATTCTAACGATGGATTGAAATTGATATGATACTCGGGCGGATACACTTGTAACGAGAAAAAATCATTCCCCACCCTATTCACAATTTCGTTAATTCTAGGCATAAAAGAGCCCCAGAGCTGCCCGGTTTGGTTGTCCACCACACTCGTGCATAGTGATAGACCGATCATTTTTTTTCCTTTTTCGCGGATTATTCTTGGTATCATACGCTAAGATCCACTCTTTTGCGAAAATTGACTCACTAGTGAACTTAGCACATAAAATAGAATGATGAACGGCACCGCCAAGAATTGCATGGTAATTAAAAGTACTAGACTTATTATCAAAAAAATATAGCGCAAGGCGTTATCCTTAAAATTCCAGTTTTTGAATTTTAATGCGAACAGCGGAAGACTACAGTTCAGCAAAAATGCACTTAACAAAGTTAAGCCTATCAAAAACCATTGGTTCAATATAATATCGCTGAGTATGGTGCTGGGATGATAAAATAAAATAAGCGGAAGGGACAGAATTAATAATGCATTGGCAGGTGTAGGTAACCCAATAAATGAAGAAACCTGATTTTCATCCAAGTTAAATTTGGCCAAACGATACGCAGATGCCATGGTGATGATGAAACCTGTAAAAGGCCAGAAAGAACGTAATTGAAAATCTCCCAAGTAAGCCATGCTATTTAAAATGTCGTTATCCCAACCTCCCATTTGCGCCAATCCTATCAATTGAAACATCACTATCCCTGGTACCAGACCACTGGTTATCATATCTGCCAAGGAATCCAATTGCAGTCCTAACTCACTTTTCACATCAAGAACACGAGCAGCTAAACCATCGAAGAAATCAAAGAAAATACCCAAGGCAACGAATAGAGCAGCGTGCTCCAACTGATTCAATGCTGCGAACACGGTGGCAACACAGCCACAAAAAACATTCAAGAGTGTAATAAAATTAGGTATATGTCTTCGCATGGTTCGTCTGTTTAGAGGCATTGATTATATCAGCTTAAAAATAATACAATTCATTTGGTTATGCGTTCTTAATTGAAAAGCATCTTAAAGCTACGCTAGAAATAGTAATACGCTTGTATCGCTTTAATCTCTTATTATTCGCATCTTTGTTATCCTATAGTATTAGAATACACGATGTTTAAAAAATTAGGTCTTCTTGCGATAATTGCACTACAAGGTTTCTGGGGTTTTCCCCAAGACGCGAGGTTATCGTCACTTTCTGAACTAAGTTTATTAACAGTAGGTACAGGACAAGATTTGGCGTCTAAATTTGGGCATAGTGCCATACGTTTCCAAGACCCTAGCTTAGGTATAGACGAAGTTTACGGTTATGGCACCTATAATTTTGAAGACCCCAATTTCTACCTGAATTTTGTTCGTGGTAAATTAGATTATACCATTACACGGTATCCCTACAAGTATTTTGAACGCGGTTACATCCTTGAAAAAAGGTGGATTAAAGAACAAAAACTAGACCTGAACCTTGAACAACGAAAAGCAATCGTCGCCTTTTTAGAGACCAATCTTTTGCCGCAAAATCGGTTTTATAAGTATGATTTCCTTTTTGAAAACTGCGCAACCAAGATTCCTGAAGTATTCGAGAAAAATCTAGGTAAGGGTCTGCATTTCGATTACAACCATCTAGACAATCAATTCACTTTCCGACAATTGATTCATCAAAATCTTACTGTAAATTCTTGGTCTAATTTTGGAATAGATTTAGCATTGGGTTCTGTTATAGACCGTAAAGCTACTCCCTATGAACATTTGTTCTTACCAGCGTATGTCTATGAACAGCTAAAACATACCACCTTAGATAGCAAACCTTTGGTGAAAAACGAATCCGTTCTATTGGATATACCAACTCCAAAAGTAAATACCCCCTTTCTATTGACCCCCGTATTTTGGCTTGGTCTACTTCTCTTGTTGGTAGCATACATTACGTACAAGGATTATTCCCAACAAAAGCGTAGCATTTGGTTAGACGTTTCGCTGTTTACGGTTACCGGTCTGGCCGGCCTGCTTATTCTTTTTCTTTGGTTCTTTACGGACCATATGGCCACTAAAATAAATTTCAACTTTTTATGGGCCTTTGCCCCTAACCTTATCGTAGGGTGCTACCTTTTCAAAAAACAACCCCCAAAATGGTTACGGATTTATATTTTTATCGCCATTGGGCTTTTACTCTTAAGTATTGTCCTGTGGCTATTCAAGGTTCAAATATTTTCTATCTTAATGTTTCTTATACTGCCAGCCCTATTGATGCGGTATCTATTTCTATTACGCTATTTTAAAGCTTCAAAAAATCGAATTATCCAATAATCGAGCTATCTCACAATGAATTTACTCACCGTTGAAAATATTTCTAAATCCTATGGCGAACTGGTTCTTTTTGAGAAGCTCTCCTTTGGCATAAACAAGGACCAAAAAATTGCGCTAATAGCAAAGAACGGTAGTGGTAAAACCTCTATACTGAACATACTATCGGGCACGGACACCCCAGATACGGGACAGGTGAATTATCGTAAAAGCACTAGGGTTTCTTTTTTGGCACAGGAGCCGAACATGAATCCGGACCTAACTGTTGAGGAAACGATTTTTGCTTCTGACAATGAAGTGCTTCAGGTCATTGCCAATTATGAAAGGGCCTTGACCAATCCGGAAGATGCGGATGCCTACCAGAGTGCTTTTGAAGCTATGGACCGGTTTGAAGCTTGGGATTTTGAAACGCAGTACAAACAAATCCTATTTAAATTAAAACTGGACGATTTAAGTGCCAATGTGGGAAAACTTTCCGGTGGGCAAAAGAAACGGCTTGCCCTGGCCGATGCCCTAATCAATAAACCGGACCTATTAGTACTTGATGAGCCTACCAACCACTTAGACTTGGAGATGATAGAGTGGTTAGAGGAATATTTCGCAAAAGAGAACATGACGCTGTTCATGGTTACGCACGACCGTTACTTCTTAGAACGGGTATGTAATGAAATCATAGAGTTAGACAATGGTGTGCTTTATCCGTACAAAGGCAATTACTCCTACTACCTAGAGAAAAAGGAGGCCCGTTTGGAACAAGAATCCGTGGAACAGCACAAAACCGAGTTGCTCTTTAAAAAGGAACTCTCCTGGATGCGTCGTCAACCCAAAGCACGGACTACCAAATCAAAATCTAGAATAGACGATTTTAAGGTTATCAAAGAGAAAGCAAGTAACCGTAGAAAAGAGCACGAGGTACAGCTAGAACTGAACATGGAGCGCATGGGTACAAAAATCATAGAACTGGTGAAGGTATCTAAGTCCTACCCCAACAAGCCTATCTTAGACAAGTTTGATTATAACTTTAATAGAGGGGAGCGTATTGGTATTATCGGAAAAAACGGAACGGGCAAATCTACCTTTCTTAATATCCTCTCGGGCAGGGACCAACCGGATAGTGGAAAGGTAATTGTTGGGGAAACCATAAAATTTGGATACTATACTCAGAAAGGAATCACTATAAAGGAGGGTCAAAAGGTAATAGACGTTATTCGTGAATTCGGGGACTATATTCCCCTAAAGAAAGGAAAACAGATATCGGCACAGCAGTTATTAGAGCGGTTTCTATTTGATCGCAAAAAGCAATATGATTTTGTAGATAAGTTAAGTGGTGGCGAGCGAAAGCGATTGTACCTCTGTACCGTATTAATCCAGAATCCTAATTTTCTGATTTTGGATGAGCCTACCAACGACCTGGATATCGTAACGCTAAATGTATTGGAAAGTTTTCTGTTGGATTTTCAGGGCTGCCTGTTAGTGGTATCCCATGACCGCTACTTTATGGATAAAATTGTAGACCATCTATTTGTATTTAAAGGAGATGGTGTGGTAACGGATTTCCCTGGGAACTATTCGGATTACCGCGCTTACGAAGATAGTCAGCTTATAGAACAGAGAGCACAAAAAGACAAAGGGGATACGAGTAAAAAAACTTGGAAAAAGACCGAAACCACGAGTAAGTTGTCTTATACGGAGCAAAAAGAATACAAGCAATTGGAACGTGATATCCAAAAGATGGAATCTAAGAAGGCTGCGTTACAGGATAAATTTACCGATGCGTCCCTATCTGGAGAAGAAATAGCCACCCTTTCCATAGAATTAGGGGAATTATCCGATACTATTGATAAAAAAACCGAGCGTTGGTTCGAACTTTCAGCTCAAATGGAAGGATAATTCTCAAAAAACCACCTATTAAAATAAACAAATCTACGTTTAAAAGCACCTTTTTTCGGTAAGGTGTTTTTGGTGTGCGTTCCGTTCATCGATTGATTTTTACACTTCAACCGGGTAGCTGTCAGATACCGAGTATTATGGGTTTTTCGGCGAACGACCACCCTCCAAAGTACACTTGCACCCGTTATAATAGTGTAACAAACGCAAGTCATGAAAACAATAGCAACCATCTTCTTTATCTTCTTCATCGGAATGACCGCTCAGGCTCAGAACAACACTACCGATGTTAAAGTGGAAACGGTTGAAATGACCATAGTAACCGAAACGGCTTACGAGTTGAACTTGGAAACCAAAACGGAGGTTGCTAGATTGTACAAGCACAAGAACGCTAGAGTAAAGAAAGCATTATCTTTTACAACAAAGAGAAACAAAGCTAAAATGGCTTAATCTTATACCGACTGACTGTCGCGATTTATGTGCCCATTATTTCATCCTCCTGCCAGAGTTTTGGAAAATGGGCATTTTAATTTTAAGAAATAGAAACCTTCATTTATCCTACTATACCGCTTAGTTAAAAACGTGCCATGACCATTCAATAGGTTTACAAAGGTTTAGTACATTTGGGTAATCTTGAAGTGTATCTAGTGTATCGTTTTTTTGCCCGTATAAAATTTCTGCTTTCAGCAACCAATCAACATGGCGTACACTCCCCATTTATATATCAATTTGTTACGAAGGGTTTATATAGGAAGGGGAATAAAAACTATTCCAAAACGGAAAACGTACTTTTGAAATGCATATCCTATTTTGATTACTCCCAAATAGGGCTCGTAAATGATTCCAATGCCTTAAAAATAAAATTGAACGCCCTATTTCCGGGACTCCGTTATACTAACATTCCGTTTGACCTGATTTATGCTGACCTATCCAGCAAAACTTTTAAAACAATAGCAAAACAGAACATTCATAATAATAGTATGCTGTTGATAGAGGGCATCTATCAGAATAAGGGTCGAACCGCGCAGTGGTGTACCATAAAAAATTTAAAAGAAGTCACCGTTTCTTTGGATTTATATTATTGCGGAATTGTCTTTTTCAGAAGGGAGCAGGCAAAAGAGCATTTTAAAATTCGGATTTAATCCACTAATTTTAAACAAGACAAGTAATTATATGAATAATAGCATTTATATTGTACTCGGCGTAGTTTTTGCGATTTATATCGGTATTACCATTACAAATAGGAATAAATCAAGGGCTCGAAAATCCAAAAAATTTATGGACAATTATGAGCGAAAGGACAAAAAGGATTAGTCAAAGGCAAATATTTCAAAAATGATGATCATATCGGCCCATATTTTTATTTGAGCTTGATATTTGAACTTGAATTTATTCAATGAAAATATATACAAAAACAGGAGATTCAGGAACTACCGCGCTATTTGGGGGTACTAGAGTTCCAAAACATCACATCAGAATTGAGAGTTACGGTACTGTGGACGAACTCAACTCTTGGTTAGGGCTTATTAGAGACCAGGAAATAAATACACAGAGCAAAGACCAGCTAGCAAAAATTCAGGACAAATTGTTTACCCTAGGGGCTATATTAGCGACCGATCCTGAAAAAGCCATCTTAAAGAATGGCAAAGAGCGGCTAAATATTCCCAAGATAAGTGTATCCGATATTGAAATACTAGAGAACGCTATCGACGAAATGGACGCTACCCTACCACAAATGACCCATTTTATTCTTCCAGGGGGCCACACAAGTGTGTCATACTGTCATATAGCGCGTACCGTATGCAGACGCGCAGAAAGAATGGCGACCCTTCTTTTCGAAAATGAACCCTTTGACGAGGAGGTCCTCTCCTATTTGAACAGACTTTCGGATTACCTCTTTGTATTGGCACGAAAATTGTCCAAAGAATTAAAGGCCGAAGAAATTAAATGGATACCTGAAAAAAAGGACTAATAAATTCCTAATTTCTTCGTTATCAATTTATCAATGCAAAAATTATGTTGATAACTGGATTGAAATAATTACATTTTATCTTGGTCATTTACTTTTAAAAATTATTTTTGCAAAAAATTAAAATCAAACTATTACAATGTATTGGACATTAGAATTAGCATCTTATTTAAGTGATGCACCTTGGCCGGCAAGTAAAGATGAGTTAATCGACTACTCTATTAGAACCGGTGCGCCTTTAGAGGTTGTAGAAAACTTACAATCTATGGAGGAAGAAGGCGGCGAGATTTACGAATCAATCGAAGAAATCTGGCCAGACTATCCTACAGAAGAAGACTACCTCTGGAACGAGGATGAATATTAATATTTAGATATCACAATTACTACTAAAAGTCTCCTCGGAGGCTTTTTTTTTATGTAATTTTGGCAGTCGATTAGGGAATTTTAGTTCAAAATACATACTGGAATACCTTTTGTTGCACTCAGATGTCGGTTTTAATTACTGACTGCAAATAATTTATTGTAATAAGGTCGGAAGTTTATAGTTCCGATAAACGCAATACTAATAGAAAAATTTATGAGTTTCATTAATTCCATACTAAAGGCCTTTGTAGGTGATAAATCTAAGAAAGATGTAAAAGAACTTCAGCCTTTAGTAGACCAAATAAAGTCCTTTGAAGCCAATCTAGAAAGTCTAACCCATGATGAAATAAGACAGAAAACCCTAGATTTTAAACAAAAAATAAGGGAATCCTACAAAGAGATTACGGAACAGATAACAGCACTAGAAAAAGAAGTTCAGGAGTCTACCGATATTGACAAAAACGAGGATAGTTACGCCGAGATAGATAAGCTTAAGGAAGAAGCTTACACGATTTCTGAGGAAATGCTGAACGAAATCTTACCAGAAGCCTTTGCCGTAGTCAAGGAAACGGCCAAACGTTTTGCGAACAATGAAACCATTACCGTAACCGCATCGGAAAATGATAGAAAACTTTCTGGAACAAAGGATTATGTAACGCTGGACGGCGAAAAGGCCATTTGGAAAAATTCTTGGGATGCAGCGGGTAAGGAAGTTACTTGGGACATGGTGCACTACGATGTGCAACTCATTGGAGGAATTGCGTTACATCAAGGTAAAATTGCAGAAATGCAGACCGGGGAAGGTAAAACCTTGGTCGCTACGCTCCCACTATATCTAAATGCATTAACAGGCAATGGTGCACATTTGGTAACCGTAAACGATTATCTGGCCAAGCGAGATAGTGCATGGATGGCACCAATATTTGAGTTCCATGGTCTTACGGTAGATTGTATAGACCACCACAGGCCTAATTCAGATGGTAGAAGAGCCGCATACAATGCAGATATTACTTACGGTACCAACAACGAATTCGGTTTTGATTACCTACGGGATAATATGGCCCATACACCAAAGGATTTAGTGCAACGCCCTCATAACTATGCCATTGTGGATGAGGTGGATTCTGTATTGGTAGATGACGCCAGGACTCCTTTAATTATTTCAGGACCTGTTCCTGAAGGAGATCGGCATGAATTCAATGATCTAAAACCAAAGGTTAACGAAATTGTTCAGAAACAACGTCAGCATTTGACAGGTGTTCTAGCTGAGGCAAAAAAACTTATCAAAGAAGGAGATACCAAAGAAGGCGGATTTCTTCTGCTTCGCGTTTTTAGAGGCCTTCCAAAAAACAAAGCGTTAATAAAGTTTTTGAGTGAAGAAGGTGTAAAGCAGCTGCTTCAAAAAACGGAGAACTTTTACATGCAGGACA
Source organism: Maribacter sp. MJ134 (assembly GCF_003970695.1). NCBI lineage: Bacteria > Pseudomonadati > Bacteroidota > Flavobacteriia > Flavobacteriales > Flavobacteriaceae > Maribacter > Maribacter sp. MJ134. Next base: position 1,764,179 of record NZ_CP034570.1, read on the forward strand.
ACAATAGAGAGATGCCCAAGGTAGACGAGGATCTGTTGTTTGTCATTGATGAGAAGAACAATCAGATAGAGCTTACGGACAAGGGCGTAGATTATATCTCCGGAGAGCAAAACAGAGATTTCTTTGTAATGCCAGATATTGGTGGGGAAATTGCCAAAATAGAACAACAGAACCTAGAAATAGAAAAGGAGGCGGAGTTAAAAGAGGAGCTTTTCAAAGACTTTACCGTAAAGAGTGAACGTATTCATACCATGAGCCAATTATTAAAGGCCTATACACTTTTCGAGAAAGATGTGGAATATGTGGTGATGGACAATAAAGTAATGATCGTAGACGAACAAACGGGCCGTATTATGGACGGTCGTCGTTACTCGGACGGTCTGCACCAAGCTATTGAGGCAAAGGAAAACGTAAAGATTGAAGCGTTAACACAGACCTTCGCCACCGTTACTTTGCAAAACTACTTTAGAATGTACAGTAAATTGGCAGGTATGACAGGTACTGCCATTACGGAAGCAGGGGAATTCTGGGAAATCTACAAATTAGATGTGATGGAGATTCCTACCAACAGACCTATAGCCCGTGATGATAGAAATGATTTGATCTACAAGACCAAGAGAGAAAAATATAACGCCATAATCGATGAGGTTACAAAACTGAGTCAATCCGGAAGACCGGTATTGATCGGTACAACCTCCGTAGAGATATCGGAATTGCTTTCTAAACTATTGAGCGTACGCAAAGTACCACACAATGTTTTGAACGCGAAACTTCATAAAAAAGAGGCGGACGTTGTTGCTGAGGCAGGTAATGCCGGTATCGTAACCATAGCTACCAATATGGCGGGGCGTGGTACGGATATTAAGCTCTCTGACGAGGTTAAAAAAGCAGGTGGTTTGGCCATTGTGGGTACGGAACGTCATGATTCTAGACGAGTGGATAGGCAGCTTAGAGGTCGTTCTGGTCGTCAGGGAGACCCGGGAAGCTCACAGTTCTACGTGTCTTTAGAAGATAATTTGATGCGTTTGTTCGGTTCTGACCGTGTGGCAAAGATGATGGATAAAATGGGCTTGGAAGACGGGGAAGTTATTCAGCATAGCATGATGACCAAATCCATAGAACGGGCACAGAAAAAAGTGGAAGAGAACAACTTTGGTGTGCGTAAGCGTTTGTTGGAGTACGATGACGTGATGAACGCCCAGCGTGAAGTGGTATACAAAAGAAGAAGGCATGCTCTTCAAGGAGAACGCTTAAAAGTGGATATTGCCAATATGATATACGATACCTGTGAGGTAATCGTTGAGGGTAATAAAGCGGCCAACGATTTCAAAAATTTTGAATTTGAACTGATCAAGTATTTTTCAATGACTTCTCCCGTTTCCGAAGAAGATTTTGGAAAACTAAGTGCGCAGGATATTACCGCTAAAGTCTACAAAGCAGGTTACGAACATTACAAGGAAAAAATGCAGCGCAATGCGGCTACGGCGTTACCAGTAATAAAGCAAGTATATGAAGACAACGCCAATAAATTTGAGCGTATTGTGGTTCCCTTTACGGATGGTATCAAGAGTCTTAACGTTGTTACCAACTTACAAGAGGCTTATGATAGTGACGGTAAGCAATTGGTAACCGATTTTGAGAAAAATATATCCTTGGCCATTATTGACGACTCATGGAAAACCCATCTCAGAAAAATGGATGAGTTAAAGCAGTCCGTGCAATTAGCGGTCCACGAACAAAAAGACCCTCTACTCATCTATAAGTTCGAAGCTTTTGAGCTGTTCAAAGGCATGATAGAAAAGGTAAATAAGGAAATAGTTTCCTTCCTGTTCAAGGGAGAACTGCCTTCAGGAAATCCAAACGAAATCCAAGAGGCACGTAGCGTAAGACGTAGCAAGGACAACTTGCAGACGACAAAAGAGGAAATACCCAATAGTGATGAACTTGCCGCACAAAACAGGGCAGCAGGAAATACACAACGACAAAGACCAGCAGTTACGGAGACCATAACCAGGGAACAACCAAAAATCGGTAGAAACGAGCGGGTCACCATTAAGAACGTAATGTCTGGCGAGAGCAAAACGGTAAAGTTTAAGCAGGCAGAACCGCTTATTTTAAAAGGAGAATGGGTCTTGACCCAGGATTAAACCTGTAGCTTTCAAATCAAAGTTCACAGCCTTTTTAAAACAGAACTGCAACTATTTAGTGCAAAGCGACCTATTCAGGTCGCTTTTTTTATATGAAACAATCATGGTGATGCTGTATTTTACAAGGGTACATTTAACTTTTTATAAAGTTTTTTGAAATATGCCCAAAACATACCTAGCTTTACAATAGAAAAATGTTCCTGAAACCGAGAAATTAATTTGATTCTATGAACGATTTTAATATCGACCAAGAACGCTTAAAAGATAAGATCAATCTTATCTTGAAAGTGAATTATGTTTCTAGCGCACTAGCGATTGTTTTTGGCTTTGCTTGCTTTTTTATTCTAGACATCAAGGAGATTATTCCCTATGTGTTCGTCATCTTTGGTCTGCTCAACTTGGCCAATACCTTGTTCTTTAGAAAACATCAAAGCCTCACATCTACCTACAACATTTCCTCCATATTGGCACTGTTAAGCGCCTTCATCATTACGATATATTCTGGCGGCATCAATAGCTCCTTTATCTTTACCTTGGCACTAATTGTTTTTGCCGGTTATGTGACCACCCGGCAATACGGTCAGATTTATCTGAATTTAATCTTCTTTTTGGTCATTCTGATTTTTTCACAAAGCATTCCTGACTTTTCCTTTACAGAAAATGTTATTCCAGAAAAATCCAGAAATCTTTTTAATCTATTTTCCATCCTCTTTTCCGTCTACTTACTAGGAAACATTTTTGGTAAAAACTTACTGAGAACGCACCATGCCCTGTATAAGTCAAAACAGCAATTAATGGAGCAAATGGAGGAAAAGGAAACCCTTTTAAAAGAAGTACACCATAGGGTAAAGAACAATTTACAAACTGTATCTAGCTTGTTAAGCCTTCAATCTAGAAATGTTGAGGAAGCTCGGATGAAAACCTTGCTCAAGAGCACGCAGAACCGAGTTATCTCCATGGCCATGGTTCATGAGATGCTCTATATGAGAAAGGATATAGCGCACATAGAGTACAAATCCTATGTACAGGAACTAAGTGAATATCTCATACGTTCTATCAAAGGGTTGGATAGTAAGGTGCATTTAAAAATTGATATTCCCGATATAAAATTAGGTATTGATACGGCCATACCTTTAGGACTGCTCATTAACGAGGCGGTAACCAATGCGCTTAAATATGGCTTTTCAGATGAAGAGGAAGGAGAGATTTATATCGCCCTAAAGAAAGAACTGAACAAGCAGTACGTGCTTAATATAGGGGATAATGGAGTTGGTTTCCCGGAAACGGTCAACTACAAAAATTCTAAATCCTTAGGATTAAAACTCATACATAATCTTACGCGGCAATTAAAAGGTACCATTCAAAGAGATAGCAGTAAAAAAGGTACCAACTATATTATTAAATTTCAAGAAGTAAAGCAGCAATTGGCACCAGCTATGTAATCAAAGGATGTTCATTTTGTCAACTTCACAATAAAACATGTCAAGTATTTCACTAGGGCAAATAATCCTAGGATATTACTTATATTTAAACGGCTAACTCAAAAAAACCGTTTCATGTTAAAAAAATTGCTTCTCGTTTTTTTTCTTTCTTGTACTACCGTATATGGACAAGACTACTTCTTTGAAAAATTTAAACCCTTTAACACTGCAGTTCCTTCCCCGGAAGAATTTTTAGGTTACGGCATTGGCGAGCATCATACACGGCACGACTTAATTGTGGCCTATTTAGAAAAGCTGGCAGAAGTATCCGACAGAGCTACGATACAGAAGTATGGCAAAACCCATGAAGGACGTAAATTGGTGATGCTCACCATTTCTTCGCCCAAAAATCATTCCAATCTAGCCGCAATCAAATCGGCTCACTTGGCCTTTACGGATCCATCTCAATCAGTATCCAATTATGGAGATGTTCCCATTTTCATCAATTTGGCGTACAACGTACATGGCAATGAACCTTCTAGCTCAGAAGCGGCGTTATTAGCGGCCTATACCTTTGTGGCCTCTGAAAATCCTGAAATCCTGAACTATATTGACAACGCGGTAATTTTTATTGACCCAACGATTAATCCGGACGGCCGAGACCGGCATACGCAATGGGCAAATACCTATCAAGGTTCTCCCGAGGTATCGGACCCGCAAGACGCGGAACATAACGAGTATTGGCCAATGGGCAGAACCAATCATTATTGGTTTGATTTGAATCGCGACTGGTTATTGGGGATACATCCTGAAAGTAGAGGCAAACTAAACTGGTACCATCAATGGTATCCTAACGTCGTCACCGATTTTCATGAAATGGGAACACAAAGCAGTTATTTCTTTGAACCTATGAAAACCAACGGTTCCCTCAACCCTATTATGCCCAAGGAGAACTACGAAGACTTGAACACACTTTTCGGTAATGAGTTTGCCAAGGCGTTGGACAGTATTGGTTCCCTCTATTTTACAAAAGAAGTGTTCGATGGTACTTATCCGGGTTATGGTTCTTCATATCCGGACCTGCAAGGAGGTCTAGGATTGTTATTCGAGCAGGCGAGCTCTAGAGGACACCGCCAAACTACGGCCTTTGGGGAAATCACTTTCGCCTTTACCATCAGAAATCAATATACCTCTAGCATTACCACGGTAAAGACCGCCGTGAACAACAAAGCGTATATGCGAAAATACCAGCAGCAATTCTTTAAAAGTGCCCTGGCCAATGCGGGAAAAAGTAAAATAAAAGGATACACTTTTGGAGATGCTCACGATCAAAATCGGACAAAAGCATTTGTAGACAAACTATTACTGCATAAGATTGATGTTTATAAGGCAGGGGACCGCTATGTGGTTCCCACCCGGCAACCGCAGTACAGAATGGTGCAAACCATGTTCGAAACATATGAAAAGTATAGAGACAGCGTATATTACGATGCCTCTGCCTGGTCCGTTGCCAACTTCTACAATATGAAGTATAAAACAACGAACACACTGAATTTAGGCGATAAAATTACCACGACCGATAATTTGGTCAAGGTAATTCCTGTCCAAAAATCGGATTACGCCTACGTAATGGACTGGGATGATTACAATGCGCCGGCCGCACTATACCACTTACAACAAAAAGGGATTGTAGCTTCTTCCGCTGCGAAACCTTTTACGGTAAAAACAGGAAATACCACCAAGAATTTTAATTATGGTGCAGTGCTTATCCCTGTTAGCCTCCAAAAAATGGATGCCAATGGCATCTTTAACCTTTTAAAAGAGGTTCAAAATAAATTTGAAGTTCCCATCGTCGCCGTTAATACGGGACTGAATTTAGGAGGAGTTGATATGGGCAGTCGTTTTATTACCCCTATAAAAAAGACCAAGGCCGCAATGCTCATCGGTGATGGCGTACGTTCCTACGAAGCTGGAGAAGTTTGGCACTTACTGGATACAAGAGTACATATGCCAATTACCAAAATACCCATGCGTAATTTTGACCGTGCTAATTTTGATAAATATAACGTAATGGTCATGGTTTCCGGCCGGTACAATCTATCGGAGAAGCAACAGGACAAAATAAAGGATTGGACGAGTAAGGGCAATACGTTGATTACCATAGGAACTGCCAGCAAATGGGTCATTGACAAGAAATTAGTAAAGGAGAAACTTACCGAATCAGAAAAGGATTCCACTATAACAGTAGTGCAAAAACCTTACGTAGATGCAGGTGAAAATATTGGAAAGGAAAGTGTGGGCGGCGTCATCTTAAAGGCCGATATAGACCATACCCATCCGCTAGCCTTTGGATATCATGATGAGAGTATTCCTGTTTACAAGAACAATACCGTGTGGCTATCTCCCAGTGATAATGCTTATGCTACCGTGGCAAAATATAGTAAAGATCCCCATATCGATGGATTCCTGACCAAAAAGAATATGGAGGAAAACGTAAAGCAATCCGCTTCACTGATTGTCAGCAAATTAGGAAGAGGTCGCGTTGTGCTTTTTGCGGACAATCCCAACTTTAGGGGGTCTTGGTACGGAACCAATCGGTTATTCCTGAACGCCCTTTTCTTAGGAGATAAGATAAATGTTCCTACCGAAAATTAATTATAGACCTAATACATCAACTTACCAAAGCATACTAGCATGAAAAAATTACAACTACTCTTATTCGCCACCCTAATATCCATCTCAGGTCTTATGGCACAGTCGCTTCAGGGAGACGGCCCACATTCACAACTCATCATAAGGGGAGTGATGCTTATCAATGGAAATGGAGCGCCGCCTCAAGGGCCAATTGACATTGTGGTGGAAAATAACATTATCAAAAAAATTCAGGTTGTTGGTTATGACGGTGTACCTATTGATGAGACCAAAAGACCAAAATTAAAGGCTGGCGGTAAGGAATTGGACTGCAATGATATGTATCTGCTGCCCGGTTTCGTTGATATGCATGGCCATATCGGGGGAACTGCCCAAGGAGCAGAACCAGATTATGTATTTAAACTTTGGATGGCACATGGGGTAACCACGGTGCGCGAACCTAGCGGTAGAGGCGTCGATTTTACGATGGACTTAAAACGTAAGAGTGCCAAAAATGAAATTATTGCACCGCGTATAATGGCTTATACGGGTTTTGGACAAACCAGCAAGACCTTTAATCCTTTGAACGATATTCCCATTTCCACACCGGAACAAGCGCGTGAGTGGGTACGGGCAAACGCAAAAAAAGGTGCGGACGGAATAAAGTTCTTTGGTGCGGAACCGGAAATTATGGCGGCCGCTTTGGACGAAAACAAAAAACTAGGACTGGGTTCTGCCTGTCATCATGCACAGCTAAGCGTAGCGAGATGGAACGTGTTACATTCCGCTCGTGCGGGCCTAACCTCAATGGAACACTGGTACGGGCTTCCAGAGGCCTTATTTGACGATAGAACGGTACAAGACTATCCGCTGGACTATAACTATCAAAATGAACAGCATCGCTTCGAGAACGCAGGCAAACTATGGTCTCAAGCGGCAGCACCTTATTCTGACCATTGGAACGCTGTTATGAACGAATTACTGGAACTTGATTTTACGTTAGACCCCACCTTCAACATTTACGAGGCCAGTAGGGACTTGCAGCGTGCAAGACGTGCGGAATGGCATGAAGACTATACCTTGCCATCTTTATGGGAATTTTATCAGCCAAGTAAAATATCGCATGGCTCGTACTGGCATGACTGGGGTACGGAACAGGAAGTAGCTTGGAAAAACAATTACAAACTTTGGATGACCTTTATCAACGAATATAAAAACAGGGGTGGCCGGGTTACCACAGGTTCGGATTCCGGTTTTATATTTCAATTGTACGGTTTTGCCTATATCAGAGAGTTAGAATTACTTCGTGAAGCCGGATTCCATCCTTTGGAAATTATCCGGTCCGCCACCTTAAACGGTGCAGAAGCCTTAGGAATGGATGATAAAATTGGCTCCGTTGCCATCGGAAAAATGGCAGATTTTGTAGTGGTAGAAGAAAATCCGCTGAAAAATTTAAAAGTACTTTATGGTACAGGAGCTATAAAACTGACCGAAGATAACGATGTGGTGCGTGCAGGAGGTGTAAAGTACACCATTAAGGACGGCATCATATATGACTCAAAAGCCTTATTGGCAGACGTAAAAAGGCAGGTAGACGAGGCTAAGGCCAAGAACAACTATACAATCAAACAGCCAGGGATAAAGGACTAGGACCTCCTATACGTGCTACGCACTTTAATAGGGGCTGGCTTATTTTTCATGGCGTTACCTAAGACCTTAAGTGTTACAACCACTGAAACTAAAAAGATAGATACTAACATAAACTATTATTTTATAAAGTACTTTAGTGTACTTTTTTCTTAAAGCAAAGATTAGGCCAATTTTGGGCTGTCTTTCTTTGTGCTAAAAGATAAAGCCTTCTTTACCCTAGAATTTGGGTAGCGATATAAGCGCGCTAAAGCTTGTGTGTCAATAAACGGATTATTTTCCGAGAGGTCAATATCAGGAGTGCTAATAACCAAAACAACACCCATTTTAAAAGTGTCCACTTTACCATTGTTTTCCGTGTTTTGTGCGATGGCCATAGTACCTAAAAAAAGAACTAATACTAAGGTTAAAACAGATTTCATATTATTCATTTGGGTTACCTAAAGATAACCTCAAGAACAGACTAGAACCCTTGCTATGTCGTTGAAATACAGACTTTTTCGCTTATCTAAAAAATGATAGATGAACGGGCTAAAAGCATCGACAAAGACAATTTACCCGTTAAACTTTTCAACGATTAGGCTTGTATTTTATCGGAGAAAAACTAACACTTAGAATCGAGTTTTATAATAAAATTGGAGTTTATATCTATCAATAACTAGGAATCCAGAATAAATCGGTGGTGGAAAGTTGTAGAAAACCGTTGCTTGCCGAACAGGTTATTTTCTTTTGCGCTTCTTACCAAAATTTTTATCCCCACGCGTTTTTGGTTTGGTATATTTCTTTTTGATAATTCTCTTGTAGGCGCCACCTTGGTTTTGCTTTCTGTTTTTCTCCGATTTTTCATGAAAGCTAGCACCCCTTTCCTCTTCGTTTTCTTTAAGCGGATTTTCGCGCTCTATATGCTTGGGCCTTTCGTCCCGTGTTAATTGGGTAGCAATTTCAACTTCTCCAGGTAGTTGAAGCACATCGATTTTTCTATTCATTAATTCCTCTATAGCCTCTTTTGCAGGTTCCTCCTTTGCTGTAAATAGGAGAATAGAACTGCCTTCCTTCTCTGCCCTACCCGTTCGTCCTATACGGTGCATATAGTTTTCTGGATAAACCGGTGTATCAAAATTAATAACATGTGAAATTTGGTCCAAATCCAGTCCACGTGCCATTACATCGGTGGTAACGAGAATTCGATTTTGACCAGAATCGAACTGGTTTATAGAGCGCAGTCTATAGTTTTGGGTCTTATTAGAGTGGATAACACAAGTTTCCTCGCTGAAAAATTCGGCCAATTCCTTGAACAATAAATCCGCGCTTCGTTTACTGGAAACAAAAACAAGTACTTTATGAAAAGTATCCACATCTTGAAGTAGGTGCACCAATAGATTTACCTTGGTATAAAAATTGGGAACGGCATAACAGGTCTGTGCAATATTGTCCAAAGGCGTTCCACTAACCGCTACGGCAATTTGCTGTACCCCTTCAAAAAAATCATTGATCAACTTTTCTACATCGTCTGTCATGGTAGCGGAAAACATAATATTCTGTCTACGTTTTGGTAAGAGTTCAAAGATATTCACCAGTTGAAAACGAAAACCTAAATCCAGCATAACGTCTACCTCGTCAATGACCAGTTTTTTTACATTCTTTAGTTGTAACGCTCGCGTAAGCATCAGGTCGTACAACCGCGCCGGAGTAGCTACTACGATATCCGTGCCTAGTGCCAAAGTTTCTTTCTGCCTATTCATGCTAGTGCCTCCATATACGCCAGTGACTCTGACGGAAGCATACTTAGCCAATTTTTCTACCTCTTCAACTACCTGCACCACTAGTTCGCGTGTAGGAACCAATATCAGCACTCGCGGATGTATCTCTTTGGAAAAAGAGAGCATATTCAATAGCGGCAAAAGATACGCAAAGGTTTTGCCTGTTCCCGTTTGCGCTATTCCAACAACATCCTTACCACTCATCACCACAGAAAAAGCCTGTTCTTGTATGGGTGTAGCCTCTTGAAACCCCAAGTCATCTAAAGCGTTTCGCAGGGGATTGTTAATTTTAAATTCGGAAAAAGAGGCCATAGGCAATGTGTTTATGCTGCAAAGCTATGCGGTTAAAACTTGTAATACCACAAAAACTAATATTTAATACCAATTTCTACCATTGTCTGTACCTTGACCGTGTTGGGAATTGGTTTCAGGTTCCGTTCAGAATGTCATGAAAATACTTTTCCATAATACAATAATCCTGTCCCAATTTCTGAAACGTCCGGTCTGTCTGCTTCATGCCAAAATGTTTATAAAAACCGGCTTTATCTACCCGGGCATTACACCATAAATGGTGAATTTTCCCTTCCCCTTCAACATAGTTTATTAGGTACTGCAATAGACGCCTTCCGTACCCTTTACTTTGCTCCGAAGTTTTGGTAGCCAATTTTCTAAACTGGGCACTATGGCCATTAACGAATAAAGATACCACGGATACAATATCATTATTTTTAAAGAGTCCAAAATGGATTCCGTCTTCATCATTATCCAATTTTATAAAATCAAGCGGTCTATCCGGCCACATTACCTCGTGACGCAAATGGTAGGTTTCTTGAGCCTGAATCCGTCTAATTTCTATCTGCAAAGAACCCAACGTAGTGAATTTTGATAATTTCTAAACCATTTGACCTCTCTATTGCCATCTCAACCTTTTCCATTCCTTTTGTTCCTCTTTAGAAAGAAAAGTCCAGGCAATAATTCTAGTAGTCTTATTTCCGGTACCCATGGGTATTTCTTTAATTTCTTTGGCCGCTACTTTTTTCAATAGACTGTTGATAGCCTTGAGATTGGATTGTTTAGATACCAAAGTGGAAAACCAATAACAATTTTCCGCATTTCTACGGCTCTCCCAAATCATATTCTGAATGAACTTTAGTTCACCACCTTTATACGCCAATTCACTTTCAACCCCCGAAAAATTAAGCTCTGGTGTACTCATTTTCTTCCCCGATAAGTTTTTTACTTTCCTCCGCGTGCCTTTCTGAGCTTCCTCTAGTGAGGCATGAAAAGGAGGATTACAAATAGAAAGGTCTATTTTTTCCTCATTTTCTAAGATATCCTGAAAAAATACGTTCGGATTTTTTTGCAATCTAAGGTCTATTTTATCCTTAAGTGAAGCATTGTTACTCCTGATTTTCTTTGCAGCCATTAATGATTTCGAATCAATATCCGAGCCAATGAAATTCCAATCATATTCCACAACCCCGATAATGGGATAAATACAACTTGCACCCACACCAACATCCAAACAAGTAATTTTATTTCCAGCGGGCATTCTCCCAAAATTACTTTCTCGCAGCACATCTGCCATATAGTGAAGGTAATCCGCTCTCCCAGGAATGGGCGGGCACAAGTGCTCATCCGGAAACTCCCAGTATCCAATTTGGTAGTAATAACTTAGTAGTGCCCTGTTTAAAAGTTTTACTGCTATAGGGCTAGAAAAATCTACTGAAGGTAAGCCCAATTTGTTCTTTTTAAGATGATGTTCCAATTCGGGTACGGCAAGCACAAGCGCCTCAATATCATAAGGTGTTCTATTCTTATTACGGGTGTGCAACCTTGTTTTAATCTGCTTTTCTTGGTGTAAGGACATAATCAGGTTTTATTCCTAAAGGCTCAATTCGCTCTATACATTGCGCCTTTACTTTGCAACAATACACATTTCATATCAGTTTACGTTTTTCTATACCAATCCTTGTCCGGTCTCTATCTAGCGGTTTGCACCTTACTGATTTGAAGTATTGGTTTGATATTAGTATAATTAGGCACGTCTTCCCTGAGGGTTGCCGAGTTGGGTCCCATAGCATTTTGAAAAGCATCCATATCCTCAAAATAAAAATAACCTACAGCCACATAGGGCAAGGGCTCTTCTGGATTACCATTGACTATACCTTTATCAATTTCCATAGCAACTAAAGCATCTCCGAATAAACCTGCGGCCATAGGCATATGTTTTTGGGCATAGTACTGCATATCAAAGTTCTTGTTCTCCCCATTTGGGTAAAAGATAGCTACCTTGACCATACCCTCTTTTATTGCACCAGTGGTAATCGATTTATTTTGTTGGCAACTTATTAAAAGCCCCAGAGCAAAGACTATAAAGCTCACTTTTGTTTTCATATTCATTGAATTTTAATTAAGTGCGATTGAATAATCAGGAATTTTTCTTTTAATCGTTGGATTTATACCAATCCATAATCACTTCAGGAAATTCATCCCCGACACTCTAATATGTATGGGTATGTAAATTTCCCTTAAACCATTGTTTCGGTGTTACATTTTTTTCCTCACCACAAGCACTAGCTAAGACTAAAAACAACAAGCTATATATCTTATAAAATTTCATTTTTGATGTTATAGTTATTCCCCAATAATTAAGCATATGTCTTAAGATGCTCACATACTTCCCCAAAATGCAATAGTACAGCTATCCAAACCGATATTACACAATACATACCATATTTCCCATTTGCAATATTGTCCTTTACCTAACCTTGAGTTTATCAATAAACTCCTTAAACGCTACGCTATCATCTACGTAGCAGGCTAAATTCTTATACGTTCTTTTTAGACCATAAAGTCCTATAAGCTCATTTTCCCGCTTTAAGCGAATGACAATATTATGTGTTTCTAATTCACCGAAAATGGACAGTTTCCGAGTTTCATTATCTTTCACGAACTCCTTTGATGAAATCTCAATTGCATCAATATTCTTGAGCGCAATAGTGGTTTCTGACATAATCCCGTATCTAAGAAACAGTTGGTCTTTGGTGACTCGTATAGGTCTCTTGCACATAGATTTTAGAAAGCCAAAAATTTGAACGCCAGAATAGATACTTAAAAAAGATACAATCCACGCGGCGACCGTACTCCATTTCGCAAGTAAAATATGAAGTACTACTGTTTCTGTAGCCACTATTAAGAGTATACCAATAAGCACCGTTATGGTACCACTATTTTTATGATAGGAGAATTCCCCCGCTTTTAAAGTTCTTTTTTTCCAATGGATAAAACCATAGTAGAAAACCGCGATTTCCGTAACAACGGGGATTACCGCGAATCTAGGCAAGATTTCTTGGCACGTTTTCTTCAAAGTGGTTAAAAAATCGAACGATGTTGTCTTATGGACGCTGTACTTCTTTATTGCTTTAATCAGGTTGTAGATTACATAGCTCAGAATGGTCAGTTCTATAATAGGGAACACCCATATTTTGAAAAGATGAAGATAATATTGATTTTCAGGAGGTATAATCAATGAAGCCACGACCATACCCAAAACTAAAATAGGAAGTACCGTAAACTTTGGAATATTGGTTTTCCTAACGAACAAAAAATAGACAATAGGTGCCGTAAGGAGCAAATCAAAAGTAATGCCAATAGAAATGGTACCAGAATTTTCGCTAAACATTCGGGTTTGGGAAATACCGACCATCATGGCGATAATAAAAAGCAATACCGCAAATGGAAGAACAGTCTTTTCAAGGTTTAAGCGCTTTGTCATAGTCCTTACTTTACAATGGTTATCTTCTGTCTAAATAGCATCAATTATTGCTTGCGCATCTAGAAGGGATTTCTATAAAGTTAAGCCTTTTTGGTTTTATTCCTGGTAACTATATTGCCGTTTAAAGCTTCTAACGCAAAGGTCAAGGCTTTAAGATTTTTTATGAGTAAACCATAAAATCTGTAACCTTTTTGTATTGACAATAATCATATAGATGTAAACTATAAAACTTAAAAAGATGAATGATTTTTTCTTTGGACCTGGAATCGTCTTAATGGCACTTTTCGTCGCCGCAGGGTACACAATTTATACTTTTATTAAAGCCTCGCATTTAGAACGCATGGCTAAAATAGAAAAAGGAATAGACACAAATGCACCCTCCAATAATGGGAGGTATCTAGAATTGAAATTAGGAATGTTAATGGTAGGTATTGCTTTCGGTTTACTATTGGCATACCTCTTGGAAAAAGCCTTAAAAATTGACGAAATAGTTTTTTATCCGTCTTTTATGCTATTGTTTGGTGGTGTAAGTCTTATCGCATCATTTTTCTGGGCGAAGAAATTACAGAAAAACAAATAGCCCTATATGGATGCCCATTATATCAATGAGGTCTTAAATGGAAATACGAATGCCTTTGGTTATTTCATTAGAACGTATCAGAACAAGGCTTTTGGAGTAGCCGTTTCAATTGTTAAGCGAGATGAAGATGCAAAGGATGTTGTTCAGGATAGTTTCATTATCGCCTATTCTTCCCTACCCAACTTTAGAAAGGAAGCCAAATTTTCAACTTGGTTTTATCGCATTGTAATAAATACGGCATTACAGTTTATAAAACGAGAAAAGCGCAAGGATGAAGTCGTCGGGGAACACTCCATTACCGATAATGAGAAGACCAACTTGAACAATGTTATTGCCAAATTAGAGAAGCAAGAATTAAAAAGACTGATAAAACGTGTTTTTGAAAAGCTACCTGCGAAAGAGGCGTTAGTCTTACAGCTCTATTACATTGACGAACGAAGTATTAAGGAAATTGAAGATATCACAGCTTTTACGAAGGCCAATATAAAGGTTCTCCTATATCGGGGAAGAACAAATTTTTATGGAATACTAAAGAACAACAAAATCGGAAAACCCTATTAAAATGGAAAATAAAGACTACCTAAAGGAAATTTTAGGAAAGGTTGATGACGTAAATGAGCCTGTAGATTTGGAAGAAGCTATCTTAAAAACAATAGAACAACGAGAAAGCATAGAACTTCAAATATCACGCTATCAAGCCAGAGGCACTACCGCTCTACTAGTGTCCGCTGTATTGATTGTAATCCTTGGTGTACTTTTTAGCTTACCCAGTAGCATGGGTACTTCAACTCGATTTATTACTTCATTCGTGGGATTAAGCCTAGCCTTACTCATTCTATTTATTCAGCTAGAAATGGGCGGCGCTAAAATTTTTAATCAAATAAAAAACTATTTATCATGAAAAATACAGAACAGCATCACAGTATAAAAATTAATATCGATTATTTCAAAATCAGCACATTGGTCGCGCTAGTGGCACTGCTATCCTGGGGAAAAGTAAATGGCCAAATGACCACAGAACAAATCGACAGTATCGTTCATAAGGCAATGGATACGATGGATAATACTGTGGGTTTTGCAATAGGTGTCGTGAAAGACGGTAAAATTGTGCACGCAAAAGGTTATGGAGTAAACTCAATAGCCACAAATGAAGCCATAACGGCCAACACACCTTTTGGTATCGCTTCCAATTCCAAAGCTTTTACATCAGCAGCGTTAGCCATTTTAGTGGAGCAGGGAAAAATCAATTGGGAAGATAAGGTTATCGATTACATACCAGAGTTTAAGATGTACAACGATTACGTTACGAACAACTTCAACATCCAAGACCTTTTGACGCATCGGAGCGGTTTAGGTCTTGGCGCAGGCGACCTGATGATCTTTCCAGATGGCTCAAATTTTACGATCAACGATGTACTTACCGCTTTTCAACATTTTGAACCCACTACAGCTTTTAGGACAAAATTTGATTACGACAATCTATTGTACCTCGTGGCAGGCGAACTTACTGCACGAGTAAGCGGAAAACCATGGGAGACATTTATTCAACAAGAAATTCTTAAACCATTGGGAATGAACCATTCCTTCGCCAGTTACGACGACGCTATTAAAAATGATAACATTGCTATGGCGCATTCCTTTGATGGTAAAAAGTTGAGTGTTATACAAAAATCAAACTTGAACGCTAATAAAAAGCAAAAGATGAACGGAGCCGCAGGTGGTATTTGGGCAAGTGCGAACGACATGTGTAAATGGATGTTGGCACAGTTGAACGAAGGCAAATACGGTGCTGATTTAAATAAGACCTTATTCTCGGAACAGCAACAACAAGAAATGTGGCGTGTTCACACAGCCATGAATAAACAATCAGACCCAAGATCGCCCTTTAAATCTCACTTTTCAGGATATGGTTTAGGTTGGTTTCTGTCAGATTTTAACGGTTTTCTCAAAGTTGAACATTCGGGTTTAATTGCGGGGATGTCTTCAGAAGTTACTTTAATTCCAGAATTAGAGCTGGGCATCGTTGTCCTGAACAATTCCGAGGGAGCCGGTTTCTTAAATGGATTAATGGGTTTTATTCTATTGGATGAATTTTTACAATTAAACACCGGCATCAACTGGCTCCAAATGGCACAGGGAATGCAACAACAAGGTGGACAAATGGGCGACCCTGACACCGAAAAAGCTTGGGCCCAAGTTGAAGCGAATAAAAATAAAAAAGTCAATAAAGATAGGTATATCGGCGTATACCAGGATAATTGGTTCGGAAAAGTGGAAGTGTTTGATAAAAATGGTGATTTATGGTTTAGATCAGAAAAGTCGCCGAGGTTAAATGGTAAAATGGCATATTATAAAGGCAATACTTTTGCAATTAAATGGGAATATCAAGATATGAAAGCTGATGCTTTTGCCCTATTTTCCTTAGATGAAAATGGCAAAGCACAACGCATTAAGATGAAAGGCATTTCTCGTTTCATTGATTTCAGCTTTAACTTCCAAGATTTAGATTTAAAACGGATTTCAAAAAGTACATCGCCGGCTAATGGCACAAGATAAGCACCTGTTATAATGAAAAGTCCCGTAATACAATGCGTTACGGGACTTTTCTGTTCCCATCAGCAAAAAGAACTATAAAGCCAAATCCTTACATCAATGGTCTTGGAATAGTGTTTTAATAGATTAAAGAATTATTTGCTATCTCTTAGCTCAGTTCTTTTTAATTTGGAATCTCTTTTGAAGTAATAGTATTATCAGAAAGAATAAGAGAGAGAATTAAAGTTAATTTAGGAAGACTCATGTCTATTTATAACTTTTTTTCTATCTGGTTTTCAGTTTTTTAACTTTACTAGTATATTAAGTGTTGGTCAAAGTTTAGTTATCATAATAAGACTGTAAATGTACATGACTAAACATAGACTTCTTTATTTAGCAGCAATTCCCTCGATTTCTAATAACCAATTTTCATTATAAATACCTGTTATTATGATAGTCATAGCTGGTTTTACGCCTAATAGTTTTCGTTTTCTCAATTGAGAAATTTCATTTAAATACTTTCTATCGGACACAAAAAAAGTAACTTTTACCAGGTTCTCTGCAGTCATATCGGCCTTTTCTAACTGAGTTTCCACGTTAGACCAAGCAATTTCACATTGTTCTTTTATATCATCAGGCACCGGATTATCATTAATTACGGGAATTTGACCACTAATAAATAATAATTCAGAATAGTCGGAAATTTTTACTGCTTCCGAGTAAGTCCAATTGGCTTCACCTCCAATTTTTTGTTTTTTAAACTGTTTGCCTTCGTTCTCTTGACCAAAGATTGAATTGGACAATATGGTTAGTATTATTATAAAAATAGGACCACTATAAATTTTTGCGATATTTTTCATCTTATTTACCAATTGATAATGGGGTATTATTTTTATTTAATTAGTACCGCGGTTCCTGATAATTCAATTTTTTTCTCTCTACTATAAAGTGAAGAAATTCCAATGAATACATTTGGAGGCATTTTCATGTCGCCATAAAGTCTTTTACGAACCCTAAAAAACATAGCTAAATCCTTATCCGGATCATAATCCACAATATAAATTTTCATGTCCACCAAATCAGAAAAAGTGGCCCCCGCCTGCGCCAGTCTTTTTTCGACGGCTTTATAAGCGGTTTCCAGCTGTTCCTCTTTAGTGGTTCCGGTACCAACTTGTCCTGCAATGTATATCGTTTTGAAATTTTCATGTTCAACCGATACAACATTGGTTAAGGCTGTAATAGGGTCTATATATTCCTTAGTGATTTTTTCAGCTTTTATTTGATTTGCCTTAGCCACACCGGCCGGTAAGAGAATATCCTCAAAGTACTTCTTCCATTTTCCGTCCTTCAAAGATTCACCGTATTCGTGAAATTCCCCATTTGGCGTTTTTTCAAAAATCAATCGACTTTCTGGATTAAAATAAACGATAAATTTACCGTCTTCTAATTTGCCTTTGTATTTACCCCCTCCTGTTTTGCTGAAGGGCTGGTAATAATAACATGTATCTTTTTTGCTATAGGTAATTAGGGTATGCAATTCAATATTTGAGGATACCACATCTAGAGTTAAAATAGCTCCATTCATAATGTAGTTTACACTTTCCCTGACATTTACCCGTGTAGTGTCGTTTGGGGTATAAGAGCTTGATATTCCTGACCAATTGCCCATTAAAAAGGATAGTTTGGCCAACTCTTTTCTTTCTTCTTCTTGGGCTGAAAGCGGATTAAAGAATACTAGTAATAATGTTGTTAATATAAGAGTTTTCAATTGTTTCATTTTATGAGTATTGCTTTGCTTTTTTACATCGGTCTCGTAGGACCGTCTACAGGTTAATATAAGTGTATCCGAAGGGCTAGAACTTGTTTTGAAGTTCAAATCGGATTCAACTCGCTCTTCCCCTGGTAAAAGGGTAGTTCGTATCACTGTAATTATGACTATACATGGTTATCGCACATTTTTATTGATCGGTCTAATTTTCTAAATGTTTTCTTTGTTTAAGTAATAAATTAACTTGCCTCCTTGCGCAATACTTGTAACGGTGGACTTTTTAAAACACTGCTGCTATTAGACATCCCTATGGCCAATACCAACAATGTCACCCCCGGCAAAACCACCAAAAACGGCACCAAAGAAGGTACAAAGGAAGTATCAAAAACAAAATAGGCCAATAATTGGCTACTGACCAAGGACAGCAAAATGCCAACCCCGCTGCCCAAGAGTCCTAAATACAGATATTCCAGAGCGGTAATTTTTAGGATTTGATGGCTTTTGGCCCCTAGGGTACGCAACAGCACACTTTCACGTATTCGTTGATATTTACTATTACGTACGGCACCTATAAGTACAATGATACCGGTAAGCATACTAAAAAAGGCCATAAAACTAATGACCCAAGCTATTTTATCCAGAATGCCCTCTACAAGGGTAATCACCTGTCGCAAGTCTAAAATGGACACATTGGGGAACCGCTGCACCAATTCGCGCTGTAAACTCGCCGAAGCCTTCTTACTGGGCGCATTGGTCGTCAATACGTGAAATTGCGGGGCCTTTTCCAAAACTCCAGTAGGGAAGACGATAGAGAAATTCAGTTGCATTCTACCCCAATCCACTTGGCGAATGCTACCCACCACAGTTTCCATAAGCATTCCTTGCACATTAAATAGTAAGGTATCTCCCAAAACCACTTGCGCATCCCGGGCCACATTATCCGACAAGGAAATAGGTATAGGTTGGTCGGGTCCTGCCTTGGCCCCAAAGTTGCCCGATACCAGTTTTTCGGAACCGATCAAGGAATCCCGGTACGTGACACGGAACTCATGGTTTAGAATCCATTTATTGATTCCGGTCGTAGTGTCCAACCGAATGGCGTTCACGGAGCGTTCTTTAATCTTTTCCAAGCGCATGGTAATAATCGGAATATTTTCCAAAACAGGCATGCCTTTTGGGGTAATTGTATTGGCGACGGCCAATTTTTGTTCGGTCTGTACATCGAAAAGAATCATATTGGGACTCTTGTTGCTAGATTCCAACGAAGTTTTTGCTAGTAAAAAATCTTTGGTAAAGTAGAGCGTGCTGATTAAAAAAGTACCGATACCGATGGCCAAAATGAGTACCGCAGTCTGATTGTTGGGCCGAAAAAGGTTCAATAGACTCTGCCGAGACGTGAAGGTCCATGACTTTGGAAATAGGCGTTTTATCAGCTTCATAAATCCAACGGCCACTCCTCCCAAAATGGCGAAGGTTACCAGTACCACAGTTACAAAACCAAGGGCAAATTTAAAATTACCCAACAGCCAATAGGCAAATAGAAAAACAAAAAGCACGATGACGGCGAGCACGCCAAAATTGGCCCATCTCGATTTTTCGCCCGTACGCTCTTGAACGCGTAAGACGGCTAATGGCGATACGTACCAAGTATTGATAAGAGGCGAAAGCGCAAAGAGTACCGACATGATAATACCTAATAACAGCCCGGTGATAATGGCGGCATACGAAGTGCTTATGGTGACGTCAAAGGGCAAAAACTCTTGCAATAGCAAGGGAAAGGATTGTTGCAGCAGCAAACCGGCCAAAGTGCCTATCAACCCACCTAGAAGGCCCATGCCCGCGATTTGAAGTAAGAAGATAAGAAAGGTCTGCTTCCTAGATGCTCCCAAGCATTTTAGGATAGCCACCGCCTTAAGTTTTTCTTTAATATAAATATGAACACTGCTGGCAATACCTACACAGCCGAGTAGCAAAGCGATGAACGCTACCAGATTTAAAAACCGACCTACATTGTCGTACCGTCTTCCCAAGCGTTGACTAGTAGCGGTGTGCGTGTCCATATCGGCGTTCTGTTCATCCAACAAAGGATCCACGGTTTCGTCCAGCGCCTCCAAATCGGCATCGGGGTCAAGGAAATAGTAATTGTATGCCAACCTACTCCCCTTTTGCAATAACCCGCTAGGCTGCATAAAGCGGTACGGCACCATAACCGGTGGCGCAACGGATGTTCCGATTCCCGTACTTCCCGGAGCGGTAACCAAAGACCCGATGATGGGGAACGTTAGGGTACCCAGTTTAACACTATCCCCTGGTTTCAGGTTAAACTGTAGCATTGCAGTAGCGTCTACCAAAGCTCCTCCCCTTTCTTGATAGGTTGTTGCAGCATCGGCAGGTTCGGTTTCCAATGCGCCATAGAAAGGAAAATCACCTTCTACCCCACGTACTTGCACCAATTTTGTCGCACCGTTCTTGTTAAAAGCGGCCATGGAGGCAAACTTCACTTCCATGGCATCGGCGCCACCTAAGGAATCCATCAGCTGTTGCACGCGGGCATTGGCCGGCTGGTTACTGTCGATCAAATAGTCCGCACCCATTAAGGCTTTGGACTGTAATCCTATATTCTCTTTTAAATTCTGACTGAACGATTGTATGGACACCACAGCGGCAATACCCAGTAAAATGGACGCCATAAAAAGAAGTAAACGCTTGCCGCTGGCCTTACCGTCTCGCCAGGCCATTTTAAACAGCCAGCTTATCGGCGTTTTCGAAGTATGCCTAAAATCACTCAAGATGCCGTGGTAATTTCGTTAGCCATTATTTTACCTCCTTTTAATCGTAATATATGCTGCGTAAGTTGTGCTAGGTCCAAATCGTGGGTAACAATGACCAAGGTAGTTCCCATCTCCTTGTTTAGGTCGAATAGTAGTTTTATGACCTTTTCACCGGTTTCCTCGTCAAGATTACCGGTCGGTTCGTCTGCAAATAAGATATCCGGCTTATTGGAAAAAGCCCTTGCCAGTGCTACACGTTGCTGTTCTCCGCCGGATAATTGGGAAGGATAATGATCATATCTGTTCCCTAACCCTACTTTCGTTAACAAATCCATGGCGTCTTTGGTCGCGTGTGAAACTCCTTGCAGTTCTAAAGGTACCGCCACGTTTTCCAAGGCCGTTAGGGTGGGTAAGAGTTGAAAATCCTGAAAAATAAAACCTACTTTCTGATTGCGTAACAGCGCACGTTCATCTTCGTTGAGCTCACTCAATTCCTGTCCGCATAATGCTACGGAACCCGTATCCAATTTATCAAGACCGGCGCAAAGCCCTAAAAGGGTGGTCTTTCCACTACCAGATGGGCCCACAATAGCGAAAGTGGCACCCTTTTCAATAGAAAAATTAATGTCGTCTAAAACAGTGAGTTCCTTAGAACCGCTTGTGTAGATTTTCTTTAGGTTACGGACGTTTAATATCTTTGTCATAAATTATTTTGTACAAGGCAACAAAATAAGGCAATGATTTCGACTTTTAGAAGTATAGCACATGGGCAAAGTATTAAAGTTTAGTTATTTTTTTATCGCAATATTGATAAGCAGTTGTGGCGAAAATCCGAAACAGAAGACCGTTGCATCTCCCACCACGAAAAATACCGAAGCTAATGTGGAGGTAAGCTCCGAAGGGAACAAAACAATTCTTTTCTTCGGAAACAGTTTAACCGCGGCCTATGGTTTGGAGACGGAAGAGGGTTTTCCCAACAGAATACAGGAGAAGATAGATTCCCTTGGGTTGAACTATACCGTAATTAATTCTGGCCTAAGCGGAGAAACCACGTCTGGCGGTTTAAATAGATTGGATTGGGTATTGAATCAAAAAGTAGACATCTTTGTACTGGAACTAGGAGCAAATGACGGATTACGTGGAATTCCATTAACTGAAACCCGTACTAATCTGCAGAAAATGATTGACTTGGTCCGCGCGAAAAACGAACATACGCAAATAGTCCTTGCGGGAATGCAAATTCCACCCAATATGGGAGAAGCATATACCACAGAATTCCGGAACATCTTTCCAAACCTGGCCGAAAAGAATGCCATTTCGCTTATTCCGTTCTTACTGGAAGGAGTCGCAGGGAACCCGGACCTGAATCTGGAAGATGGGATTCATCCCACTGCCGAAGGTCAAAAAATAGTTGCACAAAACGTTTGGGAAGTGCTACAAGAAATAATCCAACCTGTTGAAGAAACAGAGATGGTGCTCGATTAAACCAATTTAACATCTCTTTTTCTTATTTGAAAGGTTAAGGCTCTTTTGATTCTGGAATGTTTTAGGATAAAAATCCCGGTTACCGCTGGGAGCTGCTCCTTGACCAATTTAGTTTGGTGAACAGTTTTGACTACAGGCATGGAAATAGGGTTTACCTTTATTTCTGCTTTTGTATTCTGGGCTTGGGCAAAAGCCCCCATACAGATAACTAGTACTAAAATAAGAATAGATCGCATTGTAGGTTATTTGGGATATTGATAACTACCACATGTTCCTTTTCATTTGATTTGAATCGATAATAAGTCCGGTTTTACCGTTGAAATGCAAAATTTTCGATGAGTGGCACAATTTGACTCAAAAATTCCTACAAACACTCTTGTTTTTAATCCGATTTTTTAAACACTTTATCGATTTTATAAGCTTTTTCCTACAATATTTTTTTTGAAGTCGTGTCGATTCGCTGTATTAATAGGTAAAAAAACTTGTATTTAACTAGAGAAAGTTGTGCTTACACGACGGATATAAAGCGTATAATTCAATATCCTTAAGGGCTTTTTCCATTCCTATTCGCAGCTATGGAAGCATTCTGAAAATTTGATGACCAGCATGCAATAGGTCAAAACCTATACCTTATAAAAGAGTAGCTACGGCGTAATTGGAATAAAGTGAATGAGGCCTAAAATAATAGGGCATGTATTTACTACCCGATTGAAATTATCTTTTGAATTGATTGGTCCTTTTAACAGGAACAAGGACATACCTCCTCTTTGGTTCAGCTGTTAGGGATATACCTACAGTTAGTAATAGGTTCTTGATACTAGTGCTAATGAAATTCTTCATAATCGTTACTATTTATCTTGTTAGGTATTAAGCCATTTTAGCTTTGTTTCTCTTTGTTGTAAAAGATAATGCCTTGGTTACTCTAGCGTTCTTGTGCTTGTACAATCTAGCAACCTCCGTTTTGGTTTCCAAGTTCAACTCGTAAGCCGTTTCTGTTACTATGGTCATTTCAACCGTTTCAACTTTAACATCGGTAGTGTTGTTCTGAGCCTGAGCGGTCATTCCGATGAAGAAGATAAAGAAGATGGTTGCTATTGTTTTCATGACTTGCGTTTGTTACACTATTATAACGGGTGCAAGTGTACTTCGGAGGGTGGTCGTTCGCCGAAAAACCCATAATACTCGGTATCTGACAGCAATCCGGTTGAAGTGTAAAAATCAATCGATGAACGGCACGCACACCAAAAACACCTTACCGAAAAAAGATGCTTTTAAACGTAGATTTGAGAAAAATTTCGTTTCATGAGCGCTTATTATTTAAATGCAAGTGACCTTAAGTAATTAACCTGGAACAAGTTCACTGGGTATAAAAAGGAGTATAACATTATCTTCTTCATAAGCCTCGTAGCATTATAAACCTCGATTATCGGAAAAAGCGTTACCATTAGCATTTGTACCTGATGCGTTAATACTCTAAACTGAACAGGCTATTTTTGTAGGATCTGTTATACAAGTAACGTTACATACTCAATTGAACACCTATGCGAAAAATTGCCATCATCGGAATCGGACCTCGGGGACTATATGCATTAGAACAATTCTTAAATGCCTGTTCTAAGGAGCAAAAGCTAAAAACATTTCAGCTACTTCTTTTCAATTATTCGCAATATCCCGGGGCTGGTGAGGTCTGGAATCCAGAACAACCACACACCAATTGGATGAATATCTCAGAGCGGGCCTTAAGGAATTTACCAGGAAGGACAGCCTGTGAACTGGACAACTTAAAAATACCTGCATTTCCATCTTATAGGGAATGGAGTGCTAAAAAAGCCACGAATGCCACCCCAGAAGCAATGGATACTTTTCCGCCCCGTGCTAAGATGGGCAACTACCTTCATCAAAGATTTCAATCTATCATAGACATTCTAGTGACTAATAAGACAGCGGTATTCAATAAGGCAAAAATTCAAACCTTAGTCAATGAGAATAATGGTTTCCTGATAAGTGACGTAGAAAAAAAAATCTACAGCGCTGATGAAGTTTTGCTTACCATAGGGCATCAGCCAATAGAAACCTCTGAACAACTACAGAATTGGATGGCACATACGGTGCAAACAAAGAAAGCACTTCTTTTTAAAAAAGCCTATCCCGTTTCAAAGATTACGGATACAGAAGAAATACATAACAACAGTATTATTGGTTTAAGAGGTTTTGGTCTTGCCACCATAGACGTCATAAGAGCTTTAACCATTGGCAAAGGTGGCCAATTTAAGTTAATCAATGAACGGACAAGGGAGGTGGAATTTATTACTACGGACATGGTTCCCAGAAAACTGGTTCCCTTTTCCTTGGATGGTCTTCCATTAGCCGCAAAACCTATAAGTTCTAAGGTGGATGAAAAATTTGAACCCACGGCATCGGAAATTAAAAGCTTCGGAAAAGAAATATCCAAAGCCTTATCGGCAGAAACCAAAACGACGGATATCACCTTCTTAACAGTAGCCATTGCCCGAATTGCATCAAGAGTTTATGAGGATATATTAAAAGAACATGGCAACGCTAAAACCAATCGTGAAGAAATAGGTGATAGTATCAAAAGTTGGTTGCATAATCCCAAATTTGAGCATTCATTAATTTTTTCAAAGACCAAAAGTGTATCGGAAACAATATCCGCCTTTATCGCAATGGCCACAGGAACTCGTGTACCCTCATTGGATTATTGCGTTGGTCAGGTTTGGCGCCACTGCCAGCCTACCCTTTACAAGGTGTTTTCACATGCCCAACTCAAGGATGAAGTTATTGCTGATATTATTGCATTGGATGAACGTATTAAACGCTATTCCTATGGACCGCCCGTGGAAAGCATGCAACAATTACTAGCACTTCAAAAAGTGGGCATCTTAGATCTTGATTTTATTAACGATCCTTACATAAAACTTGTAGCTAGTGGCTGGGAACTACAATCAAACAATACAGTAATTAGCTGCAATGTTATGGTGAATTGTGTTTTAGATGGACCAAAGCTGTTGAAAGTAAAAGCAAACTTGGTGAAAAATTTACTACAGGACGATTTAATAAAACCTTTACATACCGCACTGGGAATTGATACCCGAACGGATGGCCGTGTACGTTCAGAGGAAAACAAGACAATTCCCATTGCCGTACTGGGCCGACTCTCCAAAGGAAGTGTTATTGGTGTTGATGCTATATTAGAATGTTTTGGTCCAAGGACAAGGGATTGGGCCAAGGCAGCGGTAGAAAGAATGTACGCTTAAGCCATTTTAGCTTTGTTTCTCTTTGTTGTAAAAGATAATGCCTTCGTTACTCTAGCGTTCTTGTGCTTGTACAATCTAGCAACCTCCGTTTTGGTTTCCAAGTTCAACTCGTAAGCCGTTTCCGTCACTATGGTCATTTCAACCGTTTCAACTTTAACATCGGTAGTGTTGTTCTGAGCCTGAGCGGTCATTCCGATGAAGAAGATAAAGAAGATGGTTGCTATTGTTTTCATGACTTGCGTTTGTTACACTATGATAACGGGTGCAAGTGTACTTCCTAGGGTGGTCGTTCGCCGAAAAACCCATAATACTCGGTATCTGACAGCTACCCGGTTGAAGTGTAAAAATCAATCGATGAACGGCACGCACACCAAAAACACCTTACCGAAAAAAGGTGTAGATAAACGGTAATTTCGCCTATAACTTTAGCAAAATATTCGGATCGGGACAATTTTTCCGATAGAAAGCCAGGTTCTTTTGAGAACATACTCCGGGATAATCACCGCTATATCCTTTCATGTCCCTAATAATCTGAAAATGTAAATGTGGCGCATAATTTAAGTTAACCTCTGGAGTACCCAAATCTCCCAAAACGGAGCCTGCTATAAATTTCTTGCCCACAAACAAGCCTTCCAAAGAAGTTCTGGATAAATGACCATAGAGTGTATAAAAAACCTCATCAACCAACTGATGTTCTAGGATAACCGTAGGACCATAGTCGCCCACGCTGGCATTATCCTTAAAGCTATGTACCTTTCCGCTGATCGGGGTTTGCACTTTGGTCCCAGCAGTGCACCAAAAATCGACCCCTAAATGTATGTTTCGTGGATGTAAGGCGTTACCGCTGAAACCCTCCTTGTCCGAATACAGATTTCTTTTTTCCAAATACCCGCCATAGGCCACGCTTCCCTTATGCGTTACGAGCTGTTGATCAATGTAAGATGCACAAATTTCAGGGTCGGTAATGTTCCTAGTCTTTAAATCTTTATTGTCTACCGACAAATCTATGGGAACGTAACGTTCTAAGGCAATGTTATGATCAAGAATGCTGATTGCCCCTTCGGAAAGGAAACTCAATTGTTCTGTAAAAGTCTTCATTTTGTAAAAATAGAATTCCCGTTGAATTCCTTAACATATTTTAACCATTAGTACTGTAAGTACTTTGTAAATTGCCTACAAATTGCTTAAAGAAATAAAAATGAAACGATTACGATTAACCATTTTAGCGGTTGCAGCACTATTTGTGACCAGCTGCCAGTCCAATACTAAGAAAACTACTACCGCAGAAGCTCCAAGTTCGGAATTAGAAATCACTTCAAAAAAAGAGAAATTGAGTCCACAGGATTTAAGCGAGTACGAGACGGCTTATTTTGCCAGTGGTTGTTTTTGGTGCGTGGAGGCCATTTTTGAAAGCGTCAAGGGGGTCAAGGAAGCGGTATCTGGCTATTCCGGAGGAAAGGAAGATAATCCCACCTACGAAATGATCGGTTACGGAAAAACTACACATGCAGAAGCCGTAGAAGTATATTACGATCCAGAGGTGATTTCCTTTACGGCCTTGGTCCAAGTATTTTTTGGGTCGCACGATCCAACTACTTTAAACAGACAAGGACCGGACAGAGGAACGCAATACCGCTCTATCGCCTTTTATAAGAATGAGGAAGAAAAGAAAATAATTGAAGCTTACATACAAGCTTTGAAGGACCAAGACGTCTATGATGGTGCTCCCATTACCACAGAGGTAAAGACATTTGAAAAATTTTGGATTGCAGAGAATTATCATCAAGACTACGAACGTAACAACCCTAACAATTCCTACATCAGAAATGTTTCTATTCCAAGATTGAATAGGTTCAAAGAAAATTTTGGAGCATTCTTAAAAGAGGATATACACTAAAAGCAACAAAATCATCAATTATAAAGCGTCCTACCGGGCGCTTTTTTTTATGGACTAAACTGTTAGTTAGTCATTTGTTCTGCTTACAAAAAACCGGACTTGGCCACTAAAACCTAAAGTTTACATCTAAAACTAGTTCCCCCAACGTATACATATAAAACCGCTTACTCACTTATTCAATGTAATAAAAAGCTTACATAACCCGTGAATTCGCTATATTTAATATTACAAACCCCAAACTTGCAACATATGAGACCGATATTTTTAGCACTGTGCGCGATGCTAGCAGTGTCCTGCAATAGCGCAAAGAAAAAAGCGGATACTACCATCATTGATGTGTCTTACACGGATAACGCACCCAAGTTAGACGGTAAGGCCACGGAAAGTTTTTGGAACTTAATTGATTGGAATTCCTTAAATCAAAACTGGATCGGAGGCCCATACGACCATGAGGACTTCAATGGCCGCTACAAATTGGCTTGGAACGAACAAGGCTTATATTTACTTGTTGAAATTATGGACGATGTTCTCTACGACAAGTCTGAGGACCCTTTAAAATTATGGTGGAACGACGATTGCGTTGAAGTTTTTGTTGACGAGGATAATTCCGGTGGTCTGCATCAATACAGTCATAATGCATTTGCCTACCATGTAGCATTAGACGGTAATGTGGTGGACTTAGCGCCGGATAAAACCCCAAAGTTGTATAACGACCATGTACGCTCCCAACATCATACGGTAGATAATGTAACCACATGGGAGCTAGCACTTTCTATTTTCGATGATTCCTATACCGATGGTGCAAAGAATAAACCGGTAACATTGAAATCCAAGAAAAAAATGGGTTTTGCCTTAGCGTACTGTGATAACGATTCTAGTGCGGAAAGGGAGAATTTTATAGGTTCCGTATTTGTGCCGGGAGAGGATAAGAATCAAGGCTGGATCAACGCGGATATTTTTGGGACATTGGTTTTGAAAAAGTAAACTACCTTGGGCAATCCCACGATAAATTTATAAGAATTGAGTATTTAATTTCGAAGCAAACCTTAGGATATTATACCCTTGGGCAGTGGCAATAAATCAGTGTATGATTACATCACTATAAGCTGAATTGATCACTATAGATTTTCCGCTGTTTTGTTTTAAATGAAATCCTTTATTCACGACCGTATTTCCATTTACCGTCTTTTTCAATTGTAAGCCTGCAGGTGTTTCCAGTTTAGAAGAGTTTCCCTTTACATAGATTTCCGTAGGGGTTTCTGGCAACCTCAAGTCCATCTCAGCATTTTTTAAGCTCACGTCCAATTCCTTGAATCCATCACTAAAAGCGATAATATGTAATGGCCCAAAATCATTTTTGATGTAAGCCGTATCGAACAGTTTATCGATGGTCACCTCAGATGAAGTAGCACTCAAACGCAAGTGCAACACTTCGGACAAATTTACATCTTTACTATACTTTGTCTGCAATTGCCCATAGTTCCAGTTTTTAACTTCTACCGGCGAATAAGAAGCTTGTATATTGGTTTCATCGCCAGAAATTGTCGCCGCCCAAAGACTTGAGTGCGACAAGGTCGCATTCAAGTTCTTTGTGTTTTCGGCAAGCTTTACTTCCCCATGTCTCACGTTCATTTTTATACGTGTAGATTTTGGCAGTTTTATCTTAATGGTTTTCTTGATCTTGTAGTTCTTATTTTCCCCATCAGAAGAAAAATAAAAGATATTGGGTTCGTTCCTCAAAGAATCTCTTCTAAAAAATGAGTTTTTAATAGAATCTTGGCGTATGGACCAAGCCGCTCTTTTTTGATGCATTTTCTCAAATCGTTTTTCTCTTTCCTCCGCTCTTTTTTCCATTTCGGCGACCCTCTTTTCTCTCTGTTCCTCTCTACGTTCTGCCCGTTCCTCCATTCTTCTCTCCATTTCGGCGCCTCTTTTTTCCATACGCTCTCCCCATTCTTCCAGTTTCTTTAAATGGTCTTTATCAAAACTCTTTTCGAACTCCTTTTGCCATTTCTTCATGTATTTATCCCCGTCTTTCTTGTACTCGCTATAATCAAAATGAAACGTTTTGGTTACCGGAAGAGAAGCTATTTCCGCAATTTCGGGAAAAGGAGCTATATCCGCCAATTCCTCTATAAAAGGACTCATATCCGGCACTTCAATACGAAGGTTTTCAAAATCAAAATCGAAATCATGGTTCATGAACAAGCCCATGCGGCTAGATCTAGAAGTAATCTCAATCCTTTTACTGTTCCCTAAAATATCAAAAGGTTCGTTTCTAAAGTATTTTTCTGCCTCCTCGTCGGTAGCTCCCTCCAAAGTTGCGGTAGCGCTAATTTCTACCACGTCCTTGTTCCAGGTTTCAAATTCTATATCAGCATAACTTGTATTGATATCAAGAACGGCATCCGCCCCAACATTAAAGGTCTCTTTATAAGTTTTCTGTTGTTTCTGCCCTAAGGCAATAGTTGTAATTCCGAAAAAGCTTAAGGCAATGATGAGTTGCCTTAGCTGCATTTTAGATGATCTGTTCATTTTTTGATGTTTTTACTTGGTTCAACTGCTTTTTTAACTGCTGTAATAATTGTAATCGTAACTGTAAATTCTCTATGAGTGCGCTTATGGTTTGATCGTTAGGACCTAGTTCGTTAAGCTCCGCGTTTAATGCTTCATATTCTGCGTTTAACTCGGCCAAACGTTCCATATAACTATCTATCAATTCCTTGTTATCGTCGGAAACTTCTAATTTGGAAAGTTCCATGTTGATATTGGCCACGTAATAATTTTCAATCTTTTTCAAGTCCGGAGAAAGGTCTCCAAAAGAAAAATCGGTATCGGTTTCCGAGTTCGTATCCACATCGGTAATCGTAGTATTATTTACTGCACCGTCCTTAGCAAATTGCAGGTATCCAAAAAAGCTAAGACCTACCACTAATAATACGGATGCTGCTATTTTTAATAGACTGAAATCAAACTTTTTTTGTTTTGGAAATGCTTCGTCCAGTCTATCTAAAAAACGTGTTTCATGCCCCTCTTTTAGTTTAAACTGTTGTTCCGAACGCTCTTTTTTGAACATTTCCCTAAGATCCTGTCCCATATCGTTTTGTTTTTAATAATTCTTTTAATTGACCTTTTCCCCTTAATAATCTGGTTCTGCAGGTGGTTTCCGTAATATCCAATACTTGGGCAATTTCTTTATGATCAAAACCTTCTACCAAGTACATAAGCACTACATATTTATATTTTTCCGATAGTTTTTCTATCTCCTTTTTCACCACTTCCAAAGAGATTCCGTCCTCTACCGTCCAATCCTCTTCCGCTACGGGGGTCATATAGGTTTCGTCTAAAGAAACTAGATGTTGTTTTTTCGATTTTAAAAAGTCGATACATTTATGAACCACTATTTTCTTGAGCCATGCTCCAAACGTTACCTCCCCTTTAAACTGATGCAATTTTTGAAAAGCCTTTACAAAGGACTCTTGCAATACATCTTCAGCGTCGTTAGAATTTTTTACAAATCGCATGGCAACCGCATACATTCCATCGCAATACTGCCGGTACAATTGTAATTGCGCATTACGGTCATTGGATTTACATTTCTCTACAACGTCAATCTGAAACATTGGTCGGTTCGGTGTTTGTTTTTAGTTGCTGTTATCTTAAGGACGAAAGAAAAAAATAGATGTTGCAAAAAACTTCTATTTTTACAAATCTTTTAAAATCTACAATTGAAACAAGTTACGATATCCAACGAGTTTATAACCCTAATGGTCCTAGATTATGGGGCTACGATACAGAAATTATTGGTTAAGGGAAAAGACGGCAAATATACCAATGCCGTCGTAGGTTACAACCATCCGAGCAGGTACCGTTTAGATGATAATTGTCTTGGCTCTTGTGTGGGACGCTATGCCGGTAGGATATCTAAGGGAGGGTTTGAACTGGATCGCGAACAATTTTATCTCCATCAAGAAGATGGGGTTCATTTGCATGGAGGTAAAGAAGGTTTTCATCAGAAGTATTGGAAAATTGAAGAGGTAAAACAAAAGGATGACCCCTTCATTAAATTATCCTATGTGAGCAAACATTTGGAAGAAGGATACCCCGGAAATTTAACCGTCAACGTAACGTATAAACTTGTCAACAACGCTTTACAAATAGTACATGAAGCCATAACGGACAGAAGCACGGTGGTTAACCTTACCAATCATTCTTATTTTAAGTTAGACGACAGCCCCTACATTGATAATTACGAGCTACAGCTAAATTGCCCCTTAGTTTTGGAAGTAGAAGAAAATTTGCTGCCTACGGGAAATCAAATTCCCGTCAGGGGTACGGAAAATGACTTTTTGATTCCGCGGGAAATTGGGGTCCAACGTTTAGATACCCCTTTTGTGAAAGATATGGGTAGTGAAAAAGTTGCAGAACTCTATTCCCCAAAATCGGGCATATCAATGAAGGTCTACACGAACCAACCCGCTGTAATCGTATACACGCCCTTGGATTTTCCCGGGATTTGTTTTGAGACGCAAAACTACCCGGATGCACCTAACCAACCTGATTTTCCGAATAGCGTGTTGAGACCCGGAGAGACGTATAACAACATTGCCATATATAAGTTTGATTTAGTACCTTAGACACAATAAACACTAGGCATTCGCCATAGACAAGGATAATGAAGGTTTTAAAAAAATTACTGATAGCACTACTGGTTTTAGGCGCTCTTTTCTACTTTGTGGGAATACCCTATCTACAAAGTTATACCAAGAAATACAGCCCGGAAACAACGACTACCTATGATTTTGATGGCACGGAACTTCAGGTCCACTATTCCAGTCCATCGAAAAAGGGAAGGGAAATATTCGGTGCGTTAGTGCCCTATGGTAAGGTATGGCGTACGGGTGCTAATGAACCTACGACCTTTACAACGAGTACAGGCATAAAGATTATAGATAAACCGCTACCGGCAGGCACTTATTCGATATGGACAATCCCCAACAAAGAGAGTTGGAAAGTCATTTTTAATAATGAAGTTCCCGATTGGGGAGTTACGCTTTCAAGTGGTGGCAGGGAGACTACCCGAAACGAAGCGGCAGATGTACTTCAGGTAGAAGTACCCGTTAGAACACTAGCCCAAACCCAAGAAAACTTTACGATCTCTTTTGAAGATAAGGAACAAAGCTATTTAAGTTTTGCCTGGGATAGGGTTAAAATAAATGTCCCGCTTAGTAAACTATCTCAGGGCAAGCCCACGATAAATTGATAAAAAACATAATTTTGATTTCGAGATAAGTCTCGGAATATTGACCCTTAGGCGGTACCAATAAATAAACCTCAAAAAAGAAGCTATTATTTCTCGAACGAAAGAATCTGGTAATTTAAATCCACAACTACTTGCGGAAGCCTTGGTAAATGGAATATTTGCTAAGGATATAGCTGCAGTGAGCAAGGCGATAACCATGGTGGAAAGCACCAAACCTGAACATCAAGAGATTGCCAACATCATCATCGAAAAATGTCTTTCCAAGAAAATCGATACCGTTAGAATAGGAATAACCGGTGTTCCAGGAGTTGGCAAAAGCACGTTCATAGAGCGTTTGGGCAAATTATTGACATCAAAGGGTAATCGCTTGGCCGTTCTCACCATAGACCCATCCAGTAATCTTACCAAGGGAAGCATACTCGCCGACAAAACGCGTATGCAAGAATTAGTACAGGACAAGAATGCATTCATAAGACCTTCACCTTCAGGTGATTCTTTGGGAGGCGTAGCCCGGAAAACAAGAGAGAGCATTATACTTTTAGAGGCCGCGGGGTACAACAT
The DNA here is from genome assembly GCF_003970695.1 of Maribacter sp. MJ134. Lineage (NCBI taxonomy): Bacteria > Pseudomonadati > Bacteroidota > Flavobacteriia > Flavobacteriales > Flavobacteriaceae > Maribacter > Maribacter sp. MJ134. The sequence goes on from NZ_CP034570.1 coordinate 1,797,695, forward strand.
CATTATAATCGAAACCGTAGGTGTGGGTCAAAGTGAGACTGCCGTACACAGTATGGTAGATTTCTTTCTACTATTAAAATTAGCAGGGGCGGGTGATGAATTGCAAGGAATAAAAAGGGGCATCATGGAAATGGCAGATGCCATAGCCATTAACAAAGCGGATGGCGATAATATAAAAAGAGCCAAATTGGCCGAAGTGGAATTTAAGCGAGCATTGCACTTGTTCCCTCCAAAGGAAAACGGATGGGTGCCAGTGGTAACGAGTTGTTCGGCCTTACAGAACCAAGGTCTAGAAGAACTTTGGTCTATAATAGCTTCTTATGCGGAAAAAACAAAAGAGTCCGGTCACTTTAGGATTAAAAGACAGGAACAAAATAAAAGCTGGTTAAAACAGCATATTGAAACTAGCCTTAAAATGGACTTTTACACAAGTCCGTTAGTAAGGAAAAAGCTTGAAATCCTAGAGGAAAAGGTAGTTAATGGCAGTATGTCCCCATTTGCAGCGGCGCAGCAGTTATTGCAGGCGTACAAAAATAGTTAGGAGTAATTGTCTAAGCACTCTAACCGCTATACCATAGAACATCTTAGGGATAAAAAACATAACTTTGTAATTAATTCTAATACCGACCAATGGCTATTGTTACCGCTTCCCTCTTATCTGTAGTTGTACCCCTTTATAATGAGGAAGAAAACGTAGCACTTTTAACACAAAAAATCCATGAGAGTTTAGCAGGTTATAATTACCAAATTGTTTACGTCGATGATTTTTCTAGAGATAGCACCAAACAAGTGGTAAATGAGCTAAAAGACCAGAAAGTACACCTCATTGCATTGAAAAAGAACTACGGACAAAGCTTAGCATTGGCAGCTGGTATCGATTACGCCGAGGGCGAATTTATCATTACCATGGATGGTGACCTACAAAATGACCCAAGCGATATTCCTGAAATGCTTTCCTATGCAGTTGATGGTGAATTTGATGTGGTCACAGGAATACGACAAAAACGAAAAGATTCTTTGGTGAAGAAAATACCATCTAAAATTGCGAATTTTTTGGTGCGCCGGGTCACTAAACTGGATATTAAGGATAACGGCTGCGCACTGAAAGTCTTTACAAAGGATATTGCAAAGGATTTGAACCTTTACGGGGAAATGCATCGATTTATCACCCTTTTAGCACATTTGGAAGGCGCACAGATAAAACAAGTTCCTGTAAAGCACCATGCCAGACATGCGGGGGTTTCAAAATATGGATTAGAACGGGTTTTTAAAGTGGTAGCGGATATGATGCTGCTCCTTTTTATTAGAAAATACTTTCAACGGCCCATTCACCTTTTTGGTATTTTCGGTTTTTTGATGATTCTATTGGGTGTTTTAATCAACCTATACTTGCTAGTGGTAAAGTTAGGTTTTGGTGAAGATATAGGAACAAGGCCCCTGCTCATGTTCGGGATGATGTTCATCTTGGCGGGCATACAACTCTTTACCATCGGTATTGTTATGGAACTTTTAATCCGTACCTACTATGAATCACAGAAAAAGAGGCCATATCGCATTAAAAAAATAAGTGTAGGTGGCAAATACGCGTAAAAGTATAACTACCGCTTTAAAGCTTCTTATAAGCGTAATTCTTATCTATTTTGTTTATACGAAAATAAATATCGATGAGATAGGGAATACTTTAGAAAAGAGTAAGCCTACGTATCTAGTCATAGCATTATTCTTTTTCCTAGTTTCTAAAATTTTAGCTGCCTTTCGTCTCAACGGATACTTCCACCAATTAGATGTTCGGTTGACACATAAAAGTAACCTGAGGCTTTACTTTTTAGGTATGTTCTATAACTTGTTCTTGCCTGGGGGAATCGGTGGTGATGCCTATAAGGGGTATCTCATTAAAAAAAGTTTTGAGGTGCCTACAAAAAGAGTGGTCAGTGTTCTGGTTTTGGATAGGTTAAGTGGACTACTCCTACTTTTTGTATATGCCTGTGTGCTGTTTTATGTATTGCAAAACCCGGTGTTAGCAGGAGTAAAATACTTATTTATTCTAGGAATTCCGCTTGCCGTTCTTGTCTTTTGGGTCCTGAACAAGCGTTTTTTCAACTACGTATTCCCCGTATTCTGGTCCGCCCTAGGATACTCCACCTTAGTGCAATTGGCCCAATTAATCAGTGTCTGGTTCATTATGATGGCCTTGGGTATCGAGGAGGATAAGGTAGCCTATTTAGTTATTTTCTTGGTGTCCTCAATCGTTTCGGTATTACCCCTTACCATTGGTGGCATTGGAAGTAGGGAAGTAACTTTTTTCTATGGTGCCTCGCTACTTGGTTTAGATGAAACCATTTCGGTAGGAATAAGTGTCGTATTCTTTCTGATAACCGCCGTGGTATCACTTTTGGGGATATGGTATCACTTTAAAAAAGTAGAGTTGGAAACCACGTCACAGCACTAGTTCAATAAATATGTATGAGATACATTTTCTTCAAGACTTTATAACGCGTATTAGGATTTAAGAATTTGCCCTGTAAACGGGTGATTCGAAACTGTTTTACACTATGTCTTTTGTCCCAATCTATACCGGTTGCCCTAAGGGTCTCTAACTCCTTTTCATTGGCATACACCCAAATATCTTTCTTTTCCTTAAGGTCTTCTGCCGTTATTAATTGAACCGGATGACGATTATAAAAGTCCAAAGCCCATGTAAAATCGTTTCCGATTTTGTAAATCCTATCGACAGGAATCGTATTTTCCTTTACGACGGATGCCATTGCGGACCCACCCTGATAGGCCAATAAATTTGGGTAAAAATGAAAATTAAGAACCGTATTTAACAAGAGGGATGCACAGACGGAAACCGTAATTAAACGAACATACCTGGCCTCTCTTTTTAAAGCGTAATAGATGATTATGATTCCGCCTACAAGAAAAATACCATAGGTAAATAAGCTGGTTACCTTAAAAACAAAGAAGCACAATAAAGCCGAAGCTATGAATACGATTGCTAAAATAAAATATTGGCTCGCCATCAAATATTTAGTTGCTTTTTCCTTTTGAAATCGATGTAAATCGTACAAATAAGATGCGGTTATTACCGAGAACAACGGAATGGTCACATTTAAATAATGCGGCAGTTTAAATTGGGCAAAACTTATTAATATGAAGACCAATATAATACCACCGAGCGTTAAAAATTCTTGCTTGGGATGGTACTCAAATTTTAGTTTGATGAAGGTTTTTATTCTACACCATATACTCGTCAGGGCCAGTATGGTCCAAGGAAGGAAAACCCACAAAAAAGTATGAAAAAAGAAAAAGTAATCACTACTGTTCTTCCCAATTCCCTCACCGCTCAGCCGCTCAAAACTTTGTTCCCAAAAAATAAAAAAGATACCGCTTCGGTTAGATTTGCCACGAATTACCTTTTCCGGGTGTAAATCAAATTGATGGTAATAGGCATACAGCATGGGACTGATTACGATACCAAAAACCAATAAGGCAATAAGCACCTTCCAATTCAGGAAGGCATTCCATTTTCTAGTATAGGCAACATGGCAAAGAAGCGGTAAGCCAATCACCAATATGGCAATCTGTCCTTTAGTAGAGAAAGCTATTCCCGCACCTAGAGCCCCAAGAATGATTGCTTTAACACTACCGTTTTCAATATAGGTAGCTAATTTCCAGATAGCGAAAATGGTAAAGCCGGTAAGTATGGCATCCGTACGAACATCGATGACGCTTAACACTATGGTTTGGGCGGTCATGAATATCAGTGCTGCCAGCTTTCCCGTATGTGCGTTGTATAGAAGTCTACCGAGCCCAAAACAGCTATAAGCCCCTAGAAGCGTTGCCAAGATTCCAGGTATGCGATAGGCCCAATCGTATATACCGAACAATTTAAAAGAAAGTGCGGCCAGCCAGTAGTGCATATGCGGCTTGTCCAAATACTCATTAGGACCCTTAAACAGGTTCAAAAAATCATTTTCTTGGACCATACGCATTGCCATTACGGCAAACTGGGCAGAATCATTCTCAAAAAGGGTCACGAAAGTACCCGCAATATAGACCAACACGATAAGAAGGATTAAAAACCAATATCTTAAGTTGGATATCATAGGGAGAATTTACGAAGGGCAAATATATACAACTTTGCAAACAACCATCCAAGAAGAGCACCAATGAAGGCACCAGTGAGGATATCTAAAGGAAAGTGAACTCCAATATACACTCTACTGTAAGCCACGAGCGCAGCCCAAAAAAGAAGAGCAGCGGAAATATATTTTACTTCGGACTTTAGCACAACTCCAAAAAAGATTGCTATAGCAAAGGAGTTGGATGCATGTGCAGAATAATAACTGTACTTTCCGCCACAGTAACTTTTCACCAAACGCATAATTCCTGAAATATCTGAATCATGACAGGGTCTTAAACGCCCAATACCGTATTTGAAAAAATTACTCAATTGGTCGGATACCGTTATGAGCAATGCAATACTTACCAGTAAAAGAGCGGTACTCTTTAGACCGTATTTTCGATAAGTGATCAACAATAGAAAAGTATAGATAGGAATAGCACTGAACTTGTTGGAAACAAATTGCCAAAAATTATCCCATGAATCAACACCCAATCCGTTCAAGTAAAGGAATACCTCCTTATCTAAATGAAGAAGTTGTTCTAGCATTTTTATCAATCTTCGTAGCGAGAGATTTCCCTGTCATAAAAAGCGGTGGCGGCTTCTATAAGATTTTCCGCCTCGGCTTCCAATTCTTTTTCGTCCTCTTTAGAGAACTCCTCTAACCACTCTACCTCATCATTCTCTAAATTGATTACGAATCTTGGATACTCCGTATGTACTATAAAAATTGCACTTGGATAATCGGTATTGTCCCCTAATAAGAATTTTGGCAGTTCCATTTAAAACTCAAGTTTAGTATTAATTAGCAATCAATTTTTTAGTCAAATAATTGAATCGAATATACAACATAATGGCAGAAGCGGTCAGGCCCGTCAGTAGGCCTAACCAAATGCCTATACTTTTAAAATCGGTATAAAGGCCTAGGTAGTACGAAATAGGAAAACCGATTAGCCAGTATGCTATAAAGGTAATAAGCGTTGGGATTTTAACATCTTGCAAACCTCTTAGAGCTCCTAGCACAACCACTTGTACTCCGTCCGAAATTTGAAAGAACGCGGCCACCAATAACAACTGGGCTGCCAAGTAAATAACTTCCGCATTATCGGCGAGATGCAGGGTGTCGTTCGCATCCAGATACAAGGTAGGAAACCAATTTCTGCCCAACAAAAACAGTATGGCAAATACGATTTCCAATAAAAATGTCAGAAAGAAGATAGACTGCGCTATCCTACGGAGTTCTGTGAAATTTTTCAATCCTTTTTGGTTTCCCACCCGTATCATAGCGGCCACCCCTAGCCCCATCCCGAACATGAACGTCATGCTACTTAAATTAAGAGCTATTTGGTTAGCGGCCTGAGGATTCTTACCTAGAACTCCGCTCAACCAAATCGCCGCAGTGAAAATAGCAACTTCAAAGAACATTTGTAAGGCCGAAGGAAAACCAAGAGAAACGATTTTATTGATAATCTTTCTTTCAATATTTCTAAAATTGAACGCCGTAACATAATATCTAAATTTAGTTTTGCTTCTGAGCAATAACCATATATAGGCTACCATGATTATTCTAGCCACCAAGGTACCTATGGCGGCACCGACGATACCCCATTTGGGAAAACCAAGCGCACCGAATATCAATAGATAATTAAGTATGATATTCACAACATTGGCAATTACCGTGGCATACATGGGATACTTGGTCTGTGAAAGTCCTTCTGAAAATTGTTTGAAGGCTTGAAATATGATTAAAGGAACCAGGGAAAAGGCAACGATATCCAAATATGGTAAGGCCAACGCTACCACCTCTGTTGGCTGTTTCATTAAAAACATGATGGGTTTGGCCAACAAAATTAAACCGAATAAGGACATTCCTAAAAAAGTGCAAAGTAGTAAACCGTGTTTCAGGGCACCTTTGGCGTTCTCTCTATTATTGGCACCATCTGCCTCAGCTACCAAGGGGGTTATAGCTGTAGAAAAACCTATCCCCAAGGACATGGCTATAAATACAAAACTATTGCCTAGGGAAACGGCCGCTAGCTCTGCTGTTCCCAACTGCCCGACCATAATATTATCTGCGAACTGCACAAAAGTATGCCCTAGCATTCCCAAAATAACAGGCACCGATAGTTTAATATTATACGAAAATTCTTTGGTATAGTTCTGAAACAAAATAATAATGTTACGGGAGCAAAGATACTTCTAAAAATGAGTTTGCATCTCAAAATATAGGTAAGCGTTTAAGTATTAGCGTTAGTCTGCCTTCTTCGCCGCCTCCCAGTATATATCCATTTCCTTTAGTGTCATATCCTGAAGATAAATTCCTTTCTTCTGCGCTTCACGTTCCAAATACTGAAAACGCTTGGAGAACTTTTTATTGGTTCTTTCTAAGGCATTTTCTGGATTAATACCTAGAAAACGTGCGTAGTTTATCATAGAGAATAGTACATCGCCAAACTCCGCTTCAATTTTATCCTTGTCGCCCGTTACAATTTCTTGTTGCAGTTCTTCGAGTTCTTCGTTTACCTTTTCAAATACTTGGTGTGGTTCTTCCCAATCAAAACCTACACCGGCAACCTTATCCTGTATTCTGCTGGCTTTGACCAAAGCGGGCAAACTTTTTGGAACACCTTCCAGAACACTTTTTTTACCTTCTTTGAGCTTTATTTTTTCCCAATTCTGTTTGACCTCTTCTTCATTTGCGACCTTTACATCTCCATAGATGTGAGGGTGCCTGTTGATGAGTTTTTCGCAGATACCGTTCGCCACATCAGCGATATCAAAACTCTTTGATTCCGAACCGATTTTTGCATAGAAAACAATGTGCAACAACAAATCTCCCAATTCTCCTTTAATCTCCTTTAGGTCATTGTCTAGAATAGCATCTCCTAATTCATAGGTTTCTTCTATAGTAAGATGCCTAAGTGTTTGCATGGTCTGCTTTCTATCCCATGGACATTGCGCTCTGAGTTCCTCCATAATGGTCAGCAAACGGTCAAATGCCTGTAACTGCGTTTCTCTAGAATTCATTGTTCCAAAATTTAGCCAAAAGTACGAATAGTAGGTGTTTCCATTTAATTTTTGTTTCGGTAACTCTTAGCACTTTAGAATCACTTCAACAGTTCGTACACCAAAGAGACCTAGAAAAAAGAGTTGGTCGAGTTACTTGAAGTGGCCGGCAAACTAGTGTAGATTACTTGCATCTGAATTGTTTTCATTACTTTTAAAACCAACGTGGTGATGCACTTCTTTTTTGAACATAAATTTTCACCGTAATCCGATATTTCTCGGTAAGTTTCTTAAAACTGCGGAAATAGGTGACACTTACTAACTATTAATTATATAAAACATGAACGCACGTAGAGACTTTCTGATAAAATCTGGCTTATGCTGTGCTGGGGCTCTCGTAACGCCCCACATTTCTTTAGCTAGTTCTCCCAAAAGTGTGTATGGAGTACAATTATATTCCTTTAGGGACGACATGGCAAGAGATGCCAAAGGAACGTTGAGAAAAATTGCGGATTTAGGAATTAAGGAAATAGAATCCGCAAAGTCTTCCATGGGTCATTATTATGGCCTTTCTCCCCGGGACATGAAAACTGCTTGTGATGAATTGGGGATGAAATTGAAGAGTGGGCACGTGCATTTGGATAAAGATTTCGATAGCACCATTGAGGAGGCAGTGGCTGCTGAACAAGAATACTTAATTTGCTCGTCCATGCCATCAAGTGGACAAAATGTAGACAATTACAAAAGAGTCGCCGAAGCTTTTAATAAAGCGGGGGAATCCTGCAAAAAGTTAGGTATCAAATTTGGTTATCACAATCATGAATATGAATTTGAATCCGAGAACGGGCAAGTCCTCTATGATATTCTAATGGATAACACAGAGCCGGACCTAGTGCATATGGAACTAGATTTAGGATGGGTCATCATCGCAGAAAAGGACCCGGTACATTACTTTGAAAAATATCCGGGAAGATTCCCCCTTTGGCATCTAAAGGATATGAACATGACGGAAAAAGAGAGTACAGAATTTGGAAAAGGTGGTCTGGACATACCATTGATGATGCAGTATCAGAAATTATCAGGAGTAAAACATATTTTCATAGAGCAGGAAGAGTACGCTAGTAACCCCCTTGACAGTATGCGCCACAATCTGGCATATTTAGCAAAACTTTAAGCGATACGCCTAGCATTATTAATTATCAGCGATATCAGCTGTAAGGAGGAGTATTCTTTGAACGGTGATTCTAGTAACTATAAAAGGCCTAGAGCTCGTATAACATCTATTGCTTTGTGTACACAAAGTTCAAAAAACCGGGTAAGTTTTCTCCCCTATTTTCAGTTAAGGTATCCCCGCTTAAGGTAAAGTCTTGAAAATCCGAAGAATTTAATGATAAGGTATTTCCTGTATTACTCCAATTGCCAGAAAACGAAAGTGTATTACCACAATCAATAATATAAAGCTCTCCAGTTACCGGAGTTACGCTCACATCAGTAATTCTTGCCGTCCAAGTATTGTTACTGTTAATTGTCAAAAGCCCCGATAAACAAGGTAGTTCATCAATCAAGTTGGTTGAAGAAGTTCCGTCCTCATTTACGTCCTGTGCAAGATTGATGTTCACCGCTGTCAAATCCCAAGCTCCTATGGCTAAAAATGATTCCGGAACAACAGGAGTTCCCCCGTCATCGGATGAACATGAAAATAAAACCATTAGGATTATAAATAAGGTACTCCATTTTTGAACAGCCATTTTTACAAATTTTTTAGTAAGATTATAATTTTTTGATAAGATAAAAAAATATGGAAAGTTAATTTAGACTAAAAGAAGATGAAGCAATCGGCAGTGCATCTTATATTCAAACAAAAGTAAAGGGCGCATCACGCACTTTAATCATTACATTTTTTTATCTTAATCGGCCAAACGATAATAATGAATAATTACATTTTTGAATTTATAGGTACCGCTATGCTTATTCTTATAGGTAACGGTATTGTTGCTAATTTGGTTTTAAAGGAAACAAAAGGTTCCGACCTTGGATGGGTAGGGATATCCTTAGGATGGGGTATTGCCGTATTTATAGGTGTTTTTATAGCTGCGGACGTCAGCGGGGCACATCTAAATCCGGCCGTCACCATAGGCTTGGCCACCGCAGGAAAATTCACATGGACAATGGTCCCTGGGTATATTTTAGCTCAAACTCTAGGAGCCATGATGGGTAACATCTTGGTTTGGTTGGCTTACAAGAAACAGTATGAGGCCACTGAAGACCCTAATGCTATATTGGCAACGTTTTCCACGGCGCCTGCGGTCAGAAGTCCGTTTTGGAATCTAATCACAGAGGCCATTGGCACATTTGCCCTAGTATTTGGGGTCTTTTACATAGCAGGAGGTGCTGTCGGCGAAGAAACCATATCCTTAGGCTCCTTAGATGCTTTGCCCGTAGCCTTCTTGGTCATGGGAATAGGTTTTGGAATTGGTGGACCAACGGGGTATGCTATAAATCCTGCCAGAGATTTTGGACCACGTTTACTACATTCCCTGCTACCTCTGAGAAACAAGGGAACAAGTGATTGGAACTATGCTTGGGTTCCTATAATAGGTCCTATATTAGGTGCTTTATTAGCAGCTGGAATCTTTTTATTGATAGGTTGAACAAAATAAAACTTAATTCATGAAAACTTTTTTATCCTTAATGATCACTATTTTTATGGCCTCCAGCATTTATGCACAAAATATTATACCTATTCCACATGAAACTTCAGAAAATATCACTTGGGTGGGTGAAGAAAAAGAATACTTTTCGGACATCTGGCAAACCCCAGTGGTGACCAATGTATCAGTCCCGACCATGGAATTGTTTCAACCAGAAAACCCGAACGGTGTAAGTGTTATTATTGCTCCGGGAGGCGGGTTGTACGCATTGAGTATTGAAAGTGAGGGTACAGCCGTAGCCAAATGGCTGAACAAGAAGGGAATTACCGCGTTTGTGCTTAAATACCGATTAGTCCCCACAGGCGAGGATGGTGTCAAAGAAATTTCGGAAGAAGGTGCTACAAATCCACAAAGAATCGGAGAGCGGGTAGCGCCCGTTATGCCACTATCCATAGCAGATGGCCTTTCTGCAATTGCCTACGTGAGGTCAAATGCATCCTCTCTTAAGCTAGACCCGAATAAAATAGGTTTTATGGGTTTTTCTGCGGGCGGCGCAGTGACCATGGGTGTTACTTATAATTATGGAGAAGCTAACCGTCCGGATTTTATTGTTCCAGTGTATCCTTGGACAACCGTTTTACCCGTACAGCCCGCCCCAAAGAATGCGCCACCAATGCTCGTCATATGTGCCTCTGACGACCCACTAGGATTAGCAAGCGGAAGCGTTGAGTTGTATTCCTCTTGGCTTAAGATTCAAAAACCAGTAGGCCTACATATGTATGCTAAAGGCGGACATGGATTTGGCATGAAAAAACAAGGTTTACCCTCTGATGATTGGATACAGTTATTCTACGATTGGGCAGTAGCGGAAAATATCGTAACACCTTCTAAATAATTTACCCTCATGTTCCTTTAAATGACATTTGTCGAAAATGATTTGATAAAACTTTTAAGGCATCTTTATTTATACTTTTAACACCCTTTGATGAAAAAACTTCTGATACTTTACCTTTTCATAGCTACAATATCCCATGCACAAGAAAATATTCCTTTTGCAGAGGAAGTAGCCAATATTGCAATGAAATATGATACCATTTGGGATAGTTCTAAAGAGACCATCGTATTTACGGGAAGTTCCAGTGTTAGACTCTGGAAAAGTTTAGAAGAATCCTTTCCAGAGCATCAAATCATAAACACCGGTTTCGGTGGCTCACAGACATCCGACTTATTGTTACATTTAAATAGTCTGGTTTTAAAATATAAGCCGGTTAAAGTATTCATCTACGAAGGCGACAATGATATTTCAGCAAAAAAGAAACTTAAGGAAATCATACAAACTACAAATGCGATTATACAAGAAATAAGGAATCAAAACCCCTTCACTCAAATTATACTTATTTCTGCAAAACCGAGTATTAGCAGATGGAGACTTCGAGGAAAGTACAAACGACTCAACAAAAAGTTTCAAGGTTTAAGTAAGGAGGATATGTACTTAAGTTATGTTGATGTATGGAATCCTATGCTCGACGGAAGAAAATTAAAAAAGGATATTTTTATAACCGATGGCCTACATATGAACCAAAAAGGCTATGATATTTGGTATACCGCCATGAAAAATTTAGTAACCGACCTTAATTAAAAGAGAATGACCAAAAATTTTTTAACGAGATGTTTATTTTTATTGGCCTTAGCGATGGCAGTAATAGCTTGTCAAAAAGAAGAGAAGAAAAGAATACCGATGCCCACTACAGATTTGAGTAAGGTTAGTTTAATGCCTAAACCCCTCAAGACCGTACCCACACATTCCGCTTTTGCGCTAGACCAATTTACGGCAATCTATACTGCAAAAGGAGATACCGGTTTTGAACAAGTAGGAAAGTTCCTGTCCAAAAAATTAAAGTCCAAGATAGATTTGGAAATACCTGTGAATCAAGCCACATCGAATACGGTAGAACGTATTATCTATATCAATCAATCGGATAGTGTTAAGCTTGGGACTCCAGAGGCCTATCAACTTTATATCAATCAAGATTCCATAATACTCAATGCCAACACGGCAGAGGGTGCATTTAGGGGAATACAGACGTTGAGGCAGCTCGTACCAGAAACGAGCAATGATACCCTAGCGGAGCAATCCATATGGCCGGTTCCGACAGGAAAGATAACGGACAGTCCAAATTTCGCCTATAGAGGTTCCATGTTAGATGTAGCACGCCATTTTTTTAGTGTGGAGGATGTAAAGAAATACATTGACCTTTTATCCTATTATAAAATAAACGTGCTACATCTACATTTATCCGATGATCAAGGATGGCGGATAGAAATAAAATCATGGCCAAAATTGACCGAGGTAGGAGGCAGCACAGAAGTAGGCGGTGAAGCCGGCGGTTTCTATACCCAAGAAGACTATAAGGAAATTGTGCGTTACGCGGCAGAACGGTATATGACCATCATACCGGAAATTGATATGCCCGGGCACACCAACGCCGCATCGGTCTCCTATCCGTTTTTAAATGGAAATGGTAAAATGCCAAAGTTATATGAAGGCACCCATGTCGGTTTTAGCACATTTGATACCAGAAAAGATACAGTATACGCTTTTGTGGATGATGTTGTCCGGGAAATTTCGGCGATAACGTCTGGTCCCTATTTCCATATCGGAGGAGACGAAAGCCATGTTACCAAGAAAAAAGATTACATCTATTTTGTAAATAAAGTGGAAAAAATAGTGCAGAAGTATGGCAAGCGCATGATTGGTTGGGACGAAGTTGCCATTGCGGATATCGATTCCACCTCTATTTCTCACTGGTGGTCTAGCGAAAAGAATGCGAAAAAAGCAGTTGAAAAAGGAATGCAAATAATTATTTCTCCAGCAAAAAAGGCCTATTTAGACATGTCCTACGATAGTCTATCAAAGCACGGTTTGCATTGGGCGGCCTATATTCCTGTAGATACCGCCTACGTTTGGTCACCTGAAGAGTATGGCGAGATACCTCTAGAGCATATATTAGGTGTTGAAGCACCCCTTTGGTCAGAAACTATAAGTAATATTGATGAATTGGAATATCTGGCCTTTCCAAGAGTTATTGGCTATTCCGAGCTGAGCTGGAGTATTCCCAAAAATAGAGATTGGGAGGATTATAAAATACGGTTGGCAGACCAAGCTCCCTTCTTGGATAGGATGAACGTAAAATATTACCCCTCTCCACTTATAGATTGGAAAAAGAGCAAATTCAGTTATGAAAAAATAGATAAGGACTAAACAAAAAAGCCTCGACATTTTGTCGAGGCTTTTTATTTGTTCTCATGGGTACCTATTCCTCAGTAGCATCATCACCGGCCGAATCTTCAGAAAAGTCCGCCATGTTCTTATCCACCAAAATATTGTACCACTGTATTATTTTTTTAATATCACTCGCATAAACTCGGTCTTCGTCATAATTAGGAAGTACTTCAAAAAAGTACTCTTCTAACTTTATCTTTTCCGCTTTATGACTTATAGATGTCTTAGCTCCTTTTTCTTTTACTTGTATATTGAGAAAAACCTCACGTAAAGGCAATTCCTCATCAAGAGTATAGATCGCAATTTCTGAAAGCACACTAACGTTGCTGCGTAAACCTACACTTATCTTTTTACCATCTAATAGGGACTCCGCAACAAAACCAGATCTAGTCTGGGTAATAAGCTGGTACAAGCCCGGTTTCCCGGCAACAGATAATATTTTTTCCAATCCCATGAGCTATACTTAAATTTTGAGCGACAAATATTATATTTTTATAATGATAAACGGAAAGATTTAACGTCCTTTTTTTTGATTTGGAAAACGCATGCGATAATCCACATTAATTTTACCTTTCGAAATATTGGTCAACCTACCTTTTATGAGTCGTTTTTTCAACGAGGATAACTTATCCGTAAAAAGCACTCCTTCTATATGATCGTACTCATGTTGAATGACCCGCGCCAAAAGACCATCATAAGTCTTGGTATGCTTTTTAAAATTTTCGTCTAGATAAGTAATTTTTATCGTGTCTTTTCTGTTAACGTCTTCTCGCACATCGGGAATACTAAGACAACCCTCGTTAAAAGGCCATTCCTCTCCCGTCTCCTCTTCTATCTTCGCATTTATAAAGACCTGTTTAAAGCCCTTTAATTGCTGCTGTTCATCTGTTGACAATTCTTCATCGTCGGCAAACGGTTCCGTGTCCACCAAAAAAATACGAATCGCCAAACCTATCTGCGGTGCCGCAAGACCTACCCCGTTCGCATTATACATGGTTTCCCACATATTGGCAAGCAAGTCATTTAATTTAGGATAATCCTTATCTATATTGGATGCCACTTTTCTTAGAACCGGGTCACCGTAAGCTATTATAGGTAAAATCATTTCTTATTGTTTAAATCTTGTTCGTGTTACACTCGCCGTATTCAAATAGTTCACTACATCAAAATACAAAAAGGTAAGTTTAAATCTTTTCTTGCCGTTAGGCGGTGCTCCCTTCTTCTTGGATAAATCTTGAATGAACTTAATATGCCGGTGCTTGTCCAAGCCTTTTATTTTATAGAAAGAGAAGGATATTTTATTCTTAAAGTTTAGCTTATGAAAAGCCAGGATATCACTTTCGGTAACTCCCCTCCTATCACAGATACTAAAAAAATAATCGTCCTTATTTTTATGCTTTAGCATGCGTTCCCTTCTTCTATACCACTTTTCCTTAGCTTCCTCTGGATTTGAGTAATGTTGGAAATGAATCTCTATATCATCTAAAACGCCTATGGGATAATCGTTATGAGCTTCGGGGTACTTAGAAATTTCACGGAATTTCAATTCCAATTTCATGTACCTATCAAAATCGTTTAAAAGCTTCATATAACACGGTCCAAATAAAAACAGCCCCACAAAAGGTGTGTTGTAGGGTATTCCCAACCACTGGTAGACTTGACCTCCCCAGCAATTACGACTGATAAGAACAAACGTTCTATTTTTTAATCTGGTAATATCCTTCTTTTGGTAATAAGAACTAAATACATGCCTTATCTTTCTCTTCAAGAAAATTTCTAGTTTCCGTAACATATTCAAATTAGGATCTTTCCAAAAAGGACTGAAGAATAATAGTTGCGCTTATTTCATCTATCAACGCCTTATTCTTTCGTTGTTTTTTACCCAACCCAGCATCTAACATACTCTGAAAGGCCATTTTTGAGGTGAATCGCTCATCCTGCCTATGTATTTTTATCGTTGGATGATTCTTGGCCAACTCCTCTAAAAACGGTAGAATTAAAGCTTCTGCTTCTGATGGTTCGTTATTCATTTGTTTGGGCTCTCCTACCACAAAATCCGTAACGTTTTCATCCGTCATGTATTTTTTCAGGAAAACAAAAATATCTTCAGTCGCCACGGTAGTAAGACCAAACGCTATGGAACCCATTTCGTCCGTGACCGCAATTCCAGTCCTTTTTAAACCATAATCAATTGCGAGAATTCTTCCCAATTTAAATTTTTGGCAAAAATAAAGTATAATTTGTTATATGTGTCTCTCATGGGAGCTAATTACTGAACTTCAGCCTATATTTGACAAAATTTTAGGAAAAATGACGGATTTAAGAAATACCATAGAAAAAGCTTGGCAAAACAGAGAGCTTTTAAAAGAAGACCATATTCAAAAAGCGATTAGGGAGGTTATCAATTTAATTGACCTGGGCAAGTTACGTTGCGCAGAACCAACCACAGACGGCTGGCAAATAAACGAGTGGGTAAAAAAGGCTGTTGTGCTGTATTTTCCAATTCAAAAGATGGAAACCCTTGAAGCGGGGATATTTGAATATCATGATAAAATGCCTTTGAAAAAAGGTTACGCGGAAAAAGGTATACGTGTTGTTCCCAATGCGGTAGCCAGACACGGGGCCTACATATCACCAGGAACTATTCTAATGCCAAGCTACGTTAATATCGGCGCTTACGTGGATGAAGGGACAATGGTAGATACATGGGCAACGGTAGGTAGCTGTGCTCAAATAGGAAAGAACGTACACCTAAGCGGAGGTGTTGGTATTGGAGGGGTGCTAGAGCCACTACAGGCATCACCCGTTATAATTGAAGACAATGCCTTCATTGGTTCTAGATGTATCGTTGTTGAAGGAGTGCACGTTGAAACTGAGGCGGTACTCGGAGCAAATGTAGTTTTAACGGCCTCTACTAAGATTATTGACGTCACAAAAGAAAATCCGATAGAATTAAAAGGTAGGGTTCCCGCCCGTTCAGTTGTTATACCAGGGAGTTATACTAAGAAGTTTCCTGCGGGAGAATTTAACGTGCCTTGTGCCCTAATTATCGGCACAAGAAAAGAAAGTACCAATAAGAAAACATCGTTGAACGATGCATTGCGGACCTATGATGTTGCTGTCTAATATTTTGTAGGAAATTTATCTTAATTATACTTTTTTGCTTTTTTTTAGTTATAACTTTGTTGAACTATTTAGACAATCCTACTTATTCATTGTATGACTAACATAGCAGAGAAAATATCGGCCCTGATTATTACCTATAATGAAATGGGTTACATAGAAAAATGTATTGAGTCCGTTTCTTTTGCAGATGAAATCATAGTCGTAGATTCCTTTAGTACGGATGGTACCTATGAATATCTTCTAAAGCACCCTAAAGTAAAGGTCATACAGCACCCGTTTGAAAACTTTACCGCGCAGAAGTCCTTCACACTTAAACAGGCATCCAATGATTGGGTACTATTTTTAGATGCCGATGAAATTGTCTCCCCAACTTTAAAGGATGAGATAACACAAACTGTTGACGGACAGCCTGAGGAAGTAGCATTTTGGTTCTATAGACAGTTTATGTTCCAAGACGAAAAATTAAGATTTAGCGGTTGGCAGACCGATAAAAACTACCGCCTTTTCAGAAAAAGTAAGGCCAAGTTTTGTGATCGGAAAATAGTCCATGAAACGTTGGACGTAGATGGAAAGTCTGGTATACTCAATGAAAAACTTATTCATTATTGTTACAAGAATTACGAGGATTACAAAAGTAAAATGTTAAAATACGGTAGGTTAAAAGCGGTAGAGTCTTTCTACACGGAGAAGTCTTTTAACTATGTTCTTATGTGCATTAAGCCAAGTTGGAAGTTCTTCAATCATTATATCCTTAGACTTGGTTTCTTGGACGGTAAAAAAGGATTTTCCGTTTGTTACCTCAATGCGCTTGGTGTATTGGAACGTTTTAAAGAACTGAAACGACTAGAACAGAAGAATAAATTGGCGTACTATTTAGTGATGCCATAAAAAGTCCATACCCGTTTTTCTCGTTTGGTATCCTTTCTTATTCCCACATTTTTCGCGATTGATTCTGGTGTTTTGTAACCCCTTTTATGGTCTAGGTGCACGCAAACGGCACTATATCGTAATTGTTTGGACTTAACACCAAAGTTAAAGAGTCGCTCACCGAGCTCACGATCCTGTCCGCCATACTGCATACGCTCATCAAATCCGTTTACGTTAAGTATGTCTTTTTTCCATCCAGAGGAATTATGACCGTTCCAACTTGCATTAGTTGGGGTTATCCAATTGAGCAATTTAGAGATAAGACCATTAGCGGTTAGCTTGTTATTTTTGAAGGTTTGCGGAATTCCTTTTTCTTTAAGCCAATTGATATTGAAACAATTCTGCTTTTGAATATCCTCTAGGGTAATCAATTTAGAAATATTCATGGGTAACATATAATACCCACCAGAAATAAAGTAACCTTCTTCTTTATTGATATAATGTACCTGTACAAAGTCCTCTCGCGGTATGCAATCCCCATCGGTCATGATAATGTATTCGGCAGCACAGGACGATACGGCTTTATTAAGAATTCTAGACTTTTGAAATCCATCGTCTTCCTGCCAAACATGTACTATAGGATAGAAAACCTCTTTGGACATTTGTTCTAACAGCTCTTTGGTGGCATCCCTAGATCCGTCATCGGCAATGACCACCTCAAAATTCCTGAACGTTTGTTGGTTAAAACCCCAAAGGACCTTTTGTAACCATTCTTCGGCATTGTAGGTGCTAACGATAACACTTATTTTGGGAATTTCAACGGTGTCCTTCATAATAGTACAAAAATATAAAAGTCTTATCTATCTTTGAGTTACTTAAGCCGATCTATTTAATTATCGATTTTTATTTAAATAGCAAATAACAACATTGCAGGATGAAGTTGAAAGAAATACCACTATCTATTTACACTTCTTTTCGTTTATTGACAAAATCAAAAAAAGATTTAGAAACTGGTAATAAAAAAAAAATCCCTCCGATAGTCTCTTTAACTTCTATTCCGTCGAGACTTAAAACTTTGCATCTTACTATTAGAAGCCTTCTAAACCAAAGCGTACAACCAAAAAAAGTAATATTATGGCTTAATGTTGATTTAAAAAAGAAACTCCCTAAAGTATTAAAAGACCTCGAGAACGAAATTTTTGAAATCAGGTATTCACAATTAAATTGTTCTCATAGAAAATTGGTTCACTCTTTGGAAGAATTTCCGAATGAAATTATCATAACCTGCGATGATGACTTTATGTATAGGCCCAATTGGCTTGAAAATATTTATGAAGAGCATTTGAGGAATCCCGATTATATTATTGCAAATCAAACAAGGTACATTCAATATGATTCAAATGGAAACCCATTGTCTTACAAAAATTGGGTATATAGAAATGAAAGGACTTTTAACCAGAATGCAGTAATACCCATTGGTGCCGAAGGCGTTCTTTACCCACCGGATGTCTTGTCTGAAAAGACAACAGAATCAGAGCTTTTTTTAGAACTAACGCCATATGCTGATGACTTATGGTTTAAAGCTATGGCAATTTTGAAGAATACCAAGGCAATTTTAGCTTCCAATAGGCCTCAAAGGGCAATACCAATTCTCGGTTCGCAAAAATACTCTTTGAAAAAAACGAATATTGGAGCTGATAAGAATAAAATTCAATGGATTGCAGTCACCGAATACTTTAATATTCCATTCGAAAATTTTCTATAGCGCTTTAACTTGATGCCATTTAAATGACAAAAGAGATTAACGAATCTGTCGAGATATTGCACAAAGGAGGTCTTATCCTCTATCCTACCGATACCTTTTGGGCAATAGGCTGCGACGCTACAAATGAGCTAGCGGTAAAAAAGATTCAGGATTTAAAACAAGAAAACCTTAGCGAAACAACCATTTGTCTGGTCGCCAATGACGCCATGTTAGAACGTTATGTGGCCACTGTACCAGACCTTGCTTTTGATATCATGGATTTGGCTACCAAAGCGACGACTATAGTTTACGATATTCCAAAAGGCTTCGCTAAGAATGTCCTAGGAACGGACGGTTCTGTAGCTGTTCGCGTAGCAAACGATAAGTTTTGCAGCTATCTTATTGGAAGGTTTAAGAAGCCAATAGTAGCCGCGGCGGCAAATATTGCGGGAACACCCCTTCCAAAAAATTTTGAAGAAATAGATGGCGCTATTTTAGCAGGTGTAGACTATGTGGTAAATTTGTATCAGGATAAGGAAATTGCCAACCCTTCATCCATCATTAAACTAGGAAACGACGGTACCGTCAAGATTATTCGTCATTAGCACTATGCAGGAAAGCCACGAAAAAGCTTTAACAGACCCCATATTTTCAATCATTTCACAAGCAGCTGATGAGCTTGGGGTAGAATGTTATGTGATCGGCGGTTTTGTACGCGATTATTTACTGAATCGAGGAACTGCAAAGGATATCGATATCGTTGCTGTTGGAAGCGGAATAGCATTGGCGGAAAAAGTGGCGTCTAAATTAGAGGGTAACCCAGCTATTTCGGTCTTTAAGAATTTTGGCACGGCCATGATCAAGCATGATGATATTGAATTAGAATTTGTTGGCGCTAGAAAAGAAAGTTACCACAGGGATAGCCGAAAACCCGTAGTAGAAAATGGTACACTTCAAGACGACCAAAATAGACGAGATTTCACCATCAATGCCCTAGCACTATCCCTTAATTCCTATGATTTTGGAAATTTACTAGACCCTTTTGATGGTATAGTCGCGCTAGAAAAGGGAATAATACGTACACCACTAGACCCGGATATCACGTATTCCGATGATCCGTTGAGAATGATGCGCGCCATACGTTTTGCGACGCAACTTAATTTTGTTATTGAAGCGAAATCGCTCCAAGCGATTACGGACAATAAAGCGCGTATAAAAATCATATCCAAAGAGCGTATAGTGGACGAACTGAACAAAATAATGCTTTGCGACGTGCCATCTAAAGGTTTTTCTCTGTTACACAAAACAGGGTTACTGGAACTTATACTCCCAGAGCTGACGGCTTTGCAGGGCATTGAAGAAATCGAAGGTCAAAAGCATAAGGATAATTTCTGGCATACCCTGGAAGTGGTCGATAATATTTGTAAGACCACGGACAAGCTCTGGTTAAGATGGGCGGCATTACTGCATGATATTGGCAAAGCCCCTACCAAGCGCTTCCACAAGAAAATTGGTTGGACCTTTCACGGGCATGAGTTCGTTGGTTCGAAAATGGTATACAAGCTCTTCAAAAGATTACGGCTTCCTTTGAACGAAAAAATGAAATACGTTCAAAAATTGGTGTTGATGAGCTCAAGACCAATAGTCTTGGCCGAGGAATTTGTAACCGATTCGGCCGTGAGAAGACTCGTTTTTGATGCCGGAGAGGACGTAGAAGACTTAATGACACTATGCGAGGCCGACATCACTACTAAAAACCCAAAAAAACAACGGCGTTACAAGAATAATTTTAAGCTCGTGCGTGAGAAAATTACGGAAGTAGAAGAACGCGACAGAATCCGCAATTTTCAGCCCCCTGTAAGTGGTGAGGAGATTATGAAAGCCTTTAATTTGAAACCCTCAAAAGAGATAGGAATAATAAAGGAGGCTATTAAAGAAGCTATCCTTGAGGGTGAAATACCAAATGAACATGGAGCTGCGCGGGATTTTATGTTAAAGAAGGGTGCATCCCTTGGTCTTAAAAAATAGTATATGGTATCCTTTAGAAAAATAGCCAAAACAGCCTTGATACTGGTGTATCTAGTAATTGTTGCGGGCGCCGTAGTCCGTATGACGGGAAGCGGTATGGGATGTCCGGATTGGCCCAAGTGTTTTGGGTATTACATCCCTCCTACCGAAGCCTCCGTGTTGCAATGGCGACCCAACAAAAAATTTGAGAAAGGACAGGTTATTATTCTGAACGAAACACTTCAGGTTGCTAAAGAAGATATCATAACTGGTTTAAAATTCAGCAACGAAAATTGGGAGCAATACACCAAACATGACTATGCTATCTTTAACCCTTGGCATACCTGGATAGAATATATAAACCGACTCTTAGGTGCACTCGCCGGTTTAGCAACGCTAATTTTAGCCTTTGCATCCATCAAATACTGGAAAAACAAAAGACAAATCACCATATTGTCGTGGTTGGTAGTTCTGGGAATGGGTTTTCAGGCATGGTTGGGCGCAACGGTAGTTTATTCCGTCTTAGAGCCCGTTAAGATTACCACACACATGCTCATGGCCTTATTGATAGTTGCGCTGCTACTCTATATCATTTTCAGGGTAAACAAAGAGAACAAGAGAATTTCTTTTGACAAGAACACCTTAGTTTTAGCAGTGGTCGCTTTAATTTTTACCCTGGTTCAGGTAGTTCTAGGAACACAGGTAAGGCAATTTGTAGACGACCAAATAGACCTGGTTGGTGAAAATGCAAAAAACCTTTGGCTACAGAACCCAACCTTTAAGTTTTATTTTCATAGGTCCTTCTCTATAGCTATTCTTCTGATCAATTCCTTACTGGCCTACAGAATCATTACTCTAAAACTTGGGCACATTAAGATATTCTGGGTACTTTTTATTCTAATCGTTGAAATATTCTCTGGTATAGCGATGTATTATCTAGATTTCCCCTTTGCAAGTCAACCGCTTCATTTGGTATTGGCATCCATTCTGTTCGGGGTGCAGTTCTATTTAGTTTTAGATGCGTTAAAGCCTAAAATTAGTCTGAAAACTTCGTAACTTTGCCATCCCACAAAATTTAAGGAATGGTTTACAAAATCAGAATTATACTTGATGCAGAGGAGGATATTTTCCGGGACCTAGAGATAGAGGCGCACAACTCCCTGGAGGATTTTCATAATGCCATTACCCAAGCTTTTGGCTTCCTAGGTAATGAAATGGCATCTTTCTATACCTGTGATGAAGATTGGAAACAGGAAGAAGAAATCGCGTTGTTTGATATGAGCGAATCCGGTTCGGATGTGCGGTTAATGAATGAGACGTTCTTGGAAGATATCATAACTGCAAAAAGTCCCAAACTGATTTATGTCTATGATTTTTTGAACATGTGGACTTTTTTCGTTGAATTGGCGGATATTGTTGAAAAAGAAGATGGCAGGGCTTATCCTAATGTGTTGTTCAGTTTTGGGGAACTGCCAGAGAATCCACCAGAGAAAAGGTTTGAATCAGAAAATAGTGCTTTTGATTTTGATGATACTTTCGAAAACTATGACGACCTGGATTTTGATGAAAACTGGAATTAAACACAAACCTCAAGTATTACTTACTTCATAATCGTTACAATCTATGATTAATCTTTACGCCACTCAAATCGAAAATATTTCAATTCATCGCGTTGGCAACAAAAATAAGAACGAAGGTGTTTTTTTATCATCCGAACCCTTTTCATTGAACGATGAGACCACAGGGTTATTAAAAGAATATTTCTTTAAACCTTTTAGGGAAAAAGAGGAAAACTATTTTAAACTTAGCAACGAAGTTGATGTTGAGTTCAATGAGCTTTACAAGATAGTGAGCGAAATTTTTTCGGACAGCTCTAGTACGCATCTTAATTCCAAGAAGATAGCCACACATTTATTTGAACAATCCAATCATCCCCACATCAAGAGTGGAGAAGTATATGTCACTTATTTAACCGGAGTACTTTTAGACAATCAAAAAGTGGATGCCGTAGGTATATTTAAAAGTGAGTTGAAACACGATTTTCTTCAATTTCAAGAAAAAGATGCCAACTTGGACATAGTAGTACAGCAGGGCATAAATATTAACAAACTAGACAAGGGATGCCTTATTCTAAATGTTGATAAGGAAGAAGGATACAAAGTACTCTCTGTGGATAGCAATAAATATGATACTAAATATTGGCTAGAGCACTTTCTAGATGTTGATGTGTTATCGGACGATAATTTTAAGACCAAGAATTACCTAAAGTTCTGTCAAAATTTTGCCAAAGATGTTGTATTACCTGCCGAGGATAAACAGCAAGAGGTATTGTTCATGAACCGCGCGGTAAATCATTTTGCAAAAAATGATGCTTTTGAGGAGAGTAATTTCCTGAACGAAGTAATGGAAAACCCAGAACTGATTCCTGAGTTTAAACATTATAAGGTAGAAAAAGGTCCAAAGTATAGCATTGAGGATGTTTCTAATTTTGACATTGCCAACAAAGCGGTCTCCGATGCCAGAAAAAAAATTAAAAATGTCATTAATCTGGATACGAACATTCAGATTAAAATGGATTTCATTAATCCGGAATCAGCAGAAAAATTTGTAGAAAAAGGTTGGGACGAGGAAAGGCAGATGTACTACTATCTTGTGTATTTCAATAAAGAGCAGAAGAGTTAGGGCATTTTAATATTCTGCTCAATAATCTGTTTCATACTAACATCTTCATAGTTACGGCGAACAAAGTTCAAGGCCAAGTCCAAGACTTCTCCCATGGTCTGGCATTTCTTAAAGTCCATATCCAAGGTCAGTTCTAATATTTGTTCGCGGAGCATTGCAATATTTTCCTTGGTAGAAATGATATCCTTTTTACAGATGGCCCTTAATTTTTTAATACGGTTTCCAGAACTAAGAATACGTTTGGCTACAATAGAACGTTCCTCTAACTTATATTGGTCTACAGAATCGCGCAATAGTTTAGCGCGAACCAGTTCTACCATTTGATAGTTCTCTTTGAAAAATTGTGGGCGATATACCTTTAGCTTACCTTCGAAACATTGTTGATCAAAGTCTATTGCTCGGATCTTATAGACTACATGATCAAAATCATGTGTGGGAACAATAACGTAATTATAGGCACGCATATCCCCAAGCAGGCGAATCATGCAACGTTCATTGAATTTCACGAACTCCTTGGCCAACTGTGCCTTCTCGGGCTCCGTACATTTCGGTAACATATCTTTAATGAACTCATCCCCAGGAATTCCGGCAATATGCTCTTCTATCAAAGTGTCCTTGTACACCAGAAAGTTTAGGTTATAAGGAGAGAGCATATGCTCTAGCTCAAGGCCATATATCCGCGATGCATCCGTCCTTTTGATATAGAAATAAGTGAAATTGTCATTGAGAATATTTCTGATTTTTATACGAAAGGGTTTCGAATTACCGAAGGTGCAAAAATCAACGGCATCCACATTAAGGTATTGGTTAATATTTTCGCTACCATCGGAATGCAGTATGGAATATACTTTTTTAAGACTATCATCTATTTCCTGTCTATCAAATTCTGAATAATAAACTCTTATCCAAAGCGTATCTTCATCATTGGCATTGTATACAACCACGGAGCCGGAAAAACGAAGGAGATCATCATAAAAAATAGGAATTTCAATTTTCCGATTATAATTTGCCAAATAACCATCTAACTCCTTACTCACGGGGTAAGCAGGTTTTTTCTTTGACATCAATTTCTCTTCGCTCATTACGTCTTCTTAAAATTACACCTCGGCGCTGTAACAAAGTTAGGCTTTCTTCGTCAAGTAAGTATATCAATCAAAAAGCAACTTCATTTTGGAGAAAATACTGACCGTGAGTAACCTCACTAAAAAGTTTGGTTACCTAACCGCCGTTAAAGACCTATCGTTCACCATAGAAAAAGGAAATGTTTACGGCATTTTAGGACCCAACGGTAGCGGAAAATCCACCACGCTAGGTATTGTTCTGAACGTAGTAAACAAGACCACGGGGAATTTCTCCTGGTTCGACGGTAACACTTCTACCCATGACGCCTTAAAAAAGGTGGGAGCCATTATAGAGCGACCTAACTTTTACCCCTACATGACAGCGGTACAAAACCTAAAACTTGTCTGTAAGATCAAGGAAGTTTCCAACGATAAAATTGAAGAAAAACTAGCTTTGGTCGGTCTATTAGAACGCAAGAACAGTACCTTTAAAACCTACTCCCTGGGCATGAAGCAACGCTTGGCCATCGCGTCCGCCTTACTCAACGATCCAGAAATTCTAATTCTCGATGAACCAACGAACGGTTTAGATCCACAGGGAATCCATCAAATACGGGAAATCATAAAGAAGATTGCGTCTCAGGGAACTACTATACTTTTAGCCTCTCACCTCTTGGATGAAGTTGAAAAAGTATGTAGCCATGTGGTCATTCTTAGGAAAGGGGAAAAACTGTACTCTGGTCGTGTGGACGGAATGTTGGCAAGTCACGGCTTTTTTGAACTGAAAACAGATAATGAGGATAAATTGATTTCCATACTCAATGCAGACGGCAGATTTGGAGAAATTAAGAAGGAGGGAGAACTAATCACGGCGTTTCTCAAAGAAGAGATGGATGCAAAAAGTTTTAACAAAACCCTTTTTGACAAAGGCATAATTCTCTCGCATTTGGTAAAACGCAAAGAAAGTCTTGAGGAACAATTCCTGACTTTAACCAAAAACCAAAGTAACTAACCGCCCTAAACCACAGAAATGATACGTTTACTACAGATAGAATTCATAAAACTTTGGAATAACAGAGCGAGTAAGGTCCTTATTATATCATACTTTGTGCTGTTGACCTCAATAGCACTGATATCCGTAATCAAATTCCCTTTTGGGGCAAATGTTCGTTTGGCGGAAATCGGTATTTTTAACTTCCCCTACATTTGGCATTTCAACACCTTTATTACGGCGTTCTTTAAACTATTCTTAGCCATAGTCATTGTTTCCATGATGGCCAATGAGTATAGTAACAAGACTATTAAACAGAATTTAATTGATGGTCTATCTAAAAAAGAGTTTATACTATCCAAATTCTTGACCGTATTGTCCTTTGCGCTAATCTCCACGGTATTCGTCTTTGTCGTCTCTTTAATCCTTGGACTGATCTATTCGGATTATAATGAATTATCCATCATATTTTCAGATCTAGAATTTGTATTCGCGTTCTTTATTAAACTTGTTGGTTTCTTCTCTTTTTGCCTGTTCTTAGGCATTTTAGTGAAACGTTCTGCCTTTGCCCTTGGTTTTCTAGTACTTTGGCAAATTTTTGAATTGGTCTTCAGAGGCTTGGTACGTTGGAAGCTCTTTGATGGAGATACTACTGAAATACTTATGAGCTTCTTCCCCTTACAGGCTATGTTCAATCTCATAAAGGAACCTATTACCAGACTGGAAGCTGTACAGACAGTGGCCAACCAGGTTGGTGAACAAATTAATTTGAATTACCACGTACACTGGTATGAAATTCTAATTGTTTTGGTCTGGACGGCTATTTTCATCTATTCATCCTATGCTTTGTTGAAGAAAAGAGATTTATAGCTTAAGGCGCGTTCTGTAGGTAGACCTAAAATTAATATTTAGATATAACTCAACGAATACGCTAGCCTTTCATCCTATTTAACAGTATCAGCAAGCCAAAGAAAGTCAATTTATCTTATATTGTAGTGTTTTCGAGGACGCTATGAAAAAATAAGAACCTTAGTTTTACTAATTGGTTTACTAACTCCTTATCTCTTTTTTGGGCAGGGTGAGACGGCTACTTGGTATTTTGGAAACAGAGCGGGAATAAAATTTAATAATGATGGCAGTGTAACTCCGTTGACCGACGGAAGAATTAATACTGTTGAGGGCTGTGCTTCCATTTCCGACCCTTTTGGCGACCTCTTATTCTACACGGACGGGATTTTCGTTTATGATAGAAATCACAACACCATGGAGAACGGTACGGGCTTATACGGCGACCCCTCTAGCACACAATCTGCCATAATTGTTCCAAAACCAGAAGACCCTAACATTTATTACATCTTTACAGTGGATACCTCAGTGGCAGAAGCTGATGCCGACCGTGGTCTTAACTATTCCGTCGTAGACCTTTCTATGAACGATGGTAACGGTGCGGTAGTGGAAAAGAACATTAACCTGTTAAAAGACTGTTCTGAAAAAGTTGCTGCCTTACTTAAAAATTGCTTTGATGAGTCTATTTGGGTCGTTACATTAGCTTCGGAAGATGGATTATCTCCACTTTTCAATACCTATCATGCTTTTGAGGTGAGTACTGCGGGAGTAGCTACAAATTCCGTTAAAACAACCTTTTCGGATTTAAGAATAGAAGACCCTAGGGGTTATATAAAATTCTCTCCTGATGGTTCAAAAATGGCAAGCGCCAATATGCGAGACGGATTACAATTATTCGATTTCGATAGCGACACCGGAATATTTTCGAATAGACAGGATATTTCAATTACCGATGTCGGTCAATTACCTTACGGAATAGAATTCTCCGCAAAAGGGCAATTTCTCTATGCCCACACCACAAGATTTATTGAGCAGCAAGAATCCTTTCTTTCCTTGCTACTTCAGTTTGATATAGAAGCCATTGATATCTCAGCATCAAAAGTAGAATTAGATAGAAGACCAATTTTTAGGGGTGCTTTACAAATTGGGAATAATGGAAAGATCTACAGAACCTTGTCGGATGACTATTTCACCGGAAAACCTTTTTTAAGCGTAATCAATAATCCAGATAGCAAAGGAGTGGCAGCTAATTATAGCCATAGAGCGGTTACCCTATCTGGAAGAAATAGCACACAAGGCCTCCCACCCTTTATTCAGTCTTTCTTTGACAAAACGGATTTGCTAGTCAATGAAAATGGGGAATCCACCAACTACTTGGAAATTTGCGAAGGTGATTCCTTTAGACTAGAAACAAATGAAGAAGTGGATGCCATTTATAATTGGAGTAAAGACGGTATCCCGTTTGATAATCCGGACCAATTTTTTTTAAACATAGACAGCTCGGAGTTAATTGACCAAGGTAGGTATCAATTAGAAATACTGTCCCCTGATCCTAAAAAATGCCCCATACTTGGAGAAGCCGTAATTAGGGTAAATCCTATTCCTACGGCGGATAACTTATTTCTGAAACAGTGTGACATTATAAATCCCTCAGATGGCATTACGCAAATAAATCTGAACCAAGTCAATGAAAATCCGGATGAGACCTATTACTATTATGAAACTCAAGAAGATTTACTAAATGATAATGTAATCCCGAACATTGAAAACTATACCAATACTACTGCTTTTTTACAAACACTGTATTATAAGTCAGTGAACGAATTTAACTGCGAAAATTATGGATTGTTGGAGATTGAGGTGGTTCCTACACCACCAGATATAAATTCACCCTTATATGTTCATGAATGTAGCGAAAAAAGTGATGGCCAAGAGCTGCGCGCTACTTTTGATCTGGAAAAATTGATAGTTGAGAATTTTTCAGACTTTGAAACGGTTTTCTACGCTACCATGGAGGATGCAACTTTAGAGAAAAATGCACTCATCGGCATTTACGAATCTGGTACCTCTACCATATTTGCACGACAAGAGAATGCCAATCAATGTGAAAATATTGCAAATGTGGAACTGGTAGTCCATCCTTCTCCTGTAATAACATTGCAAGAGACATATTTGATATGTACGAATAAACCAGAACTTTCCATCAACGCACCCACTGGCTACGACCGTTATTTATGGACAAGAACCGTAAATGGCACGCACGAAACGATTTCAGAAAACGAGATCGCAGCTATTAAAGAAACGGGCGACTATTCATTAACCGTAGCCTATGAATACCCTACCAGTACAAGCACATTTAGTTGTGAGGCCAGTTTTGATTTTAAGGTACTACCTTCTAACCCCGCAATGATAAGGAATATTGAAATTAAAGATATCTCTGCAAATAATACCCTAGAAGTTTTTGTGGACGGCGATGGTAATTATGAATATTCTTTAGACGGTTTCATGTATCAAGAAAGTAACTTTTTCGAGGGGATAGCGCCTGGATTTTACACTATGTACGTGCGCGATAGTAATGGCTGTGGAATTTCTGAGCAGGAATTATCGGTCATAGGATATCCTAAATTCTTTACCCCAAACGGAGACGGAATAAATGACAATTGGCAATTGATCGGGGTAAATGAAAATTTTCAAATGAACAGTTCGGTAAGTATTTTTGACCGTTACGGAAAAAGTTTGGTGAATTTAAATGCGAGTACCCCAAGCTGGAACGGGACAAAAGATTCGAAAGCCATGCCAGCAGCAGATTATTGGTTTAAGGCCACCTTAGAGGACGGTAGGGAATTTAAAGGGCATTTTTCGTTAAAAAAATAAATCAATTTAGAAGAAAGAGCGAATGAAGAAATTGATTATCGGTACATTCTTAGTTTTAATGGGGAATATAGTTCAAGCCCAAGATTGTCCAAACTTGATAGGACCGGTAGATGGCGCTACGAACATCCCCGTTGACACTTCCATTACATGGGAAAACATTCCCGGAGTAACCGGTTATGTTATTTCTTTGGGAACCGCTCCTAACGGGACGGATATCGTTAATCAAAGAGCTGTTGGCAGTGTTACTACCTACGACCCTCCTCTTGGATTACCCGAGAATACTGAGATTTTTGTAACTATTACCTTATTCTTTCTTAATCTACCCGATATCACCTGTCCCAGTCAAAGTTTCACTACAGGAGACGTCACAACGCCTCCCCTTTGTACAACGATTCGCTCTCCATTAGACGGCACCACAAATGTGAATAGTGCCAGCAACATTTCGTGGAACTATGCACCTACAGCAACGGGGTATCGTGTATCTATGGGTACATCACCTAACGGAACCGATGTGGCGAACAATGTAGACGTTGGCAATACCCTCACTTATAATCCGCCAGCAGATTTACCCGCCAGCACCTTGCTTTATATCACCATTACACCGTACAATGAAAATGGTGCCGCAAACTTATGTACAGAAACGACTTTTACTACTGGGGCGGCGGCGACACTGCCAAACTGTACAAGTTTGATAACCCCTGCGGACGGAGCCATAAATGTTCCCTTAACACCATTTTTAGAATGGAACCCAGTTCCTGGTGCCACTGGTTATCGATTATCTATAGGAACCTCTCCATTTGACCAGGATATCTTAGAAAACGCGGTATTTGATACGAATTCTACCTTTGTTATCGATTTTGAACCTAACCGTACCTTTTTCGTAACCATTACACCTTTCAATGCGGCTGGTGAAGCCATAGGCTGTACTCAAGAAACATTTTCTACCATATTGGGGTGTGGCCCTTATTTTGATGCGGTAACGGGAGAGCTTGTATTTCTAAATCCGGAAATCGATTTTCCCGACGAAGTAGGCATCTGCTTAAATAATGGGGGAACCACCTTTACCTCAACAGATGTAGCCGAAGGGTACAGGTGGTACAAAATAGAAACAGGAGGCAGTGAAACACTGATATCAACAAGCTCCGAAGTAGAACTGTCGGAACTGGGAGAATATAGATACGAGGCGTTTAATACAGCTGCCCAGTCCGGAAACACCGTAGAATGTCCTACCAGTAAAAACTTCAATGTAGTAGTTTCCGAAGCACCTAGAATAAGCACGGTTTTGGTAACGGAACAAGTCTCCGGTTTGCGATTAGAGACCATTGTACAAGGCGTTGGTTCTTATGAATTTGCTTTGGACGATATTAATGGCCCGTACCAAGACAGTAATATTTTCACTAACGTACCTGCCGGTTCATATACGGTATATGTTAGGGATAAAGGAGGTTGCGGTACCGATGAAGAACGAGTTGAACAAGATTTAACCTTAGAAGGTTTTCCAAAGTTCTTTACGCCCAACGGGGATGGAGTAAATGATTTTTGGCAGTACATTCCGCCCGTTGCCACGGGAGAAATCAATGTAAGTACGATTACCATTTACGATCGTTACGGAAAATTATTAGCTCAGATTTCACCTAGCTCAAGGGGTTGGGACGGCATGGTGAACGGAAGACTTCTACCGGCATCGGACTATTGGTTTAAAGCAATATCCTTAGAGAACAGGGAAATAAAGGGCAACTTTTCACTGAAAAGATAAATTAATCCATTTATAGAATTTATTCTTGGTCACGGTAGTGTTTTGCTGTTTAAAGAATTAGCGATAAATTTTTATCAACAATTAAAAGGTATTGCTCATTATTGCTGAAAAAGTCAGCGCTTTACAATGCTCGTTTTGTATTTTTAAAAGATGAAATTCAATGTTGTCTCAGAGTTCAAGCCCACTGGTGATCAGCCCAATGCTATCAATGAATTAAGTACAGGACTTGATCAGCAAGAAAAATATCAAACTTTACTCGGTGTAACCGGTTCCGGTAAAACGTTCACGATTGCAAATGTTATCAAGGAAGTTCAAAAACCTACCTTGGTGCTTGCCCATAATAAAACGCTTGCAGCCCAGTTATATTCCGAGTTCAAGCAATTTTTTCCTGACAATGCGGTAGAGTATTTTGTGTCCTATTACGACTATTACCAACCTGAGGCATACATACCTACAAGCGGTGTGTACATTGAAAAAGACCTTTCTATTAATGAGGATATAGAAAAACTGAGGCTAAGTGCAACCTCGTCCTTACTATCAGGTAGACGTGATGTTATTGTAATTGCTTCCGTATCCTGCTTATACGGAATAGGAAACCCGGTGGAATTTCAAAAGAATGTGATTGCCATTAAAAAAGACCAAGTAATCGCACGGACAAAATTTTTACATCAGTTAGTGCAAAGTCTGTATTCCAGGACAACAGCGGACTTTAGAAATGGAAATTTTAGGGTAAAGGGAGATGTGGTGGATGTTTTTCCCAGTTACGCCGACCATGCTTTCCGTATACATTTTTTTGGTGATGAAATTGAGGAAATTGAAGCCTTTGACCCTTTCAACAACAACGTGATAGAGGTTTATGAGAACTTGACCATTTATCCCGCCAACATGTTCGTCACCTCACAAGATGTGCTACAGAATGCCATACACAATATTCAGGACGACCTCGTCAAACAGATAGATTATTTCAGGGAAATAGGAAAACCGCTAGAGGCAAAAAGGCTTGAAGAGCGTACCAATTTTGATTTAGAAATGATAAGGGAACTTGGGTACTGCTCCGGAATCGAGAATTATTCAAGATATCTGGATGGAAGAGAACCGGGAACAAGGCCCTTTTGCCTTATTGATTACTTTCCTGATGACTACCTTATGGTCATAGACGAGAGCCATGTCACCATTCCACAGGTACACGCCATGTACGGGGGAGACCGCTCAAGAAAGGAAAATTTAGTGGAATACGGCTTTAGACTTCCAGCGGCAATGGATAATAGACCATTAAAGTTTGAAGAATTTGAAGCCTTGCAAAACCAAGTAATCTACGTAAGCGCCACTCCGGCAGATTATGAACTGCAATTAAGCCAAGGTGTGTACGTAGAACAGGTAATACGCCCAACGGGATTATTAGATCCAACAATAGAAGTAAGGCCAAGTTTAAATCAAATAGATAATCTTATTGAGGAGATTCAACAACGTGTCGAAAAAGACGAACGCACTCTTGTAACTACCTTGACAAAACGGATGGCGGAGGAGTTGGCAAAATACATGGATAGAATAAATATTCGATGTAGATATATTCATAGCGACGTGGATACTTTAGAGCGCGTTGAAATTATGCAAGATCTAAGGAAAGGTATTTTTGATGTGCTCATCGGAGTAAATCTTTTAAGGGAAGGTTTAGACCTTCCAGAGGTTTCTTTAGTAGCAATTTTGGATGCGGATAAAGAAGGGTTTTTACGTAGTAATAGATCGCTTACACAAACTGTTGGAAGAGCTGCAAGAAACCTGAACGGAATGGCAATAATGTATGCCGATAAAATTACGGACAGTATGCAAAAAACCATTGACGAAACGAATTACCGACGTCAAAAACAGATAGATTATAATACCAAAAATAACATTGTCCCGAAGGCATTAAAGAAAAACTTGGACAGTGTCCTAGCCAAAAACTCGGTCTCTACGTATCACTTTGAAAAGGAGGAATTGAGAGCGGCCGAGCCAGACCTGGAGTACCTAACAAAAGAGCAGATAGAAAAGCTTATCAGGGACAAAAGAAAGGCTATGGAAAAAGCCGCAAAGGAGTTGGACTTTATGCAGGCGGCAAAGTTGAGGGATGAAATAAAAGTGTTACAAGAACAGGAAAATTGACCATTTTACTCTTGAAAAGCACAATTTTTAAAAAATCGTACTAAAACTTTAAATAAAAGTATTTAAAATACTGGAATTTAATTATTTACTTAATTTTTTAGACAAGTCTAAAATCAAATAAAATGCTCTAATTAAGATGAAAATTGCGATACTAACTCTTTTTTCTTGCTGTCTATTGTTCTCACAATATTGCAGCTCTCAACAACTTAGTGCAGGCAAAATAGAGAAATTTGCAGCGGACAAATTAGTGGAAACTATTTTCAATTTACGATATTTTTTAAGACTACAAAACGACGGTAATTTCCCCGAACAAATAGCGCAAAACAAACAGTGGTGCGACAGTGTTTTCACAGCCCTGAAGTTTAAAACTACGACTATAAAAACGGCAGGGGCTCCCCTACTCTTTGCTGAAAAGAAATTTCATAAAAATGCAAAAAGTATTTTATTCTATTTGCAAATTGACGGACAACCAGTGGATACATCGGCATGGCATCAAGACAATCCTTTTGAGCCGGTTTTGAAAGAAAAAAAAGAGCAAGGTTGGACCAAGATAGACTTCGAAAACATCCATAAAAAAGTGGACCCGGAATGGCGTATTTTTGCGCGCTCCGCATCGGACTCTAAAGGACCTGCAATTGCACTCATTTCCGCCCTCCAAATTCTACAATCAAAAAAGATTGAACCGGAATTCAACATAAAGGTAATTATGGATTTTCAGGAAGAACTTGGTTCTCCCGACCTTCCAAAAGCAGTTGAAGAAAATAGAGATTTATTACAGTCCGAAATGTTATTTATCATGGACGGGACCAGACACCTTTCAAATCTTCCGACACTTACATTCGGAGCTCGGGGAATAGCTACGGCAACGATTACGGTTTTTGGACCTAAGTACGGTTTACATAGTGGGCAATATGGAAATTTTGCGCCTAACCCCGTATTTGAAGCGTCAAAATTAATCGGAGGCCTTAAGGATGAGAAAGGACGTGTTAGCATTCCTAACTTCTACGAAGGTGTTACACTAAGTGATAAGGATAAATATCGCTTAGGATTAATACCCGAAAATATAGATAGTATCAAACAGAACCTTGGGATTGCTGAGCAGGATGCTGTGGGAGACACGTACCAAGAAGCGCTGCAATATCCGTCTCTGAACGTTAGGGGCCTTAAAGCTGGGTGGACAGGCAAGGAAGTCCGCACTATTATCCCATCAGAGGTAGTAATTGAAATAGATATGCGATTGGTACCCGAAACTAGCGGAAAAAGACAAATGAGTTTGTTAAAAAACCACATTCTGGAAAAGGGATACCATATCGTAGATTCCATTCCATCTTTAGAAGAACGAAGATTACATCCCAAATTGGCCTCATTTTCATATAGACTGGGCTCTCTTCCGTTTAGAACGGAAATGGATAGTCCCATTGGTATATTTCTCAACAAGGCGATGTACAAAGTTTTTGGTGAAAACGTGGTAAACATGAGAACCACCGGAGGCTCGCAGCCCATGGCCCCTTTTATAAGAACACTCAACGTACCTGCAGTATCCATAAGAATTCCTAATCCGGACAACAGCATCCATGGGCCAAATGAAAATCTTCGTTTGGGCAATCTCAAAGAAGGAATTATATCCTGTTTGGCAATTCTTACGGAACGTTTATGAAACAAAAAAGCACCTTGATTTCTCAAAGTGCTTTTCCAAACTAACCAACTAAACCAACTATCATGGTCCCTACACTATAAGGACCATAATTTCATTATTCCTTAAGATAAAGCTATTAGACGCTTTGGCTTAGGTAGAGCCTCTTCCCTTTTTGGAAGAACAAAATTCAATATTCCGTTCTCGTAACTACCCTCGATTTTCTCCGTATTTACCGTATCCGGTAAGGTAAACGCTCTTTTAAAGGAAGTGAAGCTGAACTCGCGTCTCGTATAATTCTCCTCAACGTCTTCGTTCTCTTTTTTAACTTCCGCCGAAATGGACAATACATTATCGTCTATCTCAATGTTAAAGTCTTCCTTGTTGCGCCCAGGAACAGCCAGGGCCAATTCATAATTTGTCTCATTGTCCGTGATATTCACCGCGGGAACAGTAGATCTATGATTTTCCATACCTCCAAACCAATCTGGTCTAAAAATTTCATTCATTAATGAAGGAAAAGCCATATCATTTCTTTTTATAATACTCATAACTTAATTTTTAATGGATTAAACATCTTAATTGACCTCTATAGGACAAATGTTATACCATTACACAAAAACTGACTTTATGTCGCTTTACCAGTCTAAATTAATGTCATTTTGTCTTTTTCAATTCAGATCTTTATTTTTTCGATTGAGTACAGTTTTGATTTGTACTTTATTAAATTCATCAGAACTGCAAAAAAATGAATAGACTTAAAAAATTCTTTCAAACCATTAAAGGCAAGATTGCCTTTTACCCCAGCCTAATCTCTTTGTTGGGTGTACTACTAGCGTTTGTCATGATCTATCTTGAGCAAAAGCAAATTTCCGCTTATTTGATGAAGGTAGCTCCTAGCTTGGTCATTAATAATTTAGATACGGCCCAAATACTTTTAAGTACTTTGATAAGTGGTCTCATATCCTTAGTGGTTTTTAGCTTTTCTATGGTGATGGTGCTTCTAAACCAAGCCTCCAGCAACTTTTCTCCAAGAGTACTTCCGGGCATTATATCCAACCAAAAACACCAAGTTGTACTCGGGATATATATTGCAACGATACTTTACATGATTTTTATTCTAGTCTCCATAGAGCCTACCGGAAGCGCGTATCAGACCCCAGGATTCGCTGTTCTCATAGGAATTATATTGACAGTCGTATGTCTTGGCTCGTTTATCTATTTCATCCATCATATTTCACAATCTATACAAGTAGGAAAAATCCTTACCTCCATACATGAAAGAACCAAGAATACAATTCTAAAAACCATTAAGGAACAAAATGCAGTATCGGCAGATTTTAATGGAAGAGATAATTGGACCGACGTTAAAATAAATAAAACGGGTTATTTCTATGGTATTCTAGAAAATGAACTCCTCGAAATCTGCAAAGAACATAGTACTAACGTCATAGTACATATTTTGAAAGGACAATTTATAGTGAGTGGCACGAACAGCTTTCTGACCGAAACGCCAGTTCCCCCTGAGGTAAGAGAAAAAATAATGGACACCTTATTATTCAATAATGAAGAACTCGTAGGCGAGAATGACGTTTATGGATTTAGGCAAATATCCGAAATAGGAATCAAGGCCATGTCACCGGGAATCAATGATCCCGGAACGGCGCTGAGCAGTATTGATTGCTTAACCTCTTTATTTGTCTTATACATGGACAAAAGAGAACAGTATTACTTGACAGACGATAACGGGAAAAATAGGGTTGAGATAAAGAATATCAAGTTTTCGGAAATTTTGTACAACGTAATGACCAGTTACAGAATTTACTGCAAGCATGACACATTGGTTATGAAAAAATTATTGGGCATGTTAAATACTTTGGCCACAATAGCACCTAACTCCCTACTAAGGGAAGCTATCCACTTAGAAATAGCGCAACTCAAATTAGTTATCAATACGCATATAGATAATGAACGGGATGTATCTAAAATAGAAACGGATTTTGTCTCTTGGTCCTAATTATAATGAGCTTTAAAAATATTGATGAGCACTTCTGGAGGAACTATCTTATTAGGATATTTATGCATTATGGATAGCACTTGCTCTATCGCCGAAGGAGGCAATCCCATAAGCAGACCAATATTATGAAGGCGTTTTAATTCCACAAGATCTACTACATCATCCACATTCATAAGAAGCATAAGTCTATGAAACTGAACCAATCTATCTGCCTGTGTCTTTGGGACGATATGCTCCGCTTCTTTTTTGAACAAGCCATCGAACAATTTTTTACTTATTTCCAGTTGTTGGGCGACATTGAAAAGAAAATCGTATTCAGATTGCTTTATAGTATTATCTACCCTTGCAAAAGCAATCATTTCTGAAAGTATACTTAATTTCTCTTTTTTACCGTT
Organism: Maribacter sp. MJ134; assembly: GCF_003970695.1. Lineage (NCBI taxonomy): Bacteria > Pseudomonadati > Bacteroidota > Flavobacteriia > Flavobacteriales > Flavobacteriaceae > Maribacter > Maribacter sp. MJ134. Next base: position 1,834,902 of record NZ_CP034570.1, read on the forward strand.
CATTTCTTCAAGCAACTGGTTTTTAATTAAATAACCTGGGACAGCATTACTAGGAAAGTCCACATTTATTTCAACGCAAGCGTCTGTGTATCATAAATCGCCTGAGCGAATGAAGCACTATATAGATAACTAAAAAAAGAACTTATAGTATCAAAGCATTTCTGTAGGGGCGTTATTAAATGTATTTATAATAACTTGCGAAAAAAAATCTGGTACATGACCAATAATGACATTTTTAAAAAATTAAGGGTAGCATTAAAACTAAGGGACGACGACATCGTAGATATTTTAACCCTGGTCGATTTTAAAATGTCTAAAAGCGAACTCGGCGCATTTTTTAGAAAAGAAGACCATCCCAATTACATGGAATGTGGAGACCAAGTTTTACGTAACTTTCTGAATGGATTGGTTATACATCTGAGAGGGACCAAAGAAGACCCGAAAATACCTGGAGAGGTACTACTTGGGACAAAAGTACCCAAACCGGAGAAAGCACACGACAATAGAATTAAAACACAACAAAGAAAGAAGATGGAGCGGGCCATTTCTCCCGTGAAATATAAGAACAAAAAAAAATCCTGATGCTTTAAAGCATCAGGATTTTTTAGCTATATTCAAATAATTATGCCGATATACGTACTGGTATGGTATATAATTTTCCTTCCTCAATAGTAGAAATGTCCACTTTTTTATAGTTTAATCTACTTTTTACAAACCCTTCTAATCTGGTATATTCCGTATCTACAGAAAGTACCACAATTTCTCCCTCACTATTTAAAGTAAATCTCACCTGTGCGGTTAAATCATTTTCTTTCTCAGAAAAAGAATTGTCCGATAACATTTTACTGATTTGTGTAGAAAGACTTTTGGTAGGTTTTACTCCTTCGGTATCATTAGCTAGAACATTACCGGTTGCTAATAGCATTGCAGCTACAAAAACTAAACTTAATTTTCTCATGACTTGTTGTTTTTATCTCTTTATGATTCTAGAGATTGATTAATAATTGATTGATGATGAATTACTAAAAAGACGTTCCAAAAATGAGAATGTTACAGCAAAATTGATTTTTAACATTTTTTTATTCAATACTCCAACGCAAAGAAAACGTTCGGGATTACATAGGAAACACATCTAAACGACCCGTAAACATGATACTTACAGCTATTTTCTAGAACTTAAAATTGAGTAAAGACGAGTTTTTACAGAGGGAAGAAAATAATTGAATTTTCTTTGTTTAATTTTTCTACGGCTAAGAAATATGCTGAAAAGAATGGCAATTATATTTGTCATCGGGCCACTCCAACATCACACGTTAAACAAAAAAAGAGGGGAAAATGCTTTATTGCCATTTTCCCCTCCAAAATAATACGTCTAATAGCCGTCTTTAAGCCAATACTTCTTTTACTTTATCCGCAGCTTCCTGGAATTGCACTGCAGAGTGTACCGCCAATCCAGAATTATCTATAATCTCTTTTGCTATTTCAGCATTTGTTCCCTGTAGTCTAACGATAATAGGAACGTTTATGGCATCTCCCATGTTCTTGTACGCTTCAACAATACCGTTCGCAACGCGATCACAACGAACGATACCTCCAAAAATATTCACTAAAATTGCTTTAACACCATCATCCTTTAATATAATCCTAAAGGCCTCTTCCACTCTTTTTGCATCGGCAGTACCCCCGACATCCAAGAAGTTTGCTGGGTCACCGCCCGCCATCTTGATCAAGTCCATCGTTGCCATAGCTAAACCAGCACCGTTAACCATACAGCCAACATTACCGTCTAAATCTACATAATTGAGTCCAAGAGCTCCAGCCTCTACCTCTATGGCATTCTCTTCTCTTAAATCACGCATTTCCGCGTATTGCTTTCTACGGTATAAAGCATTATCGTCGATAGATACTTTAGCATCTACTGCCATTATCTTGTCGTCAGAAGTCTTTAGAACAGGATTAATCTCAAACATGCTAGAATCACTTTCCACATATGCCTTATATAAAGAAGCAACAAACTTTGTCATTTCTTTGAATGCAATCCCGGAAAGTCCCAAGTTAAAAGCTATTTTTCTTGCCTGAAATCCCAAGAGTCCGGTGGAAGGGTCTATTTCTTCCGTAAAAATAAGATGTGGCGTTTTATCGGCCACCTCTTCTATATCCATACCCCCTTCAGTAGAGTACATGATCATGTTTCTGCCCGTCCCACGATTTAAAAGTACCGACATGTAAAATTCACTCGTTTCACTATCGCCAGGATAGTATACGTCTTCTGCAACTAAAACTTGGTGTACTTTTTTACCCTCGGCAGATGTCTGAGGAGTAATCAGGTTCATACCAATGATACTTCCTGCTATTTCTTCTACCTCTTTAAGGTTTTTGGCAAGCTTTACACCACCACCTTTTCCACGACCACCGGCGTGTACTTGCGCTTTAATAACATGCCATCCTGTGCCTGTCTCGGCAGTTAATTGTTTAGCGGCATCTACAGCTTCTTTTGCGTTATGTGCAACGATTCCGCGCTGTATGCGCACACCAAAACTTGCAAGTATCTCTTTACCCTGATATTCGTGAAGATTCATATATTAACGTGGTTTTATTTGTTATACAAAAATAGGGAAGACACGGTAATTATAGAAAATAATAGCGAACTAATTGAGCAGAGGAAATTAATAGCGTATTGTTAAGATTAAATCAATCTATAAATCTATACTTCAATATCCTTGAAATCAAGCGGGTCAAAATTTTTGAAATGTCCGTTCAACTCAATAGTTCTTCTGGTACGCTCCACTTCGGTAAGTACGGTAATGGTAGCCATTAAATGGGCTTCTAAGAAACCTAAACGCTCCGTTTCCTTGGACATTTGTAGCAATTGGTACTCCTGCTCAAAGGAAAGCCCAATCTTATGGGCTAGCGTAAAACTATTAAAGGTATTTACATCAATTGGCGTAAAGGGAACTTCCATTATATCGTAAAGTTCCTGAATGTGCTCTATCACTTTAAGCTTATCGTCTTTATCCGCCTCATAATTGTATTCGTAAAATTCTACCTCCCCCCCAGCATATAACTTATCGTCCATTTGATTCTCAAATGAAAGCACCTTGAAAACTTGGCGCGCTACACCAACAACATCCATTTCTCCTCCATCGTACGTGGTAACGACCTCGACCAACTGCACCTCGGTACCATATTCCATTTTCCCGTTTATGTAAACCGGTATTCCAAAAGTGATGGCCTCATCCCTACAGTCCTGAATTAACTGTTTGTAGCGAGGTTCAAAAATATGCAGCGGTACGGTCTCCCCTGGAAAAAATATAGATTGTAAAGGAAATAATGGTATTCTCATTAAAGATGGTATAAAATTAAAGTAATTTTCTTGATGAAAGTACAAATCCGCTCAACTTGGAACAAGAAAAGCTTTAGAAATAATTGTTGCAATTATAACATTTTGTTTTTTTTATCAATTTTTGAGCATTTTTTTTGTGAGTATACCTTCAGTGACCTAGATTTGTCAAAAACCCTTACGCATGAAAAATTCGGACCTACTTCAAATTGCCGAAACCTACGGAGATCCTGTTTATGTATATGATTCCGCAAAAATCATCTCACAGTTCAAAAGGTTGACCAAAGCATTCAGCTCGGTTAAAAATCTGAAATTAAATTACGCTGCAAAAGCGCTTTCTAATATTTCCATTCTTAAACTGATGAACAGTCTAGGCAGCGGTTTGGATACCGTTTCCATTCAAGAAGTGCAATTAGGTCTTTTGGCCGGTTTTAAACCGGAATCTATCATATTCACGCCTAACGGGGTTTCTTTAGAAGAGATTGAAGAGGCTGCAAAATTGGGGGTTCGTATAAATATCGATAACCTCTCCATTCTAGAACAGTTTGGAAGCAAGCATCCTGATATTCCTGTGTGTATTCGAATTAACCCACATGTTATGGCGGGGGGTAACTCCAATATATCTGTTGGCCATATAGATTCTAAGTTCGGAATAAGTATTCATCAAATTCCACATCTATTACGAATCGTAGAATTAACCCAGATGAATATCAACGGAATACACATGCATACGGGCAGCGATATACTTGATATTGACGTCTTCCTGTACGCATCGGAAATCCTATTTGAAACAGCAAAGAATTTTAAAAAATTAGACTTTATTGATTTTGGAAGTGGGTTTAAAGTGCCTTATAAGGACGGTGATATTGAAACCAATGTAGAAGAATTGGGCAAAAAACTAAGCAAACGCTTCAATGAATTTTGCAAAGAGTACGGAAAGGAACTGACTTTAGCTTTTGAACCGGGTAAATTTTTAGTAAGTGAAGCAGGATTCTTTCTTGCCAAGGTAAACGTAGTAAAACAAACTACTTCTACGGTCTTCGCTAGTATCGATTCCGGTTTTAACCATCTCATTCGGCCCATGCTTTATGGAGCTTCTCATTCAATCATAAACATATCCAATGAAAAAGGAAGGGAACGCTATTATTCTGTGGTAGGCTATATTTGCGAAACGGATACTTTTGCGAGCAATAGACGTATCAACGAAATATCCGAAGGTGACATTCTATGCTTTAAGAATGCAGGAGCATACTGTTTTACGATGGCTAGCAACTACAATTCCAGGTTTAGACCGCCAGAGGTGCTCTGGCATAACGGACAAGCCATTCTCATTAGGGAAAGGGAAACTTTTAATGACCTCATCAATAACCAAGTGGACGTAAAAGACCTTTTTGATGTTAAGGAACCTGCCAAAGTAAAATAAAGCTTTTAAAAAATCGTTAGTTTTGGTATAGTTGTTGGACTAATTGCTCAAAAATATACGATGATAAAACATAAGGCTTCCTATAAAAATTACGTCATACTTTTAGTCATTGCGCTCAGTACAAATTTTGCTGCAGCCCAAGAGGTACAATGGTTAAGTTGGGACGAAGCTGCAGCACTTGCCGCAACAGACAAAAATCCTAAAAAAGTATTTATCGATGTCTACACGGATTGGTGCGGATGGTGCAAAAAAATGGATAAGGATACTTTTCAAAATCCAGAAGTTGCGGAATACATGTCCAAGAACTATTATATGGTAAAATTGGACGGCGAAGGTAAAGAGCCCATAGAGTTCAAGGGGAAAACCTATAAATTTGTTCCTTCTGGAAGAAAAGGATATCACGAGTTTGCTGCAACATTAATGCAGGGTCGCTTAAGTTATCCTACCACAATATTCTTGGATGAGGAATTGAATATGCTTTCTCCCGTATCAGGATATCAAAAACCGGAACCTTTTCTGAACATTGCAAAATACTTTGGAGAAAATATCTACAAGGACAAAGATTGGAAAACCTACGCTGCCGAAGGAAAATAATCTCCGACATGACATAATATTATAACTAAAAGCCGAGTGGGAACACTCGGCTTCTTTATATACTTAGCTAAAAATGGCTCTTTTATCTACTGTAATTAGGAGATTCCTTTGTAATGGTGACATCGTGTGGATGGCTCTCATTAATACCACTTGCCGTTATTTTTACAAACCTTCCATTTTCCTTTAGGTCGTTCACATCTTTAGCGCCACAATAGCCCATCCCTGCGCGCAGACCACCCACAAACTGGTGAATACTCTCGAACAAATCCCCTTTGTAAGGAACCCTGCCGACAATACCTTCAGGGACTAACTTCTTAATGTCATCTTCAACATCTTGAAAATATCGGTCTTTACTTCCTTGCTTCATAGCTTCAACAGAACCCATTCCTCGGTAAGACTTAAATTTTCTACCCTCATAAATGATAGTTTCTCCGGGAGATTCTTTAGTTCCTGCTAAGAGAGAACCTAACATTACCGTATCGGCGCCAGCGGCGATCGCCTTTGGAATATCTCCTGTATAACGAATACCACCATCTGCAATTACGGGAACCCCTGAACCTTTAATGGCCGTAGCGACCTCTAAAACCGCAGAAAACTGTGGAAAACCGACTCCTGCAACAACCCTTGTTGTACAAATGGAACCTGGACCAATACCCACCTTCACGGCATCGGCACCCGCCTCCACCAAGTATTTAGCAGCTTCACCCGTTGCAATATTTCCAACAATGACATCAAGGTCCGGAAAGCGTTCCTTAACCTCCTTTAAGACGGAAACCACTCCTTTGGTATGACCATGTGCCGTATCTATTACAACTGCATCGACCCCAGCATTGACCAAAGCTTCTGCCCTATCCACGGCATCGCCCGTAACTCCTAAAGCGGCAGCCACTCTTAAACGTCCGTACTTGTCCTTGTTGGCATTGGGTTTCTGCGTAAGTTTCGTAATATCCCTAAAAGTGATGAGACCGACCAGCTTATTGTCCATATCTACCACAGGAAGCTTCTCTATCTTATGGTCCTGTAATATATCCTCTGCCTCAGAGAGTGAGGTTCCTTCTGCGGCAGTGACCAAATTTTCAGATGTCATCACCTCAGCAATAGGCCTTTCGTTGTTTTTCTCAAAACGTAAGTCCCTATTGGTGACGATACCGATCAATTTTCCTTCTGCATCCACTATGGGAATACCACCGATACTATGCTCTTTCATATTGGCCTTGGCATCACTTACCTTAGAATTCAAAGGCATCGTAACAGGGTCCAAAATCATTCCGCTTTCCGCTCGCTTCACTTTTCTGACCTTTATCGCCTGTTGTTCTATGGTCATATTTTTATGTAATACACCAATACCGCCCTCTTGGGCAATGGCAATAGCCATGCTGGATTCGGTAACCGTATCCATAGCCGCGGAAACGATAGGAACATTAATGGTAATGTTCCGTGTAAATTTTGATTTTATACTGACTTCCCTAGGAAGCACTTCAGAATATGCCGGGACCAAGAGTACGTCATCATAAGTTAGACCTTCTCCGAGAATTTTGTTTAGGTGAGCTTCCATTGCAATTAAGGATTTAATTGCGTGCAAAGATACTCTTTTTACTTCAAGAAATGAGAAAACCAGGTATTAGAAGACCAATATTTTGTTGATATGGATGCCTTGCATACGTTCATTGGATGCGCTGTAGTTGGTATGGTCCGTAAAAAAAGAAGACTACAAGTGTCGTTCTAGCCAAAGAAAATTCTTGAACCAAGCAATAGGAAGTAAAATGAATACAACAATAAAAGCCATCAAGACGATATATATTCCTTTGGTTAAAGAGGTAAACGTTTATCTAGCAAAAGTTCAAAAGCTCAACATTAAACCAATAAAGCTAGGTGTTATGCTTGTAGTAGCTATCCATAGTACACACTACACTATCCTAATAGCAACTGATATTAACGGTCATTAAAAGCAATATGTCCTAGGTAATAACAATTGTCTTTAAGTAATGGGAAAAGAAAACTCATTTGAACTTGCAAACATTATTTAGAATTCATCTAAATAATTTTCATAACCCATTATTCATCCTTAATTTTGCCAAAGGCAATGAAGACACAAAAGGATACATTTGAACAGCAGCAACAAAAACAGCTCATTTTTGCTACGTTCGTTTTCATGCTGTTGGGTGTTGGTTTGGAATTATATCTTCTAAGTCATTATGAAGACACGCTACAAAGAATACCCCTATTTTGTATTGGCAGTGCCATTTTGGTCCTTATCATACTACTATTCAAAAGGTCTTCTTTTGTAATAACCTTGTTCAAAGTTATTTTGGGTTGTACGGCACTAAGCGGTATCTATGGCACCTTTCTGCATTTAAGGGCCAACTATGAGTTTGAAATGGAAATGAAGCCTAATGCCCGTGATTGGGATTTATTTATAGAAAGTTTATCAGGCGCTCTACCTACCCTTGCCCCTGGGAGCATGATCCTATTAGCATTAATCGGTTATTCATATATATTACTACTAAAACAAAAACAATGAGACATTTTTTAAAATTGACATGCAGTTTAACACTATTGGCCATTATGGTTTTGGCATGCAAAGAAGATAAAAAAGACAAAAGCACCGAAGCTGCAACTGCGGAACAAGAAGCATCGGCCACTGAAGAAGTTCAGGAAGTTACAAAATCGGAAATGACAACTGTGTTAAATGCCAATTTGGCTACGGAGGAAGATTTGAAAGCTATTGGCATATCCGACGAAATGGTTGAAAAAATTGTAAAAAGTAGACCGTTTCTCACCATGACGGATTTTAATAGTTTGTTCGGTAGCGAGGTAAATACCTCCGAATTGTACAAAAAAATGTTCGTGCCCTTCAATTTAAATACTACTGCGGAGGCCGATTTTAAGATGATTCCAGGTGTTGGTGACCGTATGGCACATGAGTTCGAGGAATATAGACCTTATGTATCTTTAGCTCAATTTAGACGTGAAATAGGTAAATATGTTGATGAAACGGAGGTGGCTCGTTATGAAAATTATGTATTTGTTCCTATTGAGTTGAACACGGCATCGGAAGAAATGATTTTAGCCCTTCCAGGTGTTGGAAAACGTATGGCTCATGAGTTCGAGGAATATAGACCTTATAAGAACATGGCACAGTTTAGAAAAGAAATTGGCAAATATGTTGATGATAAGGAATTGGCCAGACTGGAACGTTTTGTTTACTTAAAGCAATAACAAACACTACAATTACGACCATAGTTTAGAAAGCCTCAATCTTGGGGCTTTTTTATTTGTATTACAGCTTTAGTTGCAAGGTGGTATAAAAGGTTCGTGGTTCCGAAGGAATTATTCCAGGTCCCGGGTATCCCGTAGCCCTACGTGTAAAATAGCTATTGTTCAATACGTTATTGATTCCTGCCTCTAGCTTCCATTTTTTGTAACTGTAAGACAAGGAAAGGTCTAATATATCGTATGCGGGAATTTCTCCCTCGATACCACGTTGATTGTCGTTAGTATCCTGTAGTGCATTGGTCGCGTCTGTAAATTGATTGGACAAGTAGGTGTATTGCAAACTGCCCAATAGATTACCAAATCCAAAATTCAATCCCGTTTTCAGGTTGACATTCGGGATAAACTCTACTTGATTACCTTCTACATTGGTTTCTTCAGAGGATAGGTATTCAGAATTGGTCAAGGCCAAATTCAAGAAATAATTCAGTTTTAACTTCTCTTTCGATGGTAAGAACGTTTCCTTTAAACTCCAATTGGCAAAACCTTCCAATCCGTACATAAAAGCGGTTCCTATATTACCGCGGAAACGAACGATACGTCCAGTTTCTACCTCTTCACCGGCAGCATTGGTCCTGGTTTCACTTTTCAATACCTCTCCCAACCTGTTATCGTACAACAACCCGAATGCACTCAAATCATAAGACAGAGCATCTTTTATTCTACCTCGCAGTCCTAAATCAGCCGTAAAACCATCTTCATCCCCAATATTTTCATCTACCTGAAAAGAAGGGTTCACCACCCTAATATCACTAAAGGTTACCGACCGGTAGTTTTGGGAAAAATTTCCATATAACTCCGTAGTTGGGGTCACCTTATACGTAGTGCCTAGTCCCAATAAAAGAAAAGTTCTATCGAATATTCTGTTATCGTCAATCTCTTCGTTCAATAGTGGATTACCTGCCAAATCCAAAACAACATTCCTAAAGCTACCAATACTTTCTGTTTTTATATGTTCTAACCTAAATCCGGGCGTTAGCGTAAACTTTGGGGTAATATTAAAAATGTTCTCCCCGAAAAAGGCTAGATTAAAATTGGGGAAATCAAATTGAGATTGCCGTTCGTAATTGGGGAAGGCGTCATCGGCAAAATTGAAATCGGCATTGGAAGCATTTGTTCCAGGTCCCTGTCTTTGATTATTATCCGTCTTATATATTTTTGAACCAAGTAGCAAGGCTGACTCCGTACCGCCTAGTTTATATCTCGTAAGCACCCGTGCCTCTGCACCCCAATTTTTAAAATTATCAATCAATAATTCCCTTGGTTCCTCAGGGTCATCTGGCTGGGAAACACGGTTGGTCCTAAAACCTAGTGCACTCCTTGAAGCATCCAATCCAAAGATGTTCAAACTAAAATCCGTCTTATCAGAAAATTTGTGATCTAAACGCAGGGAATATAATTTCCAATCTACATCAAACCAGTTTCTGTCCCTGTTGCTAAAGGTTGGATCTGCGATGAACTGAGCATCCGTTAAGCCTCCTGGTTGTTTGGCCAAGTAATTCAGGAAAGTGGTCTCTAAGGTGAGCTTGGTCCTATCCGTAAGTTGGTATCCTATATGGGCAAAATAGTTTCTACTGTTATAATCGGAGTTTGGTCTAAACCCATTTCCTTCCTTATAATTAATGTAGGTGTAATAGCTAAGTTTACCTACCGTACCGCTTAGACTATTGAAACTGGTCCTAAGGTTATAGGAACCCAAGGTTTGCCTACTTACCCATTCTATTTTTTTGGTAGTACTTGGTTTTTTGAATTTAAAGTTCACCAAACCACCGAACTGCGTGCCGTATTGTAAGGATGCGGCACCTCTTACAACTTGAATTTCTTCCAGAGCTTCCGCGGGTGGCGTATAGTAACTTTCTGGGTAGCCTAGAACGTCCGCACTAATGTCGTAACCATTTTGTCTCGTATTGAAATTTGCGGTTCTGTTGGGGTCCAATCCCCTACCACCAATGTTAAGTTGAAGACCGGCATCGCCATTATCGTAAATATTAAGACCTACCACCTGACTGTAAATCTGTCGAGGATTATTGGCAGCTAAATTTCCTGTAATGCCATCAAGCAGCACTACTTCGCTCTTTTTACCCGCATAGATTGCTGTACCTTCTACCTTTTTAAGTTGTTTTAAAGCAAAAACCTGTTCTCGCTTCTGTGTGAGCACTACTTCAGAAAGATTTTCCGCCTGCAGTCTTTGTAATATGATATCCAAGGAAAAAGGCTTGTCAAAAGTCAATTCTTTTTCCAATACTTCATATTCATAGGCAAAAACTACAATAGAATACTTACCACCGGGTATATCTCCAAACGTAAAAACTCCATTAGCATCGGTCATTTCCAAACGTTCCAATTCACGCAGATATACCTCCACATCAGGGAGTGGTTTACCTTCCTCGTTCGTGATACTTCCTGATATACTTAGTTGACCCCATACCGGGAAAGTCATTAACAATAGCAGTAATCCACTAAATTCCTTTAATCTCATCCTTAAATGGTATAATCCAATCTTTATGGGCAAAAGAAGCCTTCTCCTTGGTTAAATCCCTATCAGGATCTATATATCTTGTACTTAATCTACCGTTTAAACTTACTTGACAGTCCGCATAGACAGCCACTTGCTTATGACCGTCCTCTTCAAAATGCTCCTTTAGCATGTGTGCGTATTCTAAAATGAAATCTGGTTGAAATGCCATTTGCTTTTCCTGAAATGGTGTTAAAAAGTCTGAATTATTTACGTAAAACCATCTATTGGTCTCAGCATCGACCACTTTAAACTGGGCATACCCAGATTTCTCCATGAGCATTACCCTCCACGAAAACCGATACCCTTCTTCCGTCCAAAATAATTCTCCCGGATATAATAGATAGCGGAAAGGAACTGTTAACTGAAGTATAAAAAAAAGAACTACGACCGAATACTTTAAGGAAGCCAACCCCATGGTATTTTCTCTGAAGACCTTCTGATTGTTAAACCGAGAAGTATTGAATCTGAGTAGGCGCCCGATATAAGCAATTATCTTGTGATGAAGGCCATTATCAAAAAAGATAAGTGTAGCAATAATCATAATATAGGGGAACATTCCTATAGGGAAAAGTACGCGTGTAAGTACATGAAAAACTACTACTAAAATGAAAGCATAGGGGCGTGTTCTTTTTGACAATAACAAAAATGGAATAGCTAAATCATAGATTGCTCCCGTCCAGCTAAAAGCGTAGTGTACCCATTCTTCACTCAACAGATCACCGATCAATGGAATATGGAACTTAGACGGAAGCCAAATTTTCAAGGGCATAGCTTTGAATAACCAATCGGAGTTCAATTTTGCCAAACCTGCGTATACATAGACAATTCCCAGTAATAGTTTTATACTGTTTATGGTCCAAGCGGGAATGTATTGAAAGGCTTTTTTAGGGTTTCGTGCTGCATCAACTGAAAAGTATGCCTGTGCAGGAAGAAAGATCATTAAAAAACTTAAGATACTTATAAAATAATAATGATTTAGGTAGGTGGTCTTATCCATTAGCTCGATGTAGGTAAAGCTTAAAAAGAAAACGATAATAGATATTCTGTACCGATAACCTAATGCCACAAAAAAGGCCGAAATCCCACAAATTGCGAAAAGCAAATACGTATAATCACCGATGGGTTTTACCCACTCAAAACCATAATAGGAAAAAAATAACTTGGGCTGTATGTACAATTTATCAATCCACCCGTAGCTCCAGAACCTAATAATACTTATAAGCATCATTAAACCGAATAAAATACGAAAGACCGCCAAAGGGGCGGCCTCCGTAGGAGCTTTTATATGTTTAGCTACAAAGGTCATTAGTCGCCATCGGCATCAACAAAATCGATACTAATACTCATGGACGAAACCATATCTACTTTTAATAAGGGCACCACTCTTTGTACCTCATCGTAAGCCAAGAGCATATTGGTAGGTGGCGTATTATTTTCAATTTCGGTCCTAAAGGGAGCTAAACTACTTACCATGTTCCTTGCCGTATTGAACTGATTGTTGATAAGCGCTTTCAAATCTTCCCCATCCTTCACCGTATTGAGGACATCTAAATAGGAAGCCAAACTTTCCCCTGAAGCGCTGGAACCATAGTGCTTACCGTTAAAGAAATCCTGTACAGCGCTTAATCCTTCTAAAAACAGGGTATTGGCGATTTCCTGTTCGTAGTAGCCTTCAACATTTTCAGGCAATGGACTGCCCGAAAAAACACCCAAGGGAATACCCATTTTACCTGCTCTGAGGAATTTTTCGTAGTAAAATATATAATCGTTGACCATACGGTCTACGGATGCCGTAGCCGAAGCACCATCATTAGCCACAAAAGTATCCCTATAACCCGATTTCCATTCCGCAAGAACACCACTGGAAAGTAGGGTCATATCGTTGAGGACGTCCTCCATATAAGAAAGCAGGGCATCTTTGTCCGCAGTATTGAACTTGGCCACGATAGCCGCATCAGTAGTATCTAAACCGTTAATCAGGTAATCTAGCGCCGGAAAACCTTTAGCATCTCTATTGGAAGATAATGAAAGGTCATATGCCCCTGATGCAACATAGGCATCAATCTTTTCCGGGTCCGTGGGATAGATATTAAGATTTAATCGAAGTCCAACCGTTTCGGCCGGTCCTATTTCAAACATGGAAACACGTTGCCATGTTTTGTACGCCGCGAGCCATGCCGCACGCAAATCTGTGAGATTGGCTTCACTGGACGCTCCTTTGAATAATTCAAAAGATGCATTTAAGGCGGCCATGTCACCATTAAAAGCTTCATAAGACGGAATAATAATGTTATCCGCCCAGTTCACCAACATGGCACTCCTTTCAAAATTTACCTCAGCACCTGGATTTATAACAGGTTCTTCTCCCTCATTATCGGTAGAACAGGCCCAAACCAGGCACAGAAAAAACGCAATTCCAAAAATCCTCTCCATAGCTTATTTTTATTTATTCTAATTAAAAGCGAAAATAAAAAAAGCAACTCATTCTAGATAAGGAAAGAGTCACTTTTTTTATCAACATAACACAACTCAAACTATTCTGCAGCTTGTTCTAAAGTAAACTCAAATCTATCGGCAATGGCCGCTGCCAGACTATCCAAGGTAGCCAGTTCTACGTCCCAAAGTCCGTTTGCGCCATCGTCCATTAAATCAACCAAAAAGGCATCTACCTCAGATTTAGTGAAATAAGGCTCATTGGAACTTGGTTTTCTTGTAAACTGAAGGCTATAAATAAATCCGTAACCTTCGGATAAATCATGAAAAGCTGTTCCGTATGCCGGGCTTTCCTGATCTAATGACACTTTAGCTTGTTGCAAGTAGAAGACAGCTCTAATCCCAATTACTTCAGAAATTTTCTTTCTTAGAATTGCTGCCTGCGAATCCCTAACATCGTATTGTTTGGCAACAATAGCCGCTCTTCCTAACTTAAATGCTTGGAAAATTTCATCCGCTATACCGGCGAAGTCATCATCGCCTTCTACCCTACCGATATACTTGTTCAAAAAACTATCCGCACCTAAATCAGCATTTGGATTTGCAGCATCCGCATTTAAACCATAAGCATAACCATAAGCCTCATCCCACTTATGCTCCATGTTGGTATAGGTCTTACCCTCAGCAGGTGTACCGTTATCGTTATCAGCTATATTTTCGCCGGCATCCAGAACGGCTGGACTTAAATAATTATTCAATAATTGGTCAGCGGTTAATGCGCCGATTAAACCTTTTGTCCATAGTTGGTCGTATTCCAATCCTTTTTCATTTACATAACGTGTGGATGCTCCATCGGGTAGTTGGCCCGCCATTCCAGCAGATGCCGCTACGTTCCAATTTGGAAAGACCTCCTCAGCCTGAGCCGTCAACCACTGGTCAAAATCTGCACGTATCAAAGCCTGGTCGGTGGCATTAGAGGAGAAGAAATCTGCGGATGCAGCCGTTTTACTTCTCATATTTTTATCGGAAGCATTTAATTCTGCATCTTCAAAATTCATATCACCCATTGCGTGGGCGTACATGGCCAATAATTCATTCGCCGTCATCATGGGGTTCTTTAATGCACTTACAATTTCATCGCCCATCTTTAACCGAGTAGTCTGACCGGAGAAACTGACCGTACTCTCACCGTTTCTAGAAAATAGATAGGTGGCAGGGTTTTCAATGGCAGTTTCGCAAGGTGCGCAGGAACCGCCACAATCAATACCGGTTTCATCACCGTTCATTACTCCATCAGAGCAAGTTGCTCCTATGTCTCCACCATTATCATCCGACTCGCATGAGGTCAATAGTAATCCTCCAACTATAGCTACTGCAAATACAATTCTTTTCATTATTAGGTTTTTAAGTTTATTTAGACTTGTTTTAAATAGAGCAACAAATCTAAAACCTAAAATGACAACGGACAAGCTTATTTGTATTAAATCTAAATAAAATTAAAAATTTAACACTTGGGCTATGGCATAAATAAAAATAGGACTCCTCCGGAGTCCTATTTTTATTCAATGATGTTTGGAATATTATGCAGTAATGTTTTGAGGAGCCCAATGGTTGCAAGACATCCCAGGTGCAGCTTTTTGAGGGTTGGCGCAGTCGCTTGCTTCAAAGCGAACGCAACTAACACAATTCTGCTCCGTTTTTAATGCTGCCTTCATTTCAAAACTGTCACAAGTGTAACTGTTACCCACTTGCACACCATGTTTTTTGCAGGTATTACCTTCAACTAAATTTTCACAATTGATACAACTATTTCCTAATCTTATAGACATAACATTTTTTTATTTATTATACTATAAAACTACGTGAGAAACCAGTTAGAACCAATACAAATAACTGATATCCAATAATATCTATTTAGATTATATTAAAATAAAAGAAATTATTGTTTTAGATTTTGGGGCAGCGTTTGCAGTTATTCTTACCCTTTTTTTTATACTTTTTACAGCACTTCTTTTTCTTACCCACGGCAGTACAATCGCCACAATTAGAGTCGATAACCAAACAAGGAGTCATAAAAAATGCTGTCTTCATTATTTTTATTAAATCTAAATAACAACAAAGCTACTAAAAAAAGACTTCCAATTGGAAGTCTTTTTTGAAAACTTTTACAGACACTGTTTGCTATTCCTCAGCATCTACCGATAGGGCTATGGCATTAATGTCCCTGTCAAACATATAATGCCCGGATTTATCGTCTCCGATGATGTTCAGCTTATCCAGAAGTGTTCTGGCTACGGCTTCCTCCTCGAGTTGTTCCGTAACATACCACTGCATAAAATTATGGACATTGTAGTCTTTCTTATTTAAACATTCGAAGATAACGTGATTGATTTGCTCCGTTACGAACATTTCACTCTTTAAGAAATCGGCAAATAATTCATTTAGGGATTCAAAGCTTTCTTTGGGTTTTTCTAAAGCCGGTACTATTACCTTTCCACTACGTTCATTTACAAATTTTACCAATTTAGTCATGTGAACACGCTCTTCCTCCGATTGCTTGTAAAAGAATTCTGCAATTCCGTTGTATCCTTGAGCATCGGCCCATGAAGCCATGGCCAAGTAGTGCATGGACGCGTTTGCCTCATATTTAATCTGGTCGTTTAACAGTGCTTCTATAGTCTTGTTCATCCTTATCGCTTTTTACAAATTTAATGAGCTTTTATTGGGTTTTATTCAATTATGACTTTTTTTTCCAATGGATTATCTCTTTAATCCCCGTATACAAGAATATCAAATTATTTTTAATCATTCTAAATAAGAATAGTATTTTTGACAAGCAATATAAATTTTACCCACACAAGATGACAGATGTAAACCTCTTATATGTCAACTCATTTGGAATAGCTTTCGAATGGCCTACCGCACCGAGTTATACAACGAAGAAAATTCAATTGGTCTTTAGAGATACTGGTTTAATGCTGAGCAAAGAGGAATTATGGCAGTTTCTAAAGAATATTCAGCACGCCAAACGCTCCAGTTCGCCATGCGCCGATTGCAGCGCAAAGCACTCTTGTAGGGCATTATTGGTAGACTCTCCCTTTACACAAGTTTCCTTTGCCATGAACGTAGAGGAGCTAAAAGCTATGAATGACTTGGTAAAAGGCACCTTATTTCACCTAGATTTGGAAAATTTACTCGATGATATATTAAGAAATTAATGGTAGGCACCGAATAACTCGGAAGCCTTATTATAGGCCGCTTCAAAAGCCAGCCAATTCACCCCTGTGCGTGCTTTTTCGGCGGTAAAATACGATAACATTTTTTCGGTTGGCATATTACCTGTAAGCTCGTCCTTGGCCATTGGACAACCACCAAATCCTTGAACGGCACCATCAAAACGTTGACATCCCGCTTTATAAGCAGCATTGACTTTTTCATGCCATTTTGTGGGGGTCGTGTGTAAGTGAGCTCCAAATTCTATATTTGGATATTTCGGAATGAGATTTGAGAAAAGATAAGTAATGGTCTCAGGATCCGATGTACCCACGGTGTCCGACAATGATAAGATCTTAGCGCCCATACCCGCCAGTTTTTCTGTCCATTCTCCAACAATATCCACATTCCATGGGTCTCCATAGGGATTTCCGAAACCCATGGATATATAAGTTACTACTTCCTTATTGGCCGCGTCCGCAATATTGAAAATTTCTTCTAGCGTAACGACAGATTCGGCCACAGTCTTGTGGGTATTTCGCATCTGAAAGTTTTCCGAAATAGAAAATGGAAATCCTAGGTATCGTATTTCCGGATGTAAAGCAGCTGCCTTTGCCCCTCTAACATTCGCTACTATGGCCAGCAACTTGCTTGTAGTTCCGGATAAATCTAGCTTTGCCAGGACCTCAGCCGTATCTACCATTTGCGGAATGGCCTTTGGCGAAACAAAACTTCCAAAGTCTATGGTATCAAAACCACAGCTGAGCAAAGATTGAATGTACCTCACTTTCTTATGCACAGGTATAAAGTCTTTTATGCCTTGCATTGCATCCCTGGGACATTCAATAATCTTTACCTTTTCGGACATATTGTAAAAGTACAAACTCAAAATCAAGTTTAAGTTTAAATTTGCTCAACCTATCAACAAGTAGATAGCTATTCCCACAAAAACAATAATTTGAAGCCACTTTAATACAGCTCCTGTTCTAGCATTTTTCTTTAGAAAATCAGCTATAGAAGCAGCTAAAAGAGCTATTCCACAAAAAACGAAAGAAGAGACCAGAATAAACAAAAAGCCTAGAACATAAAATTGTACCACGGTACTCAATTCTTCTGAGAACAAAAAGCCAGGGAAAAATGCTAAAAAGAAAATGGTCACCTTAGGGTTAAGTACGTTCATAACAAACCCCTGCTTAAATAAGGCCAAAAGCCCTTTCTTATTGCCTTTACCATTGCCCAAGGAAATGGCCTCATCCGAATTTAAAACTTGCCATGCCAAATACAAAAGGTATAAGGCTCCAAAAATCTTAATCGCATTAAACACAATGGGGTTATCCTTTATTATTATGGATACCCCAAATGCCAATAAGCTCGTATGGACTAAACAACCCGTCATAAGCCCTGCGATAGTGGCTAAACCATATCGTTTACCATTGGTCATACTCTGTATTAACACAAAAATATTATCTGGTCCGGGTGATAGGGCCAAGGCCGCCGTTGCGGCACAAAAAGGAAGTAATAGCTCTAAATTCAATACTCGTTGATTAAGACCGATAAAATACGAATTACCACCTATATCCAAGGAGTAAGCCTGACTATTTTTCTATTTAAATACCTCGTATATTGTTTTCATCTGAAAAAAAATCACTCTTAACTTATAAAATAATGATAAGTCCAAAATAGTTTTTATATTCCTAGCTAACGAGAAATCGCAAAGATTACTTTTGCCCTAGACCAGAAATGAAAAAAGCGGTATTACTCTTATTGCTCACCACCCTATCTTGTTATGGTCAGTTCCAAGTGGACACTGGTCTCTCGGAAGAAGAGCTTATACGAGATATCCTTGTAAATAGTAGCTGCGCGGAAACCTCTAACTACACTTCCTATACCGGCACGGATTTCGGGGTAAACGGTATAGGTTACTTTAATTCTAACGGAGCAAGATTTCAATACAGGG